>NZ_BCUS01000080.1 GCF_001591345.1 Variovorax boronicumulans NBRC 103145 | reverse complement strand
TTCCTGCGCAGCGTGCCCGAGCTGGTGTGGGCCGCGCTGATGGTGCTGGCCGCCGGCATCGGGCCGTTCGCGGGTGCGCTGGCGCTGTCGCTGCACACGACCGGCGTGCTCGGGCGCCTGTTCGCCGAAGCGCTGGAGAACGCACCGCGCGAGCCCGAGCAGGCGCTGGCGCTCTCGGGCGCGGGCCCGGTCGCCGCCTTCAGCTATGCCAGCCTGCCGATCGTGCTGCCGCAGTGGGTGGCCTACACGCTCTACCGCTGGGAAATGAACATCCGCATGGCGGCCGTGCTGGGCTTCGTGGGCGGCGGCGGGCTGGGCCAGCTGCTGTACTTCCACCTGTCGATCTTCCAGCAGCAGCAGGCGATGACGGTGCTGATCGCCATGTTCGTGCTGGTCACCTTTGTCGACTTGGCGAGTGCTCGCTTGCGAAAAGGCCTAGGTCCCGCCTACGCCTGAGTGGCCGACAATGGCGGCATGAGGTCCCTTCAGCCATGAGTCATCGCCAGCCCGTTCGGGTAGCCGACCGCCACGCCTTCGATTCGATCATCGACGCCCGCTCGCCCGCCGAGTTCGCGCTCGACCATATCCCCGGCGCCATCAACTGCCCCGTGCTCAACGACGAGGAGCGCCACATCGTCGGCACGGTCTACGTGCAGACCGGCGCCTTCGAGGCCCGCCGCATCGGCGGTGCGATGGTGGCGGCCAACATCGCGACGCACCTGCGCGACACGCTGGCCGACCGGCCCGAGAAGTGGAAGCCGCTGGTCTACTGCTGGCGCGGTGGCATGCGCAGCGGCTCGATGGTCACCTGGCTGCGGCTCGTGGGCTGGGACGCGCAGCAGCTCGCGGGCGGCTACAAGAGCTTTCGCCGGCACGTGATCTCGCAGCTCGATGCGCTAACCCCGCAGCTCGACCTGCGCGTGGTCTGCGGCGCCACCGGCAGCGCCAAGACGCGCGTGCTGCACGCGCTGGCCGAACGCGGCGCGCAGGTGCTCGACCTGGAAGCCTTCGCCAACCACAAGGGCTCGCTGCTCGGCGCGCTGCCGGGCGTGGCGCAGCCTTCGCAAAAGCACTTCGAGACGCGCATCGCGACCGTGCTCGAAGCCATCGACCTCTCGCGCCCGCTGTATGTCGAGGGCGAGAGCGTGCGCATCGGGCGGCTGTCGCTGCCGCTGTCGCTCGTGGCGCAGATGCGCGCCGCGCCGTGCATCGAGGTGGAAGCCACGCCCGAGGCGCGGCTGGCCTACCTGCTGCGCGACTACGCCTACCTGGGCGAAGACCGCGCGGCGCTCGCCGAGAAGATGGGCGTGCTCAAGGAACTGCAGGGCAAGGAAACGGTGACGCGCTGGCAGCAGTGGGCCCACGAGGCCGACCTGCCGCACCTGTTCGCCGAGCTGATGTCGTTGCACTACGACCCGCACTACCAGAAGTCGCAGGAGACGCACTTTCGCGCGTGGACGAAGCGCCAGCGCGTGGGGTCGACCGACCTCTCGGATCAGGGCATCGAGGCCGTGGCCGACGCGGTGCTGGCGCTCGGCGACCCGAGCCCGTCGGCGTAAAGCACGCCGCGCGGCGCGCGGC
The DNA here is from genome assembly GCF_001591345.1 of Variovorax boronicumulans NBRC 103145. Lineage (GTDB taxonomy): Bacteria > Pseudomonadota > Gammaproteobacteria > Burkholderiales > Burkholderiaceae_C > Variovorax > Variovorax boronicumulans. The sequence continues at coordinate 27,736 of NZ_BCUS01000080.1, read as the reverse complement.
ACAGCCCCCAGAAACGCAGGCCGCTGAGCTCGGCCATGCGCACGCCCATCGCGGTCGGCGCCGAGATGGTCGCCATCGCCGCGATGCCCAGGCGCGCGCACTTGCGCACCAGCTCGTGGCTGCCGCGGCTGGACATCAGCACGAAGCCGGGCTCCTGCAGCCGATTCGCACGCGCCAGCGCGCCGAGCAGCTTGTCGAGCGCGTTGTGACGGCCGACGTCTTCCATGAGGTCGGTGAGTTCGCCGTCGACCGTGGCCCAGGCCGCGGCATGGATCGCGCCGGCTTCCGCGTTGAGCACCTGGCGCGGCGGCATGGCGGCGAAGGCGCGCAGCACGGTGGCCAGGTCGATGCGTTCGATCCAGTCGCGCGGCGGCACACGCTGCGGCGACAGGTCGAGCCCCGCGAAGCTTTCGACGCCACACACGCCGCAGCCGGTGCGGCCCGCGAGGCTGCGACGGCGGTCCTTCAGGCGCTCGAAGCTGCGCGTGGAGACTTCGAGCTGCACCTCGATGCCCGGCATGCCTTCGGGCAGGCCTGCATCGAGGGCCTCGACCGTTCGCACGTCGATGCCGCGGCAATCGGCGGCGCTGTCGAGGATGCCTTCGCTGAGTGCAAAGCCCAGCGCGAAGGCCTCGAGGTCTTGCGGCGTGGCCATCATCACCGCGTGCGAGACGCCGTTGAACACCAGCGCCACCGGCACCTCGGCGGCCAGCGTGTCGTCGCGCACCACGCCCTCGGGCGCGAGGCCGCGCTCGCCGAAGACGTGCACGGCATGTCGCGCGAGGGGCGGCAGGGCGTCGGGTTCGGGGGTGTTTTCCATGGCCGCGGCCATTGTCCGCTCAGTCTCGGCTGTCGTCAGCCGGCAGGCTCTCGGCGACCGCGCGCCCGGCGTCGGTGAGGTGCGCGACCCAGCGATCGTCCAGCTGCACCACGCGCACCCAGCCGGGTCCGCGCACGCCGCCCAACGCGGCATCGCCCATCAGCGTGAGCTGGCGCATGACCACGCTCGCGCCCTGCCCCAGCCGCTTGCCCAGGCGCGGCAGCGACATGCCGCCCTCGCCCGGTGCTTCGGCGAGTGCGCGCAGGATCGCGATGGAAAAGGCGTCGGCGTCGAACCCGGAATCGCTCATGCCGCCACGGCGTCGGCCTGCGCCGCAACCGGCGCCACATGCAGCGACAGCACCACGGGGATCGACTTGGAGGTCGGCGTGCCCGCGTTCTCGGCCACCGACGACAGCGGCACCAGCGGGTTCGTCTCGGGGTAGTAGGCCGCGAGGTTGCCGCGCGGGATGTCGTACGCGACCAGCTTGAAGCGATCGGCCCGGCGCTCCTGCCCGTCGCTCCACACGGTCTGGATGTCGACCCAGTCGCCGTCCTTCATGCCGAGCTGGCGGATGTCGTCGGCGTGGATGAACACCACGCGGCGCTGGCCGAACACGCCGCGGTAGCGGTCGTCCATGCCGTAGATGGTGGTGTTGTACTGGTCGTGCGAGCGCGTGGTGAGCAGCGTGAACACCAGCGTGTCGCGCTGCGACGCAAAGCGCGCGCGGGCCCGGTGGGCGTGCGTGTCCAGCGGCACGGCGTGCGTGAAGAACACGGCCTTCTTCGACGCGGTGGCCCACACGCGCTCGCTCGCCGTGTTGCGCAGGCGGAAGCCGCCGGGGTGCGCCACGCGCGCGTTGAAGTCCTTGAAGTCGTCGAACACGGCTTCGATCTTGTCGCGGATGCGGGCGTAGTCTTCGACCAGCCAGAGCCACGGCGTCTTGCTGCGCGCGCCGATGGTGGCCGCTGCCAGGCGCGCCACGATGGCCGGCTCGGACAGCAGATGCTCCGACGCGGGCGGGTTGATGCCCATCGAGATGTGGACCATGCTCATCGAGTCTTCGACCGTCACGCCCTGCGGGCCGTTGGCCTGCATGTCGATCTCGGTGCGGCCCAGGCACGGCAGGATGAGCGCCTCGCGCCCGTGGATGATGTGGCTGCGGTTGAGCTTGGTGGTCACGTGCACCGTGAGGTCGCACTGCTGCAGCGCCTTCCAGGTCTGGTAGGTGTCGGGCGTGGCGGCCGCGAAGTTGCCGCCGAGCGCGAAGAACACCTTGCCCTTGCCGTCGAGCATCAGCTGGATCGCCTCGACCGTGTCCACACCGTTCTGGCGCGGCGGCTCGAAGCCGAACACCTGCTGCAGCCGGTCGAGCAGCGCGGCCGGCGGCTTCTCCCAGATGCCCATGGTGCGGTCGCCCTGCACGTTGCTGTGGCCGCGCACCGGGCAGGCACCCGCGCCTTCGCGGCCCATGTGGCCGCACAGCATCAGCCAGTTGCCGATCATCTGGATCGTGGCCACCGAATGCTGGTGCTGCGTGATGCCCATGCCCCAGCAGGCGATGACGCGCTTGGCGCCCAGGTACACGTCGGCCGCCGCGCGGATCTGCGCTTCGCTCAGGCCCGACTCCTGCACCAGCAGCGGCCACGATTCGGCGCGCAGGTCGTCGGCCAGCGCCTCGAAACCCTGGGTGTGCTCGGCGATGAACGCGTGGTCGAGCACCGAAGGTTCGCCGCGCGCCACCGCCGCGTCTTCGCGCTCGATGACGTGCTTCATCATCCCCTTCACCGCCGCGAAGTCGCCGCCCACGCGCAGCTGGAAGTAGTGCGTGCTGATCGGCGTGGAGCCCAGCGTGGCCATCTCCAGCTTGTCCTGCGGATCGGCAAAGCGCTCCAGCCCGCGCTCGCGCAGCGGGTTGAAGCTCACGATGCGCGCGCCGCGCTTGGAGGCCGCGCGCAGCTCGCCGAGCATGCGCGGGTGGTTGGTGCCCGGGTTCTGGCCGAAGATGAAGATCGCGTCGGCCTTCTCGAAGTCTTCCAGCGTGACCGTGCCCTTGCCCACGCCCAGTTGCGGGCGCATGCCGCTGCCGCTGGGCTCGTGGCACATGTTCGAGCAGTCGGGAAAGTTGTTGGTGCCGTACTCGCGCACGAACAGCTGGTACAGGAAGGCCGCTTCGTTGCTCGCACGCCCCGAGGTGTAGAAGATGGCCTGGTTCGGGTCGGGCAGCGCGTTCAGGTGCCGCGCAATGCGCGCGAAGGCGTCGTCCCAGTCGATGGGCACGTACTTGTCGCTGGCCGCGTCGTAGGCCATGGGGTGCGTGAGGCGGCCCTGGTCTTCGAGCCAGAAGTCGCTCTGCTGGGCCAGCTCGGCCACCGTGTGCTTGGCAAACAGCTCCGGGCCCGCGCGGCGCGCGGTGGCCTCGGCGGCCACGGCCTTCACGCCGTTCTCGCAGAACTCGAAGGTCGAGGCATGGTTGCGGTCGGGCCAGGCGCAACCGGGGCAGTCGAAGCCGTCGGGCTGATTGGCCGAGAGCAGCGTCTTCGCGCCCTTGACCGGAATGTCCTGCCGCAGCAGCGCATTCGTCACGCTGCGCAACGCGCCCCAGCCACCGGCGGGGCCCTTGTAAAACTCGATCTTCTGCTCGCTCATGGCGGCAGTGTTGGCCTGTGGAGGCGTGGCGTCAAATTGAATCGGGACATGCGGCGATTCAAAATGGAAATGACGAAGGTTCAGGCCTCGCGCGCGCCGCCCATCAACAAACCCCTCAGCTTGCTGCGCAGCGGCGTCTCTTCCACCTCCTGCACCCCGGCAATCTCCCGCAGCGCAAAGTCGCGGCTGTCGGCGTTGTGCAGGTCGATCTCCCGCACCACCTGCCCCTCCTTGTAGACAAAGGCCACGTCAGCCAGCGCCAGCACGTCCTCGATGTCGTGCGTGATCATCAGGACCGGAATTCCCCATTGCTTGCGCACCTGCGCGAGTTCGTTGCGCAGCTCGGCGCGCAGCATGGGGTTGAGCGCGGCAAAGGGTTCGTCGAGCAGCAGCACCTGCGGCTCGCAGGCCAGCGCGCGCGCCAGGGCCACGCGCTGCTGCTGGCCGCCCGAGAGTTTCTGCGGCCGGCTGTCGGCCAGCGCGGCGAGGCCGAAGCTGGCCAGCAGCGCCTGCACGCGCTCGGCGTCGCGCGCCGGCAGCGTGCGGCGGTGCCACGCGGTGAGCCCGAACGCCACGTTCTCGCGCACCGTGAGGTGCGGGAACAGCGCGTAGTTCTGGAACAGGTAGCCGATGCGGCGCGCCGGCGCGGGCACGTCGATGCGCTGCGCCGCGTCGTACAGCGTGCGGCCGTCCAGCCGCACATGGCCCGCCGACGGATGCAGCAGGCCGGCGATGGCCTGCAAGGTGAGCGACTTGCCGGCCCCCGAAGGGCCGTAGAGGGCGGCGAAAGGAACGTCGGTCTGGAAGCGCACGGCGAGGTCGAAGCGCCGGGCCCCGTCCTTCACCGTGAGCTGCAGATCGACATCGATCATGGCTTGCCGAAACCGTAGCGCGCGAGCACATCCTGGGCCGCAGGCGTCGACAGGAAGGCGATGAAGTCGCCGGCCAGCGCCTTCTGCTTGCTCTCGGCCACCACGGCGATCGGGTACGTCACGGGCGTGTGGCCGGTGGGCGTGAAGGCGACCTTGACCTTGTCGCCGGCCACGGCCGCGTCGGTGCGGTAGACGAAACCGGCCTCGACCTCGCCGCGGCTCACGTAGTCGAGCACCTGGCGCACGCTGTCGGCCTGCACGAACTTGGGTTCGAGCGCGGTCCACAGATTGGCGTTGTCCAGCACCTGCTTGGTGTAGCGGCCGACCGGCACGGTGGCGGTCTTGCCGACGGCGATCTTCTTCACGTTCGCACCGCTCAGGTCCTGCAGCGACTTCAGGCCGACGGCGCCCTGCGCAGGCTCGACCAGCACGAGGCTGTTGGTGACGAAGTCCTTGCGGGTGGCGGTGTCGATGAGCTTCTGGTCGTTGCCGCGGTTCATCGTCTCCTGGTCGGCGCTGGCGAACACGTCGACCGGCGCGCCCTGCCCGATCTGCTGCAGCAGCACGCCCGAGGCGGCGAAGTTGAAGCGCACGGTGCTGCCGGCCTTGGCGGCTTCGAACTTGGGACCGATTTCCTTGAACGCGTCGGTCAGGCTCGCGGCGGCGGACACGGTGATCTGCTGCGCGGCGGCCGCAAGCGGCAGGGCCAGGGCAAGCACGACGGACAAAAGACGCAACGGACGCATGGGCACAGTCTCCTGGAAAAAGGGGGAATCAACGAAGCGAAAAGAAGCGGTTCGACACGACCAGCACGGCAATCGACAGCACCGACGTGACGACCACCAGCAGCAGCGCCAGGTCGTCGTGGCCGGCCTGCACGGCGTCGTAGATGGCCATCGACAGGGTCTGGGTCTGCTTGGGAATGGAGCCGGCCACCATCAGCGAGGCGCCGAACTCGCCCATGGCACGCGCGAACGCGAGCAGCGTGCCGGCCAGGATGCCGGGCCAGGCCAGCGGCAGCGTGACGCGCAAGAACACCGAGAACGGCGACTGGCGCAAGGTGCTCGCGGCAGCTTCGAGCGAGCGGTCGACGTTCGAGAACGCGGCGCTGGCCGACTTGAGCACCAGCGGCAGCGCCACCACGGCCGAAGCCACCACGGCGCCGTGCCAGCTGAAGATGATGGTGTAGTCGAAGTGCTCGCGCAGCCAGGCGCCGAGCGGGCTGCGCCGCCCCGCCGCGACCAGGATGGCGTAGCCGATCACCGTGGGCGGCAGCACCAGCGGCAGCATGAACACGGCCTCGAGCACGCCCGAGCCGACGAACTGCTTGCGCGCGAACACCCAGCCCAGCGCCACGCCTGCGACCAGCGCCAGCAAGGTCGCGACCGCCGCGACCTGCAGCGACAGGACCAGCGGCGACCAGTCGGTGGTGGCGATGAGCGAAGAGGTGGTCGTCGTGTTCATTGAGATACGGCGTAATTGTTACATGAGCAGCCTTCTGGTTCCCACGGGGATGCACGGATGCGCCGGTCTTCATATACTGGCGGATACAGCGTTGGAGACTTTGTCCATCCGCCCCATGCGCCTTTCCCCTCATGACACCGTTGTCCGCTCGACCTCCGGCAGGCCCGAGCTTCGCCATGTGACGCAGGTGCACGAATGGCGCATCGAACGCACGCTGGACGCCGGCGGCTTCGTGCTGTCGATCATCGCGCCGGGCGGCGAGAGCCAGTCGTTCCTGGTGGCCCCGGGCGACGCGCAGGACATCGGCGAGGTGCTGCGCCGCAGCGCCGCGTGGACCGACCGGCGCGGGCCATGACGGCCATGTGGCGCCACATGACGGGTGCGGAACGCATCCTCGAAGTCCTGCTGACGCGGCGCTCGGTGTCGCCGCGGCGGCTGCAATCGCCCGGCCCGAACCCCGACGAGCTCGACGCCATCATTCAGGCCGGCTTGCGCGCGCCCGACCACGGCGGGCTGCATCCGTGGCGCGTGATCGAGTTCCGCCCGCAGAACCGCGAGGCGCTGGCCTGGTGCTTCGAACAGGAAAAGCTGCGCCGCGACCCGCTCGCCAGCCCGACCGACCTGCGGCGTGCCCGCGAGCACGCCACGCGCCCGCCGCTGCTGCTGGGCTTCGTGGTGTCGCCGCGCGAGCGCAGCAAGATTCCCGCGCGCGAACAGTGGCTGGGCGCCGGCGCGGCGCTGGGCAACCTGCTGGCCGCCGCGCACCAGCTGGGCTACGGCGCCATCGTGCTGAGCGGCGAGCGCTGCTTCGACGAGACGCTGGTGCGCCAGGTCGGCGTGCAGCCGGGCGAGTACCTGGCGGGGTTCATCAGCATGGGCACGATCCGCGAGGCGCCGCCGCAAGCGCGCGAGACGCTGTCGCAGGACGTGTGGTCGTGCTGGCAGGGCGACCTGCTGCCGGGCGCGGCCGGCGAGGCGTCAGGCGACGGCGATCAGTCCATCCGGCCGTCGGAGCGCGTGCGCGGCAGCTGATCGAGCCGCGCGCCGAACCAGCCCACGCGCTCGGTCTCGCGCACATCGAAGCGCGGCACGTAGGGCTTGATGTCGAGCACGGGCGTGCCGTCGATCATGTCGTTGCCGCTGAAATGCAACGTCGTGCCTTCCACCGCCGTGAGCCGCACGATCGACAGGCCCAGCCGGTTGGGCCGCGCGGGCGCGCGCGTGGCGAACACGCCATGCGTGGCGTCGTCGAGAAAGGGCACCACCTCGAGCCGTTCGTGCGCGCAGCGGTGCAGGTGCGTCACGAGGATCAGGTAGTCGAAGCCTTCGATGTCGCGCAGCCCCGGCGCGAACTCGGCGAACACCTCCAGGCGCCCCACTTCGTCGGGCGCACCGGCCGTCTGGATGGCCATGCCCGAGGTCTCGGTGAAGCGGCTGCGCACGATGCCGACCGGGCGACAGACGACGGGATCGATGTCCGCGGCGTTCATGGGGCCAGCAGGCGCGTGAGCGCGCGAACGTCCGCCGCCGTCGCGAGGCGCGCAGCGTTCTCGATGGCGCGGTAGCGCTTCACGATGTCCTCGCCCACGGGCGTGAGCGCCGTGCCGCCGCCGCGCGAACCGCCGGCGGCGGTGTTCACGGCCGGCGAGGCCAGCGTCTGGTTCATCTCGTCGATCAGCATCCACGCGCGGCGGTACGACATGCCGAGCAGGCGGGCCGCCGCCGAGATCGAACCGGTCTCGGCCACGGCTTCGAGCACGGCGATCTTGCCGGGGCCGATGGCGATGGTGTCGTCCCGGTAGATGCGCAGGCGGAACTGGGCTTTGGATTTCATGGTGGCGCGAAGGGTAAACCATCCGGGGTGCCGCCGGCACCCGTGGGCTGGGGCTACGCGGCGTCGAGCGCGCCGCTGTGCTGGCGCGCCTGCGCCTGCCATTCAGGCGTCTGCAAGAAGGCCAGCGCCGCATCGAGCGCCCGCGCGGGCCGCACGCCCTCCTGCGTCATGAAGCCGATGGGCGTGCGCACCTCGGGCGCCACCAGCGGCAGCGCCTCCAGTTCACGGTGGCTGCGCACGGCCGCGACCATGGCGCCGGGCAGCACGCTGCTGACGGTGCCCGCGCTCACGGCCAGCGCGAGCGTGAGCACCGAGTTGGTCTCGATGGCCGGCGCCACCGCGGCCACGCCAGCCTCGCGCAGGGCCTGGTCGATGATGGCGCGGTTGTGCATGTCGGGCGTGAGCAGGCACAGCGGCAGCGTGCCGGCCTCGGCCCAGGCGATGGGACGACCGATGCGCAGCCGGTCGGCCGAGGGTTTCTTCGCGCGCCGCAGCAAAAAGTAGTGCTCGATGCTCTGCGGCCAGGCCTTGAGCTTGACGCCCGGCAGGTGCATGCGCTCGGTGTAGCCCAGGGCGAGGTCGACCGAGAGGTTTTCCAGGCCCGTCTCCAGCTCCTGCGAACTCATGGAGAGCACGGCCGGCACGATGCCCGGATGGCGCTGCTGCAGCATCGCGGCAAAGCGCGACAGCATCGGGATCGCGGTGGGCACGGCCGCCATGCGCAGCCGCCCGCGCGGGTCGCCGGCCTCGCTGCGCAGCTCCTGCAGCAGCACCTCGTTGTCGCGCAGCATGCGCTGCGCCGTGGCCAGCACGCGCTCGCCTTCGTGCGTGAGGCCCACGTACACGCGGGAGCGCTTGACGATGACGACGCCGAACTCGCCCTCTAGCGCGCGCAGCGCATTGGACAGGGCCGGCTGCGTGATGTGGCAGGCCTGCGCGGCGCGACCGAAATGCTTGTGCTCGCTGAGTGCGACGAGGTAGCGCATCGAGGCGAGCAGGTTCATTGCGTGCGTCCTTTTTCTTCTTGCAGGCTCGCGTCCGGGGCGCCTGCACAGGCCCTCGCCCTGCCCCGCCTGTGCCTCAGGTGTTCTTGCTGATCGAGATCGTCGGGAACTTCGCGGAAAAGTCCTTCGCCTTCTCCGCGATCCCCACCGCCACGCTGCGCGCCACGGCCTTGTAGAGCCCGGCCACCTCGCCGTCGGGGTCGGACACCACCGTGGGCGCCCCGCTGTCCGCCTGCAGGCGGATGTTGATGTCCAGCGGCAGCGCGCCCAGGTAGGCCATCTGGTACTCGGCCGCCATCTTCTTGCCGCCATCGGCGCCGAAGATGTGCTCGGCATGGCCGCAGTTGGAGCAGATGTGCACCGCCATGTTCTCCACGATGCCCAGGATCGGCACGCCGACCTTCTCGAACATCTGGATGCCCTTGCGCGCGTCGAGCAGCGCAATATCTTGCGGCGTGGTGACGATCACCGCGCCGGTCATCGGCACGCGCTGGCTCAGCGTGAGCTGGATGTCGCCGGTGCCCGGCGGCATGTCGACGATCAGGTAGTCGAGGTCTTTCCAGTTGGTCTGGCGCAGCAGCTGCTCGAGCGCCTGCGTGGCCATGGGGCCGCGCCAGATCATGGCCTGGTCGGCGTCGACCAGGAAGCCGATCGACATCACCTGCACGCCATGGCGCTCCTTGGGCTCCATGTTCTTGCCGTCGATGCTCTCCGGGCGACCGTCCAGGCCCATCATCATGGGCTGGCTCGGACCGTAGATGTCGGCGTCGAGCAGGCCCACGCTGGCGCCCTCGGCGGCCAGCGCCAGCGCCAGGTTGGCGGCCGTGGTGCTCTTGCCCACGCCGCCCTTGCCCGAGGCCACCGCCACGATGTTGCGCACGTTGGGCATCAGCTGCACGCCGCGCTGCACCGCATGGCTGATGACCTTGGTGACGATGTTGACCGACACGTTCTCCACGCCCGGCACGGCCTTGGCCGCGGCCACGAGCGACTTGCGGATGGCCGCGTGCTGGCTCTTGGCGGGGTAGCCGAGTTCGAGGTCGAACGAGACATCGCCCTCGGCGATCTGCAGGTTTTTGAGCGAGCGGGTCGCTGCGAATTCTTTGCCGGTGTTAGGGTCCGTGACGCTCTTGAGTGCGTCCATGAGCCCGTCGGGGGTGAGTGCCATTGATCAAACTCCTGAATGGCGGGTAGTCTATTCCGCCCGCCAAGCCCGTACCGGGACGCGCTCATTTCCCGTCCGAAAAACGCCGAAGAAGAAAAGACACCGACGCAATGCCCGAGACAAGCCCCGCCACCGGCCTGCTGCTGACAGGCGGCGGCGCCCGCGCCGCCTACCAGGTCGGCGTGCTTGAAGCCATCGCCGAGATCCGGCGCGACGCCGTGGCGGCGGGTGCGGCCATCGGCGGCGGCAACCCGTTCCAGATCATCACCGGCACCTCGGCCGGCGCCATCAACGCCGCCGCGCTGGCCTGCGGCGCCGACGACTTCGACCGCGTGGTCGCGCACATCGCGCAGGTCTGGGGCGAGTTCCGCGCCGAGCAGATCTACCGCGCCGACTCGCTCTCGGTGCTCGGCAGCGGCGCGCGCTGGCGCATGCTGCTCGGGCTGGGGCGCTTCGCGGCCAACTGGATGCGCATCAAGCCGAAGTCGCTGCTCGACAACTCCCCGCTGGCCGGCCTGCTGCAACGCCTGGTGCCGCTGGACCGCCTACCGACGCTCATGCAGCAGGGCCACGTGCAGGCGCTGGCGGTCACGGCCTCGAGCTACAGCTCGGGCGAGCACGTGACCTTCTTCGAGGCGGCCGTGCCGATGGAGCCCTGGGTGCGCTCGCAGCGCCTGTCGGTGCGCGACCGCATCACGCATGCGCACCTGATGGCCTCGTCGGCCATTCCCTTCGTGTTCCCGGCCACGGCGCTGCCGATGCCGCCGGGCCACACCGAGTACTTCGGCGACGGCTCGATGCGCCAGTCGGCGCCCATCGCGGCGGCGATCCACCTGGGTGCGCAGCGCATCGTGGTGATCGGCGCGGGCCGCATGCACGAGCCGCGCGACGAGGACGCACCCAACACCCACAGCGGCTACCCGACCATGGCGCAGATCGCCGGCCATGCGCTGTCGAGCATCTTCCTGGATGCGCTGGCGGTCGACATCGAGCGCCTGCGCCGCATCAACCACACACTGGGCCTGATCCCCGAAGAGGCGCGCGCCGCGAGTGCGCTGCGCCCGCTCGACCTGCTGGTGATCTCGCCGTCGGAGCGCATCGACATGATCGCGGCACGCCACGTCGACGCGCTGCCAGGCGCCGTGCGGCACCTGCTGGGCGGCTCGAAGGTCGCGGCCGACGTGAAGGGCGGCGCGCTCGCCAGCTACCTGCTGTTCGAGTCGGCCTACACGCGCGAGCTCATGGCGCTGGGACGCGCGGACGCGATGCGCCAGCGCGACGAGGTGCTGAGGTTCTTCGGGTGGGTGCCGACCTGACGGCGCAGGGTGCGCGCACCCTGCCGTCCGACTACTTGAAGATCAGCGCCATCGCATCGTCGAACGCCGGCAGGTCGGTCGCGAGGTGGCTCTTCGAATAGGTCTTCTCCACGAGCGTCAGGCCCGGGTACGCGCGCTTGAGCAGCTTGTCGTACAGGTCGCCCACCGGCACGTAGTTGCAGCTGGTGGTGTCGCCGCAACGCGCAAGGAACAGCGTCGCGTTGAGCGTCTTGCCGTTGCGGGCGTCGTACATCCGCTGCTCCAGCACGTCGATGTCGGCTTTCTGGAAACCGAAGGCGCCGTCGAAGGACAGGAAGTGCGAGAACGCGAGCGTGCTGCCCGCCCCTTCGAGGAAGAGCGCCATGCCCGTCATGCTGCCGCCCAGCGACAGGCCCGTGAGGATGCGCTTGCCCGTGTCCACCCGGTACTTCGATTCGATGAACGGGAGCAGCTCGGTCGTGAGGAACTCGTGGTACGCGACGGCGCCCGGCAGGTTGAAATCGGTGCCCCTTCGCCCGGTACCGCCGATGCCGATCAGGATGGCTTCCACACGCCGGCGCTCGAGAATCTCCTTCAGGTTCTGGAAGCGCAACCCCGGCGGGTTGTAGGCGGCATCGGCGTCCAGCGCGTAGATGATGGGCAGCGGCGCGGCACTGCTGTCGTACGAGGGCGGCAGGTACACCTGCAATTCGTAGGTCGCGCCGGTCTTCGACGACTGGATGGTGGCGGAGGTCGTTCGACCCGCCGCAGGTGCTGTCGTGGGGGGCGGTGCCACGGCCCCCGGTGCGATCGGCAAGACAGCGCCTCCACCGCCACCCCCGCCGCCTCCTCCCCCACCACAACCCGACAGTGCCACCAGCACCGCGCAGCAGCCGAGTGCGGCCACCCGGGCGCGAAGAATCCCTCTGAATTCCATGAAACGCCTTGTTTTTTGTGACGATGCGGCTTGCATCGCGCCGGATCATCGGAGGCGCGCAGGTCAGTGGTCAATGCCGTCGATACCGATGAGGACGATAGTTCGCACCCCTCAGTCCGCCTCGTCCAACAGGCCCAGCACCACGTCCAGCAGCACGTTCGCGCCCTGCGCCAGGTCGGCGCTCGCCGTGTGCTCCTTCGGGTTGTGGCTGATGCCGCGCACGCTCGGCACGAAGACCATGGCGGCGGGCGCGATGCGCGCCATCATCTGCGCGTCGTGGCCCGCGCCCGAGGTCATGCGGCGGTGGCTCAGGCCGCGGGCATGCGCGCTGGCCTCGATGAGGCGCACCAGCCGTTCATCGAACTGCACCGGCTCGAAGCGCGCCAGCGTGCGGGCTTCGATGGTCACGCCTTCGGTTGTTTCGAGCTGCCGCAGGTAGTCGGCCAACTCGCCTTCGGCGTCCTTCAGCGTCGCCTCGTCGGTGTTGCGCAGGTCGACCGTGAGCGTGGCGCGCGCCGCGATCACGTTGATGAGGTTCGGGTGCAGGTCGATCGCACCGACGGTCGCGACCTGGCTGCCGCCGTAGCGGCGCGCCAGCTCGCGCACGAACACCGCGACGGCGGCGGCGCAGTAGCCGGCGTCGTGGCGCAGGTGCATGGGCGTGGTGCCCGCGTGGTTCGACTGGCCGGTGACGACGATCTCCTGCCATGAGATGCCCTGCAGGTCGGCCACCGCGCCGATGGTGACGCCTTCGGCCTCCAGCACCGGGCCCTGCTCGATGTGCAGTTCGACGAACGCGTGCGGCACCAGCGTGCCGCAGGCCATGTCGCCCGCGTAGCCGATGCGCGCGAGTTCGTCGCCCAGCCGCGCGCCGTCGGTGGCGACGGTGTCGAGCGCCGCCTCGAGCGCGAGGCCGCCCGCGTGCACCAGCGAGCCCATCATGTCGGGCATGAAGCGCACGCCCTCCTCGTTGGTGAAGGCGGCGACCACGAAGGGGCGCAGCGTCTGGCGCTGGCGTTCGTTGAGCCAGCGCACCACCTCCAGGCCGGCCAGCACGCCGTAGTTGCCGTCGTAGCGCCCGCCCGTGGCGACGGTGTCGATGTGGGAGCCGGTCATCACGGGCTTCGCATCGGGCAGCTGGCCGGGGCGGATGCCGAAGATGTTGCCGATGCGGTCGATGCGCACGGTGAGGCCCAGGTCGCGCATCCACTGCACGAGCCGGTCGCGGCCCGCGCGGTCGGCATCGGTGAGCGCGATGCGGCAGACGCCGCCTTGCGCGGTCGCGCCGATGGCGGCGTGCGCGTCGATGCGCGCCATCAGTGCGGCTTCGGCGATGCCTTCGCGCTGCAGCCATTGCGCCTGCGCCGCCACGACTTCTTCGCCTGTGCGACCGGTCAGCGCGCGGTACACACCGGGCGCGGTCGCGCCTTCGGTGCTGAACAACAGCACGCGCGAGCTGGCGTCGAGGCCGGCGGCGCGCGCCAGTTCTGGATCGGCCGCGAGCACCTGCAGCGCGGCGAGGCCGGCCGCGCCGGATTCGCCGACCAGCACGGGCACGTCGCCCGCCTCGCCGGTGGCGAAAGTGCGCATGGCGTGCTCGGCGTCGGCATCGGTGACAGTCATGAAGAGGTCGACCGAGGGTTGCAGGAAGCGCCACGCGAGCGGCGAGGTCTCGCCGCAGGCCAGCCCCGCCATCACCGAATCGACGCTGCCGGTGGCGCGGTCGGGCCGGCCGCTGCGCGCGCTTTGCAGCAGGCAGTCGGCCTGCTCCGGCTCGACGACGATCAGCGTCGGCCGCGCGGCGCCGTAACGCTCCCAGACATGGCTGGCCACGCCGGCCGCGAGCCCGCCGACACCGCCCTGCACGATGACGTGGGTGAAGGGGCACGGCGCGCCGGGCGCGGTGTTCTCGAGCAGCTCGTCGACGAGGATGCCGTAGCCCTGCATCACGTCGCGCGGAATCTCTTCGTAGCCTTCGTAGGAGGTGTCGGAGACCACCTCCCAGCCGTTCACCCGGGCCAGGCGCGCGGCTTCCTCGACCGAAGCATCGTAGTTGCCCGCGATGCGCACGATCTCGGCGCCGAGCGCGGCAATGGGCGCCTCGCGCTCTTCGCTGACCTGCGCGTGCAGCACGATCACGCAGCGGCAGCCCATGCTCTGCGCGGCTGCAGCCAATGCGCGGCCATGGTTGCCATCGGTCGCGCTGATGATGACGAAGTCGCGCAGCGCCTCGGCATGCCGGCCCGCGAACAGGTCGGCGGGCGTCCAGCCCCGCTCGGGCCAGCGGCGCAGCACCAGGCGCAGCAAGGCCACGGGCGCGCCGAGCACCTTGAAGCTGCCGAGCGCGGAGCGCCGCGATTCGTCCTTCACGACCACCTGCGCGATGCCCAGTTGCGCGGCGAGCCGGGGCAGCGGCCACGCCGGCGTCGGCTGCGGCGAGAGGCGGTCCCAGGTGGACAGCCACTGGCGACTCTCGCGGCCGCGTGCGATGTTCATGACGGCCTGCAGGGCCGCGTCGTAGCCGCGCCGTTGCGCGTGAGGGTTGGCAAAAAGCATGGGAAGAAAACCGGAAAAGAAGAATGGATCAGGCCGCGGTGCGCACGGGAAGCCGCTGGCGCACGATCTGCGCGAAGTAGCGCGCGCCCGTGGTCAGCACCGCGTCGTTGAAGTCGTAGCGGCCGTTGTGCAGCGGCGTGCCGCCGGGCTCGCCCTCGGCGCCGTTGCCCAGGAAGACGAAGGCGCCCGGCACGGCGCGCAGGAAGGCGCCGAAGTCTTCCGAGATCATCATCGGCGCGACATTCGCGTCGACCTTTTCGGCGCCCACGACGGCCGTCGCGGCGGCCACCGCGGTCGGCACGCACTCGGCCCAGTTCACGGTGGGCGCGAACTCGTGCGTGTAGCTGAAGGTGCACTCCGCGCCGTGCATGCGGCAGATGCCTTCGCTGATCTCGCGCATGCGCGCCTCGAGCATGCGTTGCACGGCCGGGTCGTAGCTGCGCGTGTCGCCCTTGATGACCACGTTCGACGGAATCGCGTTGCGGATGCCGTCGGTGATGAACTCGGTGCATGAGACCACGGCCTGCGCGCCGGGGTCGAGCGTGCGCGACACGATGGTCTGCAGCGCCAGCACGATCTGCGCGCCGATCACGATCGGGTCGATGCCCATGTGCGGCCGCGCCGCGTGCGTGCCCCGGCCGTGGATGTGGATGACGAAGTTGTCCTCGCTCGCCATCAGGCCGCCCACGCGCGTGGCGAAGGTGCCGGCGGGCAGGCCGGGCATGTTGTGCAGGCCGTAGATCTCGTCGACCGGGAAGCGTTCGAACAGGCCGTCGTCCATCATGGCGCGGGCGCCGCGGCCGTGTTCTTCGGCGGGCTGGAAGATGAAGCGCACGGTGCCGTCGAAATCGCGCCGCTCGCGCAGCAGTTGCGCGGCGCCGAGCACCATCGCCATGTGGCCGTCGTGGCCGCAGGCGTGCATGCGCCCGGGCGTGCCGGAGGCGTAGGGCCGCTCGGTCGCCAGCTCGGTGATGGCCAGCGCGTCCATCTCGGCCCGCAGGCCGATCACGCCGGTTCCGCTGCCGACCGTGAGGCTGGCGACCAGCCCGGTGCCGCCGATGCCGGTGTGCACCTCGAGCCCCAGCGCCCGCAGCGCGCTGGCAATGAAGGCCGAGGTCTTCGCCTCCTCGAAGCCGGTCTCGGGCATCGCATGCAGCTGGTGCCGCCAGCCGGCCAGCTGGTCGCGCAGGGGTTCGTCAGGAAACTTCATGGCGAGATGCTATTGACAACGCAGCGGGACAGGTGCGCAAAATGAGCCGCCTCCACGCAACGTTTTTGCGTGAAGATCGCCCTTTCTCATGACACCCCTCGACGCCCTCGACCTGCACCTGCTCGAACTGATCCAGGCCGACAGCCGCCTCTCGCAGGGCGAGCTGGGCGAGCGCATCCACCTGTCGACGGCGGCGGTGAACCGCCGGCTCAAGCGCCTGCGCGACGAGGGCGTGATCCAGCGCCACGGCGCCGTGCTGTCGCCCGCCGCGCTCGGGCACCCGCTCACCATCGTGGTCGAGGTCGAGGCCGAGAGCGAGCAGATCGAACGGCTCGACGCCATGAAGCAGAGCTTTCGCGACTGCCCGCAGGTGCAGCAGTGCTACTACGTGACGGGCGAGTGGGACTTCATCCTCGTGTGCGTGGTGCGCGACATGGCGCAGTACACCGCGCTCACCCGCCAGCTGTTTTTCCAGAGCAACAACGTGAAGCGCTTTCGCACGCTGGTGACGATGGACCCGGTGAAGGTGAGCCTGGATGTGCCGGTGTCGGCGGGGGTCTGAGGGCGCGGGCTCAGGCGGCGCGCGGCGTCACGAGCCCAGGCCGAACAGCGCCAGCAGGCCCAGAACGAACCAGCCGGCCTTCTTGGCGCTGTCGGCGCTTTCCTTCGAGATCGGCCACAGCCTGGCGCGGCGCCAGGCGCGAAAGTTGTTCGCCACCGCGAGGCCCACGCCAAGCAAGAGCAGCGGCGCCATGTCCCATGCGGCTGCGGCGATGCCCGACAGCACGATGATCAGCAGGCCCGCCACCCCGATCCCGCTCGAGGTGCTGGCCAGCACATGCGAGAGCTTGCCGCAGCGCCCGCACGCTGCGGGCGTTTCGCGGCTGGACCAGCGCTTGGCAACGGCGGCGATGCCCGGCTGGCGGCAATGGGGACAGGCGTAGGTCATGCGGCTCCCGCGAACGACGTGGAAGCCGACGATAGCCGATGGGCTCAGCGCGCCGACAACATCGACCGCAGCATCAACAGCACCGCGCCGACGATCGGCGCCAGCGCCAGCAGCCGGCCGGGTTCGAAGGCCAGCCCGGCAATGGCGCCGATGAAGCAGCCAGCCTTGATCCACATCGGCACCGCGCCCCAGCCGCGCCGGTGGGTCACGGCGAGCGCAACCAGCGCGACCCAGCCGAGCGCACCGCCAAGGACCGACAGCGTCCAGCTCAGCAGGTAGAACGCCGAGTCAGCGTCGCGGAACGCGAGCGCCGTGCCCAGGCCGCGCCAGGTGTGCCACCAGCCGTCGAACAGCAGGAAGCCGGTGGCCGAGGCGGCCCACCAGAAGAAGGCGTAGAGGCTGGCAACGCCAGCGAGTGCTGCCAGCCCGCCCAGCAGGCGCCGGGTGATGTCGTCGAAGGGCGTGTGGTCGCGCCAGGTGGCTGTTTGTCCGTGGTCCATGGTCGGAGCTCCATTGGGTTCGCAATGGGTCCGACGGTAGGCGGCGAATGTGCGGGCTGGATGAAGCCTTTGTGAAGCGGGGGATCAGGCCTCGGGTACGTCCGGCGCGTCAGGAGAAATGCCCAGCTCCGAGCACACGCGCCCCAGCAGCGCCTTCAGCGATGCCACCTCGGTCTCCAGCCGCGCCACGTTGGCCTTGAGCGCCGCAACCTCGCCAAGCGAATCGCCGTTCGTGGCAAAGGCGCCGTCGCCCGATGCGCCCGGCCCCGCCACCTCTTCCGCCGGCGGGCCGCTCAGCAGGTGTGCCCAGCGGCTTTCGCGCGCACCGGGCAGGCGCGCCAGCTTCACCACCAGCGCGCCGGCCGGCCGTTCGGCGAGTTCGTTGAGAAAGCCCTCGACCGACGAGATGTCGGCGAAGTTGTGCATGCGGTCGCAGGCGATGC
This sequence comes from Variovorax boronicumulans NBRC 103145, assembly GCF_001591345.1. Lineage (GTDB taxonomy): Bacteria > Pseudomonadota > Gammaproteobacteria > Burkholderiales > Burkholderiaceae_C > Variovorax > Variovorax boronicumulans. The sequence continues at coordinate 10,038 of NZ_BCUS01000080.1, read as the reverse complement.
GCAGTTCGCCGGCCGTTTGCGGGCCGCGCAGCATCAGCACGGTGAGCAGGATGACCGATTGCGACGGAATGCGCAGCACGCGGTCGGTGTTGTGCTCGTAGCGGAAGGCGCGCCCGCCGCTGGTTTCGGCCACGAGGCTGTAGCCCTTCAGGCTGTCGATGGCGGCCTGCACCTGCGACTCGCTGAGTTCGAGCACCGGGTTGCGGCTGGTCTTCTGGTTGCAGCCCGACACCAGCGAATTGAGCGTGAGCGGGTAGCTGTCGGGCACGGTGCGCTGCTTTTCGGCCAGCACGCCGAGGACGCGGGTTTCGAGGAGGGACAGGACGGGCAGCGGTGTGGACATGGCTCTGGGAGAAAGGGCAGAAGTGAAAAGGCAGCCGGGCCTCAGGGCGCCACCACGGCCAGCATCGGCCCGAGGTCGCGCACGAAGTCGTTGCGCTGCAGTGTCTTCGAATAGATCGCCGACACGGTGCCGTCGAGGTACAGCGCGTCGCGGCAATGCAGCACGTCGCGCAAGTACAGCGCGAAGTCGTAGAAATTCACCGGCGTCTCGGCAAGCACGAAGACCGCGGTGGTGCCCGACACGCACACGCCGTTGCGGGTCTTGCGCGAATCCGAATTCGGAATGAGCGCCGGGTGCACCGCGCCGTGGCGCAGCAGCAGCGGGCCCGACTGGGTTGCCAGCTGCACGCCGCCCTTCGCGGCGATCGCCGGGTATTCCGATGCCTCGACGATGCGCGGCCCCTGGGCCGTCACCAGGAACACGCCGTTGGGCTTGCGAAAGAAATTGCCGACGCCGTCGGCCAGGTTCAAAGGCGCTTCCTCGCGGCCTTCGCGCACCAGCAGGCCGACGGGTGCGAAGTCGGCGTGGTACATGCCGGCGTTCGCCGCGAACAGCAGTTGTTTGTTGCGCGCCTTCAGCCAGGCCTCGAGCCGGTCGAAGCGCTTGAAGGCGGCGCCGGTGTCGTCGTTCAGGAACAGCGCGAGCTTGTCGGTGCGCAGGTCGACCTTGACGACGGTGTAGCGCGGCGGCGCGTCCACGGCCCCGGCGGCAGACCACGCCAGGCCGGCGAGCAGGAAGACCAGCGCAGGCAGCAGCAGTTTTTTCATGCGACCTGCACTGTCTGCTTTTCTCAACCGCCGTTGATGCGCGCGACCAGCGCCTTCGTGAAGGCCGCCGTGCCGGCGCTGCCGCCGAGGTCGCCGGTGCGCACGTTGTCCAGGTTGAGCGTCTGGTCGATGGCGGTGCGCAAGCGCGTGGCCAGCTCGGGCCGCTTAACGTGGTCGAGCATGAGCGCGGCCGCCAGCAGCAGCGCGGTCGGGTTGGCGATGCCCTTGCCGGCGATGTCGGGCGCCGAGCCGTGCACGGCCTCGAAGATCGCGGCGTTGGTGCCGATGTTGGCGCCGGGCGCCATGCCCAGGCCGCCGACCAGGCCGGCCACGAGGTCCGAGAGGATGTCGCCGAACAGGTTGGTGGTCACCAGCATGTCGAACTGCCAGGGGTTGAGCACCAGCTTCATCGCGCAGGCGTCGATGATCACGGTGTCGAGCTCGAACTGGCCCTTGTACTTCTCTTCGTACAGGTCGAGGCCGGTCTCCAGGAAGATGCCGGTGAGCGCCTTCATGATGTTGGCCTTGTGCACCAGCGTGACCTTCTTGCGGCCGGTGGCCACGGCGGTGTCGAACGCGTATTCGAGGATGCGGCGGCTGCCCTTGCGGGTGTTGACGCCGGTGGCCATGGCCACGGCGTGCGGGTCGCCGTCGATGGGCACATAGTGCTCGTGGCCGATGTACAGGCCCTCGAGGTTCTCGCGCACCACGGTCAGGTCGATGTTGTCGTAGCGCCCGCCCGGAATGATGGTGCGTGCGGGGCGCAGGTTGGCGTACAGCTGGAACTCCTCGCGCAGGCGCACGTTCGACGAGCGGTAGCCGCCGCCCGAGGGGGTTTCGAGCGGGCCCTTGAGCGCCAGGCGGGTGCTGCGGATGCTGTCCAGCGTGGCCTTGGGCAGCGGGTCGCCCGAGGCCTTGACGCCGCCCAGGCCGGCGATCTGGGTGTCCCACACGAAAGGCGCCTTCAGCGCATCGAGCGCCGCCAGGGTCGCGTCGACGATTTCAGGGCCGATGCCGTCGCCGGGGATGAGGGTTGCGGGGATGGAAGTGGTCATGGGTTGAGCGCTCAGGTCGGTTGGCGAAAAGGCTGGCGGGCATCATCCCACGGCGTGCTTGCGCGACGGACCCAAGACCGTATGCCCCCAAGGACGTATGGGACGAGCGGGAAGTGGAGGCCGATTTTTCAGCCGACCTTCCCGCCCGCGCCTCAACGCTCTTCCAGGCCGTCGAGTTCGTAGCTGAAGAACACGTCACCCTTGGCGGTCTTCACCTGCATCTTGATGACACCGTACTCCGGTGCATACCAGGAGTCGACCGAGTTGTCCTTGCCGCGGGAGCGCACGTGGCAGACGTTTTCGAAAGTGCGGGCTTTGTAGTTCGGCGTCAGCTCCAGGCTCTCGAAGCCCACGAAAACATGGTCCGCCTGGTATTTCGTGCCGAAGGCGAAGGACTCATTGCCTGCGCTCGTGGTCTTCACACCCTTGCCTGCCAGCTTGAAGGCGGCGCCCGGCTTGACGTCGGCCGGCACCTCGGGAAACGGGGTTGCAAAGACTTCCTTGATGGCCACCTCGTTGGCGTTTCCGCCGAGCGCCGCGATGCCATACTGCTCGGAGCCCAGCCGCTGGCGGCCGGTTTCGTCGAAGAAACTGACCGTCTTGACGCCGCCATCGATGCTGACTACGCCCATGGCGGCCTTGCCCGCGAACTGGGTCTTGATGATCTGGACCCTCGAGCGGTCGCTCAGCCGGTAGGCCACACCGGGCTTGAGCTTGAAGCAATCCGCAAAAGACGGGGCGGCAGCGGTGGCGCTGGTCGTTGCCGCCACTGCGATGGCAGCGCCCAGAATTGCCTTGAAAGCAGATGACTTGGTGTTGTGCATGAATCCTCTCCCTGTTGTTTGAGCGGGGATGATGCCATGCACTTCTTGCCGGTTTTTCCGGCGCATCACAGGCCGTCGAGCAACTCCTGATCGAGCAGCGAGGCGCGCGCCACAACACGGCCGGGGCGCAGCAGTGCACCAGGCGCAACGACCGCATTGGCGCCGATGCGCGCGCCATCGCCGACGAGCGCGCCGAACTTCTCGCAGCCCGTGGGCTGCAGCGTGCCGCCTTCCCCGCTTCGCACGCGGATTTTCTTGTCGGCGCGCTCGTTGCGGTGATTGCACACGATGCTGCCCGCCTCCATGTTCACGCCGGCGCCGACGATGGAATCCCCGACGAAGTTGAAATGCGCCAGCGCCGAGCCCGCGAACACGAAGGACGATTTCAGCTCGGTGCCCGGCCCGATCGTGCAGCGCGCATCGATCCAGTTGCCGCCGCGCAGGTAGGCGCCCGCGGCCACGAAACAGCCCGCGCCCAGGATCAACGGTCCCTTGAGCACCGCGCCGGGCTCGACCACGGCGTCGCGGTGAACGGCCACCTCGCCGTCGATGGCATACACATGTGCCGGCAGCGCCGCGAGCAGCCGACGCACGATCTCGGGCGCGCGGGGCGGCAGTTCCCAGGGCAGGAGCGCGCCCCAGGGCGCCAGGGGAGAAGCGGCGAATCCCGCGACGTAGGCGGACAGGTCGATGGCATGCGTCATGGGGTCGATGCTGCCACCGAACGCACGGGCGGACGCCGCCACCTAAAATGCCCGGTTCCGTCCGTACCACTCCCGAAAGCGCCCTCCCCGATGTCCGCCCCGCGCAAGCTCTTCGTCACCACCGCCCTGCCGTATGCCAACGGCAAGTTCCACATCGGCCACATGATGGAATACATCCAGGCCGACATCTGGGTGCGGAACCAGCGAATGAATGGCGCCGACGTCAACTTCGTGTGCGCCGACGACGCACACGGCGCGGCGATCACCATCGCGGCCGACAAGGCCGGCGTGACGCCGCAGGCCTTCGTGGCCGAGATCGCCGCGGGCCGCAAGCCCTACCTCGATGGCTACCACATCGCCTTCGACAACTGGCACTCGACCGACGCGCCCGAGAACCACCAGCTGGCGCAGGACATCTACCGCGACCTGCGCGCCAACGGCCTCATCGAGACCAAGAGCGTCGAGCAGTTCTACGACCCGGCCAAGGGCATGTTCCTGGCCGACCGCTTCATCAAGGGCGAGTGCCCGAACTGCCATTCGAAGGACCAGTACGGCGACAACTGCGAGGTGTGCGGCGCGGTGTACGCACCCACCGAGCTGATCAACCCGTACTCGGCGCTGTCGGGCGCCAAGCCCGAGCTGCGCAGCTCGGAGCACTTCTTCTTCAAGCTGTCGGACCCGCGCTGCGAGGCCTACCTGAAGGAATGGACCGCCGCCCCCGGCCACGTGCAGCCCGAGGTGCAGAACAAGATCCGCGAGTGGCTCTACAAGGACGACGAAGGCAAGGGCGGCCTGGGCGACTGGGACATCAGCCGCGACGCGCCCTACTTCGGCATCGAGATCCCCGATGCGCCGGGCAAGTACTTCTACGTGTGGCTCGACGCGCCCGTGGGCTACCTGGCCTCGCTGAAGAACCTGCTGGACAAGCGCTGCATCGAGTTGGGCGGCGACGGCATCTCGTACACCGAGTACATGGCCGACCCCGAGCTGGAGCAGGTGCACTTCATCGGCAAGGACATCATCACCTTCCACACGCTGTTCTGGCCCGCGATGCTGCATTTCAGCGGCCGCAAGGCGCCCAACGCCATCTACGTGCACGGCCACCTCACGGTGAGCGGCGAGAAGATGAGCAAGAGCCGCGGCACCGGCATCGACCCGCTCAAGTACCTGTCGATCGGGCTCGACCCCGAATGGCTGCGCTACTACATCGCCGCCAAGCTCAACGGCCGCAACGAGGACATCGACTTCAACCCCGACGACTTCGTGGCGCGCGTGAACAGCGACCTCGTGGGCAAGTACATCAACATCGCCAGCCGCGCGGCCGGCTTCATCGGCAAGCGCTTCGGCGGCCAGCTGGGCGCGGTGTCGGCCGACGGCGAAACGCTGCTGTCCACGCTGCGCGCCGCGGCCACGCAGGTGCAGTCGCTGTACGACGGCCGCGACTACGCCCGCGCACTGCGCGAGGTGATGGCGCTGGCCGACAAGGTGAACGAGTACGTCGACCAGAACAAGCCCTGGGAACTGGCCAAGAAGGAAGGCGCCGAGGCGCGTCTGCACGACGTGTGCACGGTGTGCATCGAGGCCTTCCGCCTGCTCACGCTGTACCTGAAGCCCGTGCTGCCGGCGCTGGCCGTGAACGTCGAGGCCTTCCTGAAGATCGCGCCGCTCACCTGGGCGGACGCCGCGCAGGCCCTGCCGGCCGGCCACGCCATCGGCGACTACAAGCACCTGATGCAGCGCGCCGACCCCAAGCAGGTCGACAAGCTGTTCGACGTGCCCGAAGCCGCGGCTGCCGCACCCGTCGCCACCGAAGCGCAGGAGCTGCCCGGCGGCGAAGCCATCGCGCCGACCATCACCATCGACGACTTCGCGAAGATCGACCTGCGCATCGCAAAGATCGTGGCCTGCGAGAAGGTCGAGGGCTCGACCAAGCTGTTGCGCCTGACGCTCGACGCGGGCGAAGGCAAGACGCGCAACGTGTTCAGCGGCATCGCCTCGGCCTACCAGCCGGAGCAGCTCGTGGGCAAGCTCACGGTGCTGGTCGCCAACCTCGCGCCGCGCAAGATGAAGTTCGGCGTCAGCGAAGGCATGGTGCTGGCCGCGAGCCACGGCGACGAAAAGGCCCACCCGGGCATCCACGTGCTCGAGCCCTGGGCGGGCGCAACGCCCGGCATGCGCGTGCGCTGACCCGACCACGCAAAGAAGAACTAGCCGAACTTGTTGTTCAACACGAGGTCGGCGAACACCTTGCCGCCCACCGAGATGTGGTCGCGCATCGCCTCCGCGGCGTTGTCCGCGTGGCCTTTCAGAATCCACTCCACCACCCGTTCGTGCTCCCGCTGTGAAGCGGCGAGCCGGCCGGGCTTCTCGAACATCCGCCCACGGTAGGCCGAGATGCGCAGCCGCACGGTCTGCGCCTGCTCCACGATGAAGGGGTTGCCGCTGGCGCGGTAGATCACGTCGTGCAGCGCGGCGTTGGCCTGCTGGTAGGCCTCGGCGTCGTCCGCCTGCGCCTGCGCGGCGGTGCCGGCCAGGGCACGCAGCAGTTCCTCGCGCAGCGCCGGGCCGATGCGCAGCGCGGCCAGGCGCGCCAGCACGCCTTCGAGCTCGCCGAGCGCTTCCATCATCGCCACCAGTTCGTTCGCCCGCAGCTGGCGCACGTAGATGCCGGTGCGCGGAACGATGTCGACCAGCCCGCGCGCACTGAGCAGCAGCAGCGCCTCGCGCACCGGCGTGCGCGAGGTGTTGAAGCTCAGGGCCAGGGCCTTTTCGTCGATGGCCATGCCGGGCGACAGCACGCCGCCCAGGATGTCTTGTTCGAGCCGGGCGCGGATGCGGTCCTGCAGGCTGTGGGTGTCGAGGGTTTTCGCGGGTTGCATGGCGATCTGGATATTAGCTAACCTTACAGATATATCAATTCATCTGTTTGGTACATCAATGTCTCCCACTCTCGCGATCGACGGCCACGTGGCCTACCTGACGCTGCACCGTCCCCAGGCCGCCAACAAGCTCACGCCGGACGATCTTCCCGTGCTGATCCAGCATGTGGACACAGTGAACCGCACACCCGAGGTGCTGGTGCTGGTCCTGCGCGCCGAGGGCAAGTACTTCTGCAGCGGGTTTGATATATCAGAAGTGGCCACCCAGAGCCAGACCGAGGGCCGCAGCTTCGGCGAGATGGTCGACGTGTTCGAAAACTGCCGCGCCGTCACCATCGCGGCGGTGCACGGCGGCGTCTACGGCGGCGCGACCGACCTCGTGCTGGCCTGCGACTTCCGCGTGGGCGCTCGCTGCGCCGAGATGTTCATGCCAGCCGCGCGGCTCGGCCTGCACTACTACCAGAGCGGCATGGAGCGCTACGTGTCGCGGCTGGGGCTGGACACGGCCAAGCGCCTCTTTCTCACCGCCGAAAAGCTCGACGGCGCCGCCATGCGCGACTGCGGCTTTCTCACGCAGCTGGTCGACGACGCCGCCGCGCTCGACACCGAGGTGCAGCGCCTGCGCACCGTGCTCGCCGGCATGGCGCCGCTGGCGCTGCTGGGCATGAAGAAGCACCTGAACCAGATCGCGCGCGGCACCGCCGACGCGGCCGCGATCTCGCGCGAGGTGCAGCGCACCGTCGCCTCCGAAGACCTCGCCGAGGGCGGCCGGGCCTGGCGCGAGAAGCGCACGCCGGTGTTCCAGGGCCGCTGAGCGCGCCCGCCCCTTCCCCACACAAGACCCAGGAGACAAACCCATGAAGCAAGAACTGCGAGCCCTCTCGTTCGCCGCCGCCGCGCTGCTGGCCTCGGCCGGCGCACTGGCCGACACCTACCCCTCGCGCCCGATCACGCTGCTGGTGGGCTTCCCCGCCGGCGGCGGCGCCGACACCGTGGCGCGCATCGTCGGCGACAAGCTGGGCAAGCTGCTCGGCCAGCCGATCGTCATCGACAACAAGCCGGGCGCCGGCACCACCATCGCATCGGACCAGGTCGCGCGCGCCGCGCCCGACGGCTACACGCTGCTGCTGGGCAGCGCCAACCTCTACGGCAGCGACAAGCTGCTCTACAAGAGCGTGAAGTACGACGGCGCGAAAAGCTTCGTGCCGATCTCGCGCTGGAGCTCCGCGCCGATGCTGCTGGCGGTGAACAAGGACGTGAGCGCCAAGACCGTGCAGGCGCTGATCGCCGAGGCGCGGCAGAACCCCGGCAAGCTGGCGTACTCGTCCTCGGGCGCGGGCGTGGTGACGCACCTGGCGGGCCTCTCGTTCGAGAAGGCGGCCGGCGTGCAGATGCTGCACGTGCCGTACAAGGGCGGCGCGCCGTCGATCCAGGCCGTGGCCGCAGGCGACGTGCAGCTCACCTTCGGCACGCCGCCCTCGGTGCTGCCGATGGCGCAGGGCCAGAAGCTGCGCGTGCTGGCCGTCACCTCGGGCCAGCGCTCGCCGCTCTTTCCCGACGTGCCCAGCGTGGCCGAGGCCGGCGTGAAGGGTTACGACTACACCTTCTGGTTCGGCCTCTTCGGCCCGGCCGGCCTGCCGCCGGAGGTGGCGCAGAAGCTGTTCGACGCCAGCGTGGCGGCGCTGAACGACCCCGAGGTCAAGGCGCGGATGGAGAAGTCGGGCAACGAGTCGGCGCCCTCGAAGTCGCTGGCCGAATTCCGTGCCTGGGCTTTGGCCGAAGGCGCGAAGTCGAAGGAACTCACCGAGCGCTCGGGCGCGAGCGTCGAATGACCACGCACGCACCCAAGGCAGGCCCGCTGCAGGGCTTCACCGTCATCGACCTCACGCGCGTGCTCGCGGGCCCGTACTGCACGCTGTTGCTCGCCGACCTGGGCGCGCGCGTCATCAAGGTGGAACAACCCGGCCTGGGCGACGACGCGCGGCAGATCGGCCCCTTCGTCGAGGGCGACTCGGCCTACTTCATGTCGGTCAACCGCAACAAGGAGTCGATCGCGCTCGACCTGAAGGCGCCGGCCGACCGCGCGGTCTTCGAGCAGCTGCTGGCCACGGCCGACGTGCTGGTCGAGAACTTCCGGCCCGGCACGATGGAAAAGCTGGGCTACGACTGGCCGACGCTGCACGCGCGCTTTCCGAAACTCGTGTTCACCTCGGTCTCGGGCTTCGGCCAGACCGGCCCGTACAGCAGGCGCCCCGCCTACGACATGGTGGTGCAGGCGATGGGCGGCATCATGAGCCTCACCGGCCACCCCGGCGCGCCGCCGACGCGCGTGGGCGTGTCGATCGGCGACCTGGGCGCCGGGCTGTACGCGGCCGTCGGCACGCAGGCCGCGCTGCTGCAGCGCGAGCGCACAGGCGTGGGCGACCGGGTCGACGTGGCGATGCTCGACTGCCAGGTCGCGCTGCTCGAGAACGCGATCTCCCGCATGGAGGCCGAGGGCCGCGCGCCGGGGCCGATCGGCTCGCGGCACCCGTCGATCACGCCCTTCGACGTGTTCCGCGCGGCCGACGGCTGGTTCGTGATCGCGGCGGGCAACGACGCGCTGTTCCAGCGCCTGTGCACCGCGCTCGAGCTGCCCGCGCTCGCCGGGGACGTGCGCTTTGCCACCAACCCGGTGCGCTGCCAGCACCACGAGGCGCTCAAGCAACTGCTCGAAGAGCGCCTGTCGACCGCGCCCTGCGCGCACTGGCAGGCGCTGCTGATGCAGCACAACATCCCCACCGGCGACTACAACGACGTGGCCGCGGTGGTGAACGACCCGCAGGTGCAGGCGCGCGAGATGCTGGTGCAGGTGCGCACGCAGGGCGGCCAGCCGCTCACGGTGGCGGGCAACCCGGTGCACGTCGGCGGGCTGCGCACGCAGGTGCGACGGCAACCGCCGCGGCTGGACCAGGACCGCGAGGCGATCCTGGCGTCGCTCGCCCGATCCAGCGCGGCGGGTGCAGAATCCGCCCATGCAACGCAGTGACCGCCTCCGCCCTTTCGTCCTTTCCGCGCTCGGCCTCGCGAGTGCGCTGCTGCTGAGCGGCTGCGCGGTGGTCAGCGTCGCGAGCACCGCCGTGAGCGTGGGCGCCGGCGCGGTCGGCCTCGCAGCCGATGCCGCCATCGGCACCGCGCGCATCACCGGCAAGGCCGTGGGCGCGGCCGCCGACGCGGTGATTCCCGACAGCAAGGACTGAGGGCCGTTCAGCGCGGCAAGCCCAGCGCCGCGAGGTGCGCGGGCGTGTGCTGTGCTTTTTCCTTGCGCACGAAGGCCGAACGCAGCGCCGCGTGCGGCTCGGCGGGATCGAAGAAATTGCGCCGCATGTGCGCCAGCTCCTCGTCGCGGTACGCCTGCAGCGGCTTGGCCGCCTCGTCGCGCGCACGCGCCGCCTGCTTGTCCGCCAGGCGCGCGGCCAGGTCCGGC
>NZ_BCUS01000079.1 GCF_001591345.1 Variovorax boronicumulans NBRC 103145 | reverse complement strand
CGGTGGACGCCGGCCTGCCGGCTGACCTGCTCGCGCGCCGGCCCGACATCGCACGCGCCGAAGCTGCATTGGCCGCAGCCGATGCGGATGTGACGGCGGCGCGCGCGGCGATGTTCCCCACGCTCACGCTGAGCGCCGGCCTCGCGGCTGCGGGCCCGCGTTTCGGCACGCTGTTTGACCACCCGGTGTACAGCCTGGCAGCAGCGCTCGCGGCGCCGGTCTTCGACGGCGGCCGGCGCGCGGCGGCGCGCGACCTGTCGGCCGCACGGCGCGAAGAGTTGCTCGCGAACTACCGCGCCGCCACCGTGGCCGCCTTCACCGACGCGCTGACCGCGCTCGAGGCCGTGGCCGCACTCGACACGCAGCGCGTGGCACAAGACGAAGAACTGGCGCAGGCCGAACGCGCGCGCACGCTCGCCGAGTCGCGCTACCGCGCAGGTGCCGAGACGCTGCTCACGCTGCTCGATGCGCAGCGCACGCTGTTCGCCGCGCAGGACGCGCGTGCGCAGTTGCTGCAGGCGCGCTTGCAGGCCAGCGTAGCGCTGTACCACGCGCTCGGCGGTGGATGGTCTGCCGAATCGGCGGCCACGCGCCTCAGCCGAAACGCACGCTGATCTGCAGGCCGGGGTGCGCGTTGCGCACCGTGAGCCGCCCACCGTGGGCTTCGGCGATGAGCCGGCACAGGTACATGCCGAGGCCGACACCGCCGGTGGCGCGCGCCCGCGCGCCGTCGGTGCGATAGAAGGGCTCGGTCAGGCGCTCGAGCTGCGCGTCGTCCACGCCGGGACCGAAGTCGCGCACCTCCAGCTCGGCACCGCCGTCGGCCGGCGCGCGCAAGCTCACGGTCGGTGGCTGCGGTGCGCCGGCGCTGTAGCGCAGCGCGTTGTCCAGCAGGTTGCGCACCATCAGGCGCACGCGCATGCGGTCGACGGGCTGCGGCGCCAGGCCGTCCGCGAGGTCGAGCTGCACCGCTTGCGCGCCGGGCATCTCGGCCACGATCTCGCGCACCAGCGCGGCCAGGTCGACCGGCTCGCGCTGCAGCGCGGCATGCGGGCTGGCCAGGCGCTCGCTTTCGAGCAGGTCGCTGATCAGGTCGCGCATCTCGTTGAGGTCGCGCAGCAGCGCCTCGCGCTCGGCCTCGCCTTCGGGCGTGGCGGGCAGCAGCTCGGCGTTGAGCCGGGCCCGCGTGAGCGGCGAGCGCAGCTCGTGGCTCAGCGCCAGCAGCAGGCCGCGCTTGGCATCGAGCATGGCCTGGATGTCGCTGGCCATGGTGTTGACGCGCTGCGCGAGGTCGCCCAGGTCGTCGTTGCGGCGGATCGGAATGGGCTGCGTGAACTCGCCGCGACCGAAGCGCTGCGCGCCCTCGCGGATGTCGATGAGCGGACGCAGCAGCCGGCTCACCAGCGCGTAGGCCACCACCACGAGCAGCAGCAGCACGCACAGCGTGGTCCAGCCCGCCGCGCGCGGCGCGAGCTGCCACAGCCGCGGCGCCCAGCCGAAGATGACCTTGTGCCCGTCGGCCGTGGGGCGCACGAACCAGCGCTCGGTGGAGAACATCGACTCCTCGCGGTCGCGGTCGTAGAACCAGCCGCCGCGCGCGTGCATGTCGTTGCCGGGGTTCGACTCCCAGTTCACGGTGGGCCCGGTGATGCGGATCGTGATCGGCAGCCGGTCGACCAGCGCCTGCGCGCGCACCGTGTCGGGCGGCGTGCCGAGTTCGGCGACGAGGCGGTCGGCGTAGTCCATCAGCATCGGCTGCGCGGCCTCGGCCCAGGTGCTGGAGAACGAGCGCTTCATGCCGCCCACGAACACCGCCGCCATCACGAGCGCGAGCACCACGAACATCATCACGATGCGCACGCGCACCGAGCTGCGCCAGCGCTGCTGCATGTGCGCGTGCATGCGCGCGTGCCAGTGCCGGCGGCGCTCCTTGCCGGGGCACAGGCCTTCGTTGTCGGCGGGCACGGCGCCTGCGCGCCTGCGGGGAAATCTCATGAAGAAGGCTCGCCCGGCGCCACGGCCAGCGCGTAGCCGGCGTTGCGCAGCGTCTTGATGCAGTCGAGCGGCTCGAGCTTCTTGCGCAGCCGGCTCACCACGATGTCGACCGCGCGCGTGAAGAGCTCGGCCTCGTGGCCGCGCAGCCGGTTGAGGATGTCGTCGCGGCTGAACACCTTGCCGGGCTCGCCGGCCAGCAGCGCGAGCAGGTCGAACTCGGTGCCGGTGAGCTCCACGCGCTCGCCGTGGCGCAGCACCTGGCGCCGGTCGAGGTCGATCGACAGGCCGTCGAACACGCGCAGCTGCGCGTTGGCGGCGGCCGCCGCCGGCGCGCTGCGCTGGCGGCGCAGGATGGTCTGCACGCGCGCCACCAGTTCGCGCGGCTCGAAGGGCTTGGGCACGTAGTCGTCGGCGCCGAGTTCGAGGCCGACCACGCGGTCCATCACCTCGCCGCGCGCGGTGAGCATCACGATGGGGATGTCGCTTTCCTTGCGGATCTCGCGGCACAGCTCGAAGCCGTCCATCTCGGGCAGCATGACGTCGAGGATGGCCGCGTCGTAGTGCCCCGCGCGCAGCTTGGCGATGCCCTCGCTCGGGCGCTTGGCGCTGTCGAGCGTGCAGCCGAAGCGTGCGAAGTAGGTGGTCAGCGGCGCGGCGAGGTGTTCGTCGTCGTCGATCAGCAGGATGCGCGGCATGGCGGGATTGTGCCTCCTGGCAAAGAGAGCGCGAATGGCAAGGCTTGCAATCAATCCGGCCGGCATCGCACCGTCCAGACCAGGCCGGCGCTGAGGCCGGCGAGCAAAAGCACGTGGTAGACCACGTCGGGCACCGTGCGCGGGCCGATGCCCGCGACGATGGTGCCAAGGCCGACCAGCGTGCCCAGCAGGGCAAAGCCCTGTCCGGCGATCGCCGCGGCGCGGGCATGCGCGGGGCGGCGCCAGGTTTCGAGCGCCGCGAACACCAGCACGGTGGCGATCACGGCCTCGGCGGTGCGGGCCTGCGAATGCGCGTGCCCGGCCACGAGCCAGCCACCGTGCACCGCCGACGCGGCGGCGAGCGTGAACGCCTCGCCCAGCATCACGGTGCGCGCGAGCGCGGGGCGCATCGAGGGACGCGAACGGGCCACGGCACTCACCACGGATCGGCGCGGCCGATGCGGCCGAGGTGGGTGGACGCAAAACCCGTCGCGTACTTGAGGCCGAAGCCCAGTGCATGGTCGAGCCCGACGCGAGCCAGCCAGATCAGGCCGCCGGCCACCGCCCACGGCTGCGCCGCGAACACGCCCAGCGCCAGCAGCAGCACGGGCCCGATCAGCGCATGCGCGGCGTTGTACAGCGCCGCGCCGACACGCGGCCCCGCGAGGTAGCCGAGCAGCGAAAGGTCGGGCGCGAACAGCCAGAGCGCGAACACGCCCCAGCCCATGCCGAACTGGGCATAGCCGACCAGCGCCACCGCGAGCACCACCGCGCCTTCGAAGCGCAGCACGGTGCGCACGCCGTCCATGGCCGGCACGGCGGGGTCGCGGGACACCGCGAAACCCACGCGCTGCTGCGGCGCCCGCAGAGCGGGTCGATGCAGCGACACGAAGCGCCCCCAGCCCGGGGGCGAGCCCATTTCAGCCATGGCGGGACCAGCGGCGGCCGCCGCGCTCCATGAAGTCGCGCACCTTCTGCTGTTGCGCCGGATTCAGGTGGTCGAAGAAATCGGCCGCGGCGGCGATGACCTCGGGGCTGCCGGTGCGCACCACGGCGGTCTTCTCTTCGATCAGGCGTGCGGCGCCGGCCTGGTCGAGCGTGTTGCCCGCGAACAGGGCCTTGAACTGCGAGCGCGGATCGCCCGCGCCGCCCGCACCGCGCATCGCCTGGCGCTGCGCCTGCAGCTTCTCGGCCAGCACGGTGAGCTTCTGCTTCTGCGCGGCGTCGAGCTCGAGCTTGCTGCCGACGCGCTCGACCATCTTGGCGCGGAACTCGGCGCTGTCGCCGCCCCAGCCGTGGCGATGGCCGGCACAGCCGGCGATGCTGCCGGCGACGACGGCCAGGCCGGCGAATCCGAACAGGGTTCGTTTGATCCAGTGCTTCATGGGGGTGCTCCTTCATGCGCCCCTGCGCGGGGCTGCTTCAGTGATGAACGTGGCGACGGCGGCGCCGCCCGGGGCGCCGCATCGTCGGCTCAGAGACGGTTGCCGCTGTCGCGCGCGGCGGCGGCACGCGCATCGACGGGGTTCTGCATCGTCGAGATGACCTTGCTGTTCACGCGCGAGCCGGAGGTCACGTTCTGGTCGGGGGCGGCGGCGGTGCGCACGGCTTCGGCGATGACGCGGGCGCGGTCGGTCGACACGGCCACGGTCTCGGGGCCGCGCGAACCACGCACGACGTTCTGGTCGGGGGCGGCGGCGGCACGCACGGCTTCGGCGTTGACATCGGCACGGCTCATGGCCGACACGGGCGCGTGGACGCCCTCGTAGCTTTCAGCCTTGGCGCCGGCGGCGGCGAGCATGGCGAAGGAACCGACAGCGACGAGCTGCGCGAGGGAGAAGGACGACTTGACGATCATGATGCAGGCCTTTCTTTCAGGGGTTGGAAGAGGAGACCTGATGGTGCGCGTCGATGCCCGGCGAGTCCTTTCACCGCCGTATCGCCGTATTTCGGTTTGTTTCACCCGGCCCGCAACCCGCCGTTTTCACGGCGCATCACGAAGACAAAGGTATGCGAAAGCGCGGGCTCAGCCCGCCAGTGCGGCCGCGGGATCGTCCGCGTCTAGCACGCCCCGCGCCCAGGGCTCGAGCTTGCCCGTGTCGGCGCGCAGCACTTCCTGCTTCACGGCGAGGATGCGCGAGGGGTGCATGGAGAAGCTGCGCAGGCCCAGGCCCAGCAGCAGGCGCGTGAAAGCGACATCGCCCGCCATCTCGCCGCACACCGACACGCCCTTGCCCTGGCGACGGCACTCGGTGATGGTGTCGGCCACGAGCTTGAGCACCGCGGGGTGCGCGGGGTCGTACAGGTGGGCAACGGCCTCGTCGGCGCGGTCGATGGCCAGCGTGTACTGGATCAGGTCGTTGGTGCCGATCGACAGGAAGTCGAAGTGCTTCAGGAAGGTCTTGAGCGTGAGCGCGGCGGCCGGAATCTCGATCATGGCGCCGAGCTTGACCGGGCCGTAGACCGCGCCGCGGTTGTCGAGTTCGGCGCGCGCGAAGTCGATGAGCGACAGCGTCTGGCGGATCTCGCTGGCGTGCGCGAGCATCGGAATGAGCAGGTGGATCTCGCCGTGCGCCGCCGCGCGCAGGATGGCGCGCAGCTGCGTGAGGAACATCGCCGGATCGGCCAGGCTCCAGCGGATGGCGCGCAGGCCGAGCGCGGGGTTCAGGTGTTCCTGCTTGCTGCCCGACTTGCCGTCCAGCGGCTTGTCGGCGCCCACGTCGATGGTGCGGATGGTGACGGGCATGCCCTGCATGCCCTCGACCGCGCGCTTGTAGGCCTGGTACTGCTCTTCCTCGTCGGGCAGGCGCGTCTGGCGCGCCGAATTCTCGCGGCCCATGAAGAGAAATTCGCTGCGGAACAGGCCCACGCCCACGGCGCCGGCCTTGACGGCGCCGGCCGTGTCCTCGGGCATCTCGATGTTGGCCAGCAGGTCGACGCGCTGGCCGTCGAGCGTGACGGCCGGCTTGTGGCGCAGCCGCGCGAGCCGGCCGCGCTCGAGGTCGCCCTGGCGCTGCTTGAAGCCGTACTCGGCCAGGATGATCGGCGACGGGTCGACGATCATCACGCCGGCTTCGCCGTCGATGATGACCCAGTCGTCCTGACGCACCAACTGGCTCGCGGAGCGCGCGCCGACGATGGCCGGGATGTCCATGCTGCGCGCGACGATGGCGGTGTGCGAGGTGCGTCCGCCCACGTCGGTGACGAAGCCCGCGAACACGCTCTTCTTGAACTGCAGCATGTCGGCCGGCGAGAGGTCGTGCGCGATGAGCACCAGCGGCACGTCGAAGCCGTCGCCCGCGGTGGGGTCGTCGTCCTCGTCGTCGTGCGCGGCGGCGGCGCGCTTGCGCCGCGGCGGGCTCGGCGCGAGCACGGCGGCCGTGCCCTTCATGCGATGCAGCATGCGCTCGACCACCTGTTCGAGGTCGGCCTTGCGCTCGCGCAGGTACGGGTCCTCCATCTCGTCGAACTGGCGCGCGATGATCTCGAGCTGCGTGGTCAGCGCCCATTCGGCGTTGTACAGCCGCTCGCTGATCCAGTGCTTCACCCCGCCGCTGAGCACGTCGTCCTGCAGCAGCATCTGGTGCACCTCGAGCAGCGCCGCGAGCTCGTGCGGCGCGTCGTTCGGGCCCATCTGCGCCACGCTGGCCTGCAGCTTGGTGAGCTCGTCGGCCACCGCGTTGCGCGCGGTGCGCACGCGGTCGATCTCGGTCTCGATCTCCTCGGGCTTGATGAAGTAGTGCGCCACGTCGATGCGGCTGGACACGACCAGCACCGCGCGGCCGATGGCAATGCCACGGGCGACCGGGAGACCGTGGACTGCGAAGGTCATGCGCGGGTCCTTATTCGCCTTCGCCGAACTTGTCGTCCATCAGTTGGACGATGGCGTTCATGGCTTCATCTTCCTGCGGGCCGTTGGTCTCGAGCTCGACGGTCACGCCGAGGCCGGCGGCCAGCATCATGACGCCCATGATGCTCTTGGCGTTGATGCGGCGGTCGCCGCGCGACAGCCACACCTCGCAGGGGAAGCTGCCGGCGAGCTTGGTCAGCTTGGCCGACGCGCGTGCGTGCAGGCCCAGCTTATTGCTGATGGTCACGGATTTCTTGATCACTGTGCTTTCTTTTCGCCTGGTTCTGGGGAGCCGCCACCGCCACCTGCATCACGCCGGCGGTGCCGCCCGCCAGGGCCCGCTGCACCAGGGTGTCGAGCGGTTCGTGGCGGTAGGTGACGGCGCGCAGCAGCATCGGCAGGTTGACACCGGCCACGAGCCGCGAGCGCACGCCGTCCACCAGCTTCTGCGCGACGTTGCAGGGCGTGGCGCCGAACACGTCGGCCAGCACCAGCACCTGCGAGCGCGGGGCATGCAACTGCTGCGCGAGCGTGATGCGCGCGGCGGCCAGCGTTTCCTCGGGCGACACGTTGGGCAGCACGTCGAGGGCCACGACCGCCTGTTCGCAGTCGGGGAACACATGCAGCGCGCACTGCCGCAGCGCCTGTGCGAACGGGGAGTGGGCAATGATGAGGATGCTGTTCATGCGGCTCGGAGGACGACGCGTCGATTATGCGGGGGCGCCCAAAGGAAGTAGAGACATCGAGGACACAACGCGGCAGCCGGGGAAAGCGGCCATGGCGGGCGCGTGACCGGGGTGTCGGTTGGCGCGGCGGCAACAGCTATGAAAACGATAGCTGGCCCGCGCATCGCGGCCCGCCGGCCGGCCCTCGCTCATGGCAGGCGCAGGCCCTCGAAGAAGGTCTTGGTCGCCTCGGGCGAGGACGGGCGGCCGAGCACGGTGGCCTGGTAGAGCGACACGCTGCCGTCTTTCTGCGACTGCGCGAACCAGAGCACCTGGACCGGCGCCACGCCCTGCTGCGCCGATTGCCCGTCGAGCCGCCACGGTGCGGGAACGGCCGTGGCGCGCGGCAAGGTGGCCGGCCCCTGGATCACCTGCGCGACGCCCAGCTGGCCGTGCGTGGCCGTGCGCCAGGCCGTGAGCCAGGCCTCGGCCTGCGCCGGGCTGGTCGCGGCGGCATGGGCCACGGCGAAGGTCGCGCCGCCGGCTTCGCAGCCGGTCATGTCGACCTGCACCGACTCGGTGCCCAGCGGCACCGCGCGCTGGGCGCGGTCGGCCTTGCAGGGCAGCAGCGCGACCAGGCCGGCGTCGGCGATCGGCACTTCGCGCCAGTTGAAGGTGGGGCTGCAGGCGCCCAGCACGGCGGCCAGGGCCAGCACGGGCCAGGAGGGGGAAGGAAGCGAGGGCATCGGAGGACGATTATCGAGCGGCCTTCGGGGAATGAAGCGCGTGCGCCGGCGCGTTCCGGCACGCGGAACTAAAATCGCGCCGCCTCTCTCATTCAGGTGCCCATGAAAAAATACATCGCTGCCGCCGCCGTCGTGATCGCCCTGGCCGCCGGCGTGGGCGTGTACCTCGGTTCGGGCAGCACGGCCGCTCCGGCCTCGACCTTCGTGCTGCTCGACGGCACCACCAAGAGCACGGCCGACCTGAAGGGCAAGGTCACGCTGGTCAACTTCTGGGCCACCAGCTGCGTGACCTGTGTGGCCGAGATGCCCAAGGTGATCTCGACCTACGACAAGTACAAGGCCCAGGGCTACGACACGCTGGCGGTGGCCATGAGCTACGACCCGCCGAGCTACGTCGTCAACTTCGCCGAAACCCGCAAGCTGCCGTTCAAGGTGGCGATCGACAACACCGGCAGCGTGGCGCAGGCCTGGGGCGACGTGAAGCTCACGCCAACCACCTTCATCGTCAACAAGAAGGGCGAGATCGTGAAGCGCTATGTGGGCGAGCCCGACTTTGCCGAGCTGCACAAGCTGATCGAAAAGCTGCTGGCCGAGGCCTGACCTTCGGCCCCAGAAAAGCAAAAGGCGCTCCGAGGAGCGCCTTTTTCGTGGCGAAAGCCCGCGGCTTACTGGTTGCGGAAGCTGTCGTGGCAGGCCTTGCAGCTGGCGCCGGTCGGGCCGAACTGGGCCTTGAGCGCGTCGATGTTGCCGGCCTTGGCGGCGACGACGAGCTTGCCGGTCTCGGCGATCACCTTGTCCTGGTGTTCCTTGAACTTCGCGGCTTCCTTCCAGACTTCGGGCTTGGCCTTGCCGCCTTCGGTGCCGGCGCCGAAGCCGGCCCAGGGCAGCTTGGCCATGTCGGCAACGATCTCGGCGTTGGCGGCGGCAGCGGCGGCGTCGTAGGGCGCCCGGCCGTTGGCCATGGCGCCGAGGCGGCCGAAGTGCTGGGCCATCACGAACAGCGCGCTCTGGCGGTACTTGATGGCATCTTCGGGCTTGGCAAACTGTGCCGCGGCGGGCAGGGACATCGCAGCGCAGGCGGCTGCAAGGGCGAACGAAGCAAAACGGGTCATCGTGGGTCCTTGTATGGGGGTTTGGGCACCGTCGAACGCGGTGCTGCAGGCAGTGTAGGGGCTGCCCGTGTCGGGCGCATAGCAACAACCCGGTGGAACGACCGGGCCGGACTTTGCTAATCTGCGCCTTCCGCAGCCTCGCGCCCCGGCGCCTTTTTCGATGACCGACACCCTCTCGGTGGCCCGCACACGCGTCTGGGACCTGCCGACCCGCCTCTTTCACTGGGCGCTCGCCTTCGCCGTGATCGGCCTGATCGTGACGGGCCTGAACGGCATCATGGAATGGCATTTCCGCCTCGGCTACACCGTGCTGGCGCTGCTGCTGTTCCGGCTGATCTGGGGGGTCGTGGGCGGGCGCTGGTCGCGCTTCGCGGCCTTCATCTATGCGCCGGGCTCGGTCATTGCCTACCTGCGCGGCAAGTCGCACCCCGACCACCTGATCGGCCACACGCCGCTGGGTGCGCTGTCGGTGTTCGCGGTGCTGGCGCTGTTGATCCTGCAGGTCGCCACCGGGCTGATGGCCGACGACGAGATTTCCGCCTCCGGGCCGCTGACCCGCTTCGTGTCGGGCGCGATGGTGAGCCTGGCGACGGGCTGGCACAAGGCGCAGGGCAAGTGGATCGTGATCGCCCTGGTGAGCCTGCATGTGCTGGCGGTGCTGTTCTATGTGCTGGTCAAGCGGCACCGGCTGGTCGGGCCGATGCTGTCGGGCGACAAGCTGGTGGTCGCGGGCGCGGCCTCCAACGGGAATGGCAATGGCAACGGCGTGGCCCCAAGCCGCGACGATGCGGTGTCGCGCACGCTGGCGCTGGTGCTGTTCGCGCTGTGCGCGGGCGTGGCGTTCTGGGTGGCTTCGTTGCGCGTATGAGCGGCTTTTCCGTCTCCCGTCCGCTGCCGCTGTCGGACACGCCGGCGGTGGTGCTGCTCACGCCCGACGAACCGCACGAGGTCGACGCCGTGCGCGCCATCTTCCGCGACTACGCGGGCTCGCTGGCCATCGACCTCGACTTCCAGGACTTCGACGGCGAGCTGGCCGGACTGCCCGGCGAGTACGCCGAGCCGCGCGGCACCTTGCTGCTGGCGCTGGTCGATCCCGCCCACGTGAACGAAGACGCCGGCCGCGCCGCGCCCACGCTGAAGCGCGCCGACGGCACGCTCGCCCACGTGGCAGGCTGCTGCGCGCTGCGCCCGATCGACAACACGGACTACGCGAACGCGGCGGAAATGAAACGGCTGTATGTGCGCCCCGGGTTCCGGGGGCTCGGGCTCGGCCGGCAACTGGCCGAGGCCATCCTCGATGCGGCCCGCAGCGCAGGCTATGCCTGCGTGCTGCTCGACACCCTCGACGACATGGAGTCGGCGCGCGCCCTCTACGAAGACCTGGGCTTCGCGGAGGTGCCGCCCTACTATCACAACCCCGTCGCCGGGGCTCACTACCTCAAAGTAGAGTTGTAGGCTCGCCCCCAGGCTGCGCGCACTTCGTGTCGCTGCGCCAACCCCCTACCGGGGGCGGGCCGGCCGCTTCGGGCGGCTGTGCGCGGCGGCCCCCCCGAAAGATTCGGTTTCAGCCGCGAGCTTGTGCGAGCAGCGTGTCGGCGTCGCTCACATCGAACTTGCCCGGGCCTTCGACGTTCAGCGTCGCGACCTTGCCGTCCTTCACGAGCATCGAGTAGCGGTTGCTGCGCAGGCCCATGCCGCGGCCGGTCAGGTCGAGCGTGAGGCCGGTGGCTTTCGCGAAGTCGGCGCTGCCGTCGGCCAGCATGCGCACCTTGGCGCCGGTCTTCTGGTCGCGCGCCCAGGCGCCCATCACGAAGGCGTCGTTCACGCTCACGCACCAGATCTCGTCCACGCCGGCGGCCTTGAAGTCGTCGAAGTGCTGCACGTAGCCCGGCACGTGCTTGGCCGAGCAGGTGGGCGTGAAGGCGCCCGGCAGTGCGAACAGCGCGATGGTCTTGCCCGCCGTGGCCTTGGTCACGTCGACCGGGTTCGGGCCGATGCTGCAGCCCTCGCCCTCCACTTCGGAATATTCCTGCAGGGTGGCCGAAGGAAGGGTGTCGCCGACTTTGATCATGTGAATTGCTCCTGAAAAAGAAAAACGGCCCACATTGTGGGCCGTTTCCGGATGGGTTGCCTCGAGGGCGACCGAGTGCCTGATCAGACCAGGACGGCCTTCTCGACCAGACGGGTCACGACCCAGTTCTTGGTCTTCGAGATCGGGCGGCTTTCCGTGATCTCGATGGTGTCGCCGAGGTGGTACTCGCCCTTTTCGTCATGGGCGTGGTACTTGCTCGTCTTGGCCACGATCTTGCCGTAGAGCTCGTGCTTCACACGGCGCTCGACCAGCACGGTCACGGTCTTGGCACGCTTGTCGCTGACCACCTTGCCGATCAAGGTGCGCTTGAGGGATTTTTTAGCTTCCGTCATGTTCACTCCTTACTTGGCGGCTTGGGTCTCTTGCTCTTTCTGAGCAAGAATGGTCTTGGCGCGAGCGATGTCGCGACGCGTCACGCGCAGCGTCGTGGTGTTCGACAGCTGTTGCGTGGCCTTCTGCATGCGCAGGCCGAAGTGGGCCTTCTGCAGATCCTTGATTTCGGCTTGCAGGCCTGCGACGTCCTTCGTGCGCAGGGTTGCGGCCTTCGTCACCTTGGCCGAAGCCGCGGTTTCTTTCTTCTTACGTGTTGCCATGGATGTTCTCCTCTCAGGCGCCGAGCTGGCGAGCGACGAACGTCGTGCGCAGCGGAAGCTTGGCGGCGGCCAGGCGGAACGCTTCGCGGGCGAGTTCTTCGGGCACGCCGACGATCTCGAACACGATCTTGCCAGGCTGGATTTCAGCGACGTAGTACTCGGGGTTGCCCTTACCGTTACCCATCCGCACTTCAGCGGGCTTGGTAGAGATCGGCTTGTCCGGGAACACGCGGATCCAGATACGGCCACCGCGCTTCACGTGACGCGAAATCGCGCGACGAGCGGCTTCGATCTGGCGCGCCGTGAGGCGACCGCGGTCGGTGCATTTGAGACCGAAGTCACCGAACGCAACCGAGTTACCCGTGGTTGCGATGCCGGTGTTGCGGCCCTTTTGTTCCTTGCGGAACTTTCTGCGTGCAGGTTGCAGCATGTTTTGTTACTCCGTGAGGGCCCCAGGCACTTGCGTGCCCGGGAGCGACCGATTACTCGGTCTTGGCACCGTCCGCTGCTGCAGCGGGCGCGGCTTTGCGGACGCGCTTAACGGCGGGTTTCGAGTCTGCACCGGCACCGCCGGTTGCTTCTGCGGGCTTGTCGCTGCCATCGGCCGGAGCGGTGTTGCCACCGATCGGACCACGGGCACCGGCACGGGGGCCGGGACCACGACGGTCGCCACCCGGACGGTCGCCAGGGCGACCATCACGGCGGGGACCACGCGGGCGGCGCTCTTCGTCCGGACGCGGCGTTTCGACGGCCGGCAGGTCGTTGCGACCCAGCGTGTCGCCCTTGTAGACCCAGACCTTGACGCCGATGACGCCGTAGGTGGTCTTGGCTTCCGAGGTGCCGTAGTCGATGTCGGCGCGCAGGGTGTGAAGCGGCACGCGGCCTTCGCGGTACCACTCGGTACGTGCGATTTCGATGCCGTTCAGGCGGCCAGCCGACATGATCTTGATGCCCAGGGCACCCAGACGCATGGCGTTCTGCATGGCGCGCTTCATGGCGCGGCGGAACATGATCCGCTTTTCGAGCTGCTGCGTGATGCTGTCGGCGATCAGCTGCGCATCGATTTCGGGCTTGCGCACTTCTTCGATGTTGACCGCAACCGGCACGCCGAGCTGCTTGCCCAGTTCGCGCTTGAGGTTCTCGATGTCTTCGCCCTTCTTGCCGATCACGACGCCCGGACGAGCCGAGTAGATCGTGATGCGTGCGTTCTTGGCGGGACGTTCGATCATGACGCGCGACACCGAAGCGTTCTTCAGCTTCTTCTTCAGGTATTCGCGAACCTTGATGTCTTCGGCCAGCATGCCCGCGAAATCGCGGTCGCTTGCGTACCAACGGCTGGACCAGTTACGGGTGACCGCAAGGCGGAACCCGGTTGGGTGGATTTTCTGTCCCATATTTCTTCCAGGCCTTCTTAGTTGCCAACCGTCACGTACACATGGCACGTGGGCTTGCTGATGCGATTGCCGCGACCCTTGGCGCGCGCCGTGAAGCGCTTGAGCGTTGCACCTTGCTCGACGTAGATGGTCTTGACCTTCAGCTCGTCGATGTCGGCACCGTCGTTGTGCTCGGCGTTGGCAATCGCCGACTCGAGCACCTTCTTGATGATCACAGCGGCCTTCTTCTGCGTGAATTGCAGAACGTTGAGCGCTTGATCGACCTTCTTGCCGCGGATCAGGTCCGCGACCAGACGGCCCTTGTCGACCGACAGGCGGACACCGCGGAGGACTGCACGTGTTTCAGACATGGTCGTTCCTTACTTCTTCTGGACTTTTTTGTCCGCGGGGTGCCCCTTGAACGTGCGCGTGAGCGCAAATTCGCCGAGCTTGTGGCCGACCATCTGGTCGGTGATGTACACGGGCACGTGTTGCTTGCCGTTGTGCACAGCGATGGTCAGACCGATGAACTCGGGCAGAACCATCGAGCGGCGCGACCAGGTCTTGATCGGCTTCTTGTCCTTGTTCGTCACGGCCTTGTCGGCCTTGGCCACGAGGTGGTGGTCGACGAAAGGACCCTTTTTGAGAGAGCGAGTCATTGGCTATCCCTTACTTCTTGCGACGCGACACGATGAAGACCTGCGTGCGCTTGTTGTTACGGGTGCGATAGCCCTTGGTCAGATTGCCCCACGGGTCGACAGGATGGCGGCCTTCGCCAGTCTTGCCTTCGCCACCACCGTGCGGGTGGTCGACCGGGTTCATCACCACGCCGCGAACGGTCGGGCGGATACCCATGTGACGCTTCACACCGGCCTTGCCGAGCTGGCGCAGGCTGTGTTCTTCGTTGGCCACTTCACCGATGGTCGCGCGGCATTCGATGTGAATGCGGCGGACTTCGCCCGAACGCATGCGGACCTGGGCGTACACGCCTTCACGGGCCAGCAGCGTGGCCGACGTACCGGCCGAACGTGCGATCTGCGCGCCCTTGCCGGGTTGCAGTTCGATGCAGTGGATCGTCGAACCCACGGGGATGTTGCGGATCGGCAGGGTGTTGCCGGCGCGGATCGGGGCTTCGGCGCCCGACATCAGGGTTGCACCGGCTTCCAGACCGCGCGGGGCGATGATGTAGCGGCGCTCGCCGTCGGCGTAGCAGACCAGAGCGATGTGGGCGGTGCGGTTCGGGTCGTACTCGATGCGTTCGACCTTGGCCGGGATGCCGTCCTTGTTGCGCACGAAGTCGACAATGCGGTAGTGGTGCTTGGCACCACCGCCACGATGGCGGATCGTGATGTGACCGTTGTTGTTACGGCCGGCCTTCTGGAACTGGGGTTCCAGCAGGGCTGCGTGAGGCGCACCCTTGTGCAGGTGGTCACGCGAAATCTTCACCGCGCCGCGTTGGCCCGGCGAAGTGGGTTTCATCTTGATGACGGCCATGATTAAGCGCCTTCCCCGACGAGGTTGAGCTCTTGACCGGCCTTCAGCGTCACATAAGCCTTGCGCACGTTGTCGCGGCGGCCGATGGACTTGCCAAAGCGCTTGGTCTTGCCCTTGGTGTTGAGCACCGACACGCCCTGGACTTCGACCTTGAACATCAGTTCAACAGCGGCCTTGATCTCGGGCTTGGTGGCGTCTTGCAGCACCTTGAAAGTGACAGCGTTCGACTTCTCGCCGACCATCGTGGCCTTTTCGGACACGATCGGTGCGACCAGCACGTTCATGAGACGGCCTTCGTCGAACTTACGTTGTGCAGGGGTGGGGTTCACGCGGCTCATGCGAACATCTCCTTGAGCTTGTCGACGGCACCCTTGGTGACCAGCACCTTCTTGTAGTGAACCAGCGACACCGGATCGGCGTAACGGGGTTCGACCACGAGGATGTTGACCAGATTGCGCGAGGCAAGGTACAGGTTTTCGTCGACTTCTTCGGCGATCACGAGCACGGACTCGAGATTCATTGCCTTGAAACGGGCTGCCAGCGGCTTCGTCTTGGGCGAATCCACGGTCAGCGAATCGACCACGGCCAGACGGCCTTCGCGAGCGAGCTGCGAGAAGATGGAGGCCATGCCGGCGCGGTACATCTTCTTGTTGATCTTCTGCGAGAAGTTTTCGTCAGGCATGTTCGGGAAGATCCGGCCGCCTCCGCGCCACAGGGGCGAGGACGTCATACCGGCGCGGGCGCGGCCCGTTCCCTTTTGCTTGAAAGGCTTCTTGGTCGAGTGCTTGACCTGTTCGCGGTCCTTCTGGGCGCGCGTGCCTTGACGGGCGTTGGCCTGGAATGCAACGACGATCTGGTGGACCAGGTCTTCGTTGTAGTCACGGCCGAACACGGTTTCGGGGGCGTCGTACTTCGACGCGGCCTGGCCTTGTTCGTTCAGGAGTTCGAGTTGCATTACTTCGCTCCTTCAGCCGCTTGCGGCTTGGCCTTGATGGCGGGACGCACGGTGACGAAGCCACCCTTCGAACCCGGGATCGCGCCCTTGATGAGCAGCAGCTGACGTGCTTCGTCGATGCGGAACACGTCGAGGTTTTGCGTCGTGCGGGTGACGTCGCCGAGGTGGCCCGTCATGCGCTTGCCGGGGAACACGCGACCGGGGTCTTGTGCCATGCCGATCGAGCCGGGCACGTTGTGCGAACGGCTGTTACCGTGCGACGCGCGCTGCGAGCTCATGTTGTGACGCTTGATCGTGCCGGCGTAGCCCTTGCCGATGGTCGTGCCTTGCACGTCCACCTTCTGGCCCACGGAGAACACGCTGCTTGCCGCGATCACGCCGCCAGCCTTGTGCTGACCTGCGGTATCGGCGGTGACGCGGAATTCCTGGATGATTTCACCAGCTTCGACACCCGCCTTGGCAAGGTGGCCGGCTTGGGGCTTGGTCACGCGCGATGCTTTGCGCGAACCGAACGTCACCTGCAGGGCGACGTAGCCATCGGTCTCTTGGGACTTGATCTGGGTCACACGGTTGTTGGACACATCCACCACCGTGACAGGAACTGCGTCCCCGTCATCGGTGAAGAGACGCATCATCCCCACCTTGCGGCCCAGCAACCCGAGGGAGTTGCTCAGACTCATTTGTTTTCTCCAAAAATGGAAGACTTCCTTCGCCGCTGCCACTTCAATTGGCGACAGCGTTTGGCTGGTTTCCCGGCCTGCGAGAGAAGGTTGATAAATCTCCGCCGAAAGCGGCGACCGAACGGACGCAACAAGGGCAGAGCCAGAGATTATAGCCCGCAGTCGAACCGGGGCGCAAGTGGCCCTTTTCGGGCCGGATTCAGGGGGTTCCGGCCCCGTTTCGGGTGGCTTTCGGGCCTATTTCGCGGGCAGCGAGATGATGTTGTCGCCGCCTGGCAGCGACTTGATCTCGCCATTGGCCTTCATGGCGGGCGCCGCCGCGCCGGTCTGGATCGGGATGGAAATGGCACTGGTCCGACCAGCCTGCTTGATGAACACGTTCAGGTAGGCCAGACCGTCACCCTGGCTGACCACCGTGACGGAAGCGTCGGAGCGCTGCCCCGGCGGCAGGCTCAGCGACGCGCTGCCGGACAGCGTCAGGCCCGCATCGACCGTCAGCGTCACGCTGGCGCCCGCGGGGTCGCTGACGCCGTCGAACTGAAGAACGACGACCGTCGGTTTGCCGGCCTGAGGCGCGCCGTCCAGCCGGTACTGCAGCTTGACGCCGGAGTCATTGGGTTTTCTCGATGCGGTCACCCAGGGGGTGGCGGAGCCCTTCAGGCCTGCAGGCGACAACTTCGCGGTGGTGCGCGTCGGCGGCATCCCGTCAGCCAGGGCGCAGGCCGAGAGCGCGGACAGTGCAAGTCCCGCCGTCAGTGCGGCAGCCAGAGAGAGGCGAGTGTTCAGGATCATCGCGAGCCTTCCCTTCCTTATTGAACGAGCACGGTGAGGCACACCGGCGTAGCAGAGGAGCTCGTCATTGCGGCATCCCGCACCGCCAGAACGTACTCACCCGCGCTCAGGCTGACCCGGCTGCCCGATCGGGCGATCTCTCCACCCCGGAAGACGTCGAAGTCCGGCACCGCGGCGTTCCCGACCGTGACCTGGTAGTCCCGGTTCGCCGGCGCGGTGAAACGCAGGTAGGCAATGTTGCCGAGCTTGTTGCCCGTGCCCGCCACGCTGGAGACACAGACGTTGTTGACCACCGCACCAACAGCCAAGGCCCGGTACATCGGCAGCACGCCGGGCACGCCGGGCAACCCGCCGTCGTTCGATTCGCCCGCGCCGAATGCATCGCTGGAGGTGATGTTCTGCGCGGTCAGCAGGCTGTTCAGCGCCGAGGCGTTGCCAGGCGACGTCGCATTGAACGCGGCGGCGAAAGCGTGAATCGACGTGACCGGCGCGCCGCTTCGGAACTGGAAGCCGGTCAAGGTGTCGTGGATGGGCTTGAAGCCGGCCTGCCGGTTGAGGTTCCACAGGATGGCCTGGACAGATGACTCGCGGGACCAGCCGGGATTGCTTGTAGGACCACGCGAGAGATCCAACGGGCTGCCCCCCCTTTGCTGCGGCAGCTTTGAGTCGACATAGTTGCTTCGCTCCAGGGCAATGCCTGACCACGCATTACCCCAACCCTCGGAGAAAGCAAGTCGCCGATCGAGACGATCGTCCATCGAATGCCCGCCTCCGATCGAGTCATCTCGACTGAAGGCCGATTGGTAGTAGTGCCCCCATTCGTGCGCGATCACCGGCGCATCGAACTCGTCGGTGTCCACATCCTCCTTGCCCAGCACGTAGATCTGCCGACCGTTGCTTCCGCTGTTGAAGAAGAAGGTCGTGCCAATCTGCCCCGCCGAAAGATTGATTCCGTCCGACGGCGCGTTGTTGACGCTCCAGAAAACCTTCAACGAAGGAAACGCCGAAGCCGGCGCCACCGACAGCACCTTCTGCATGGAGGTGTAGACCGTGTCGAGCACGGCGAACGGCGCCGCGACGCGCGTCCCACTGTAGCCAGAACCTCCCCAGCCGCTGTCCGCACGCAGGTCGCGCGTCAATGCCACGCTTCCCGACGAAAAGCTCGCCGACTGCATCGAGTACAGCGCGTCGCTGCGGGTGTTGTCGCGCACCGTGACATCCCAGGTCGCGCCCGGACCGGTCCGGGTCAGCTGGGCCCGGACGCGCACGGTGATGTTCGTGTTCGCCGGCACCGAGACCGCGTAATTGCCACCGTCATCCGTGGTGGTCAACGCGAGCTGCGCCGATGTGTTGGCATCGAGCACCTCCACCGTGGCGCCGCGCACAGGCTTGGCCGTGGTGCTCGCGTACAGGAGGGGCCCGTTGTTGTTTGGCACCGAGTCGTAAGTGGCTTTCCCGCTCAGGGCGACCGGGTTCAGCACGATCGGCAGGCCGATGGGAAACCCACCGCCGCCTCCGCCTCCGCCACCACCACCGCCTCCCCCACCGCAACCTGCCAGCAATGCCGCCGCGATGCACGCCGCACCGAATGCAAAAGAGAACTTCTGGCTCATCACGTGTGCTGCCCTCGTTTCAGCCCCGGCGCACTGCGTCCCGCAGGCCGGTGCGCGAGGATGCCACACTTGAGAAACAAACGTGAAGCACAAAAAAGCCCGCCTGCATTTCTGCAGGCGGGCTGTGCTCGGAATGCGACGCGAGGTCGAATTACTGCAGCTTGATCTCGACGTCGACGCCGGCCGGCAGGTCGAGCTTCATCAGCGCGTCCACGGTCTTGTCGGTGGGATCGACGATGTCCATCAGGCGCTGGTGCGTGCGGATTTCCAGCTGGTCGCGCGACGTCTTGTTGACGTGCGGCGAACGCAGGATGTCGAAACGCTTCATGCGGGTCGGCAGGGGCACGGGGCCCTTGACGATCGCGCCGGTGCGCTTGGCGGTGTCCACGATTTCAGCGGCCGACTGGTCGATCAGCTTGTAGTCGAATGCCTTCAGGCGGATGCGGATCTTTTGCTTGGTAGCCATGGTGATTCCTTTGCGTCCGGCTTAGATGTCGAGGATCTTGGCCACGACGCCCGAACCCACGGTACGGCCGCCTTCACGGATGGCGAAGCGCAGGCCTTCTTCCATCGCGATCGGGTTGATCAGCTTCACGGTGATGCTGACGTTGTCGCCAGGCATGACCATTTCCTTGTCCGCGGGCAGCTCGATCGCGCCGGTCACGTCCGTCGTGCGGAAGTAGAACTGCGGACGGTAGTTGTTGAAGAACGGCGTGTGACGGCCGCCTTCGTCCTTGGACAGGACATACACCTCGGCGGTGAAGTGCACGTGCGGCTTGATCGAGCCGGGCTTGCACAGCACTTGGCCGCGTTCGACTTCTTCGCGCTTCGTGCCGCGCAGCAGCACGCCGACGTTGTCGCCAGCTTGACCCTGGTCCAGCAGCTTGCGGAACATTTCCACGCCGGTGCAGGTGGTCTTGACGGTGGGGCGGATACCGACGATTTCGATTTCTTCGCCGACCTTGATCACGCCGCGCTCGACGGCGCCGGTCACCACGGTGCCGCGACCCGAGATCGAGAACACGTCTTCCACGGGCATCAGGAACGTGCCGTCCACAGCGCGCTCAGGCGTGGGGATGTACGTGTCCAGGGCTTCTGCCAGCTTCATGATGGCGCCTTCGCCCAGGTCGCCCTTGTCGCCTTCCAGGGCGAGCTTGGCCGAGCCGTGGATGATGGGGGTGTCGTCGCCGGGGAATTCGTACTTGTCGAGGAGTTCGCGAACTTCCATTTCGACCAGCTCGAGCAGTTCCTTGTCGTCGACCATGTCGCACTTGTTCAGGAACACGATGATGTAGCCCACGCCCACCTGGCGAGCCAGCAGGATGTGTTCACGGGTCTGGGGCATCGGGCCGTCAGCGGCCGAGCACACCAGGATGGCGCCGTCCATCTGGGCGGCGCCCGTGATCATGTTCTTCACGTAGTCGGCGTGGCCGGGGCAGTCGACGTGTGCGTAGTGGCGGTTGGCCGTTTCGTACTCGACGTGCGCGGTGTTGATCGTGATGCCGCGGGCCTTTTCTTCAGGCGCTGCGTCGATCTGGTCGTAAGCCTTGGCCTCGCCGCCGAACTTGGCCGACAGCACGGTGGCGATCGCCGCCGTCAGCGTGGTCTTGCCGTGGTCAACGTGACCGATCGTGCCCACGTTCACGTGCGGCTTGGTGCGGGTGAATTTACCTTTTGCCATTTTTCAATCCTTGAAAGAGCATGTCCCGTGTGTTGGTTTTATGTCTGCATCCGATTGCTGGTTCGCCCCGCACGGGAACAGGGCGGCACCGGATCGCAGACAAGAAGGGCCGCGCACTGCGCGGCCCCACATTCTTGAAACTTACTTCGAGCGAGCGGCCACGATGGCTTCGGCGACGTTACGGGGAGCTTCAGCGTAGTGCTTGAACTCCATCGTGTACGTGGCGCGGCCTTGCGTGGCCGAGCGCAGCGTCGTCGAGTAGCCGAACATTTCCGACAGCGGAACTTCAGCCTTGATGAGCTTGCCGCCACCGATCATGTCGTCCATGCCCTGCACCATGCCGCGACGGCTGGACAGGTCGCCCATCACGTTGCCGGCGTAGTCTTCAGGCGTTTCGACTTCCACGGCCATCATCGGCTCGAGGATGACCGGGCTGGCCTTGCGGGCGCCTTCCTTGAAGCCGAAGATCGCGGCCATCTTGAACGCCATTTCGTTCGAGTCCACGTCGTGGTACGAACCGAAGTGCAGCGTGACCTTGACGTCGACGACGGGGTAGCCCGCCAGCACGCCTTGCGTCAGTGCTTCCACAACGCCCTTTTCCACGGCGGGGATGTATTCGCGAGGAACCACACCGCCCTTGATGGCGTCAACGAACTCGAAGCCCTTGCCGGCTTCCTGCGGCTCGATCTTCAGGATGACGTGACCGTACTGGCCCTTACCACCCGACTGGCGAACGAACTTGCCTTCGGCTTCTTCGACGGTCTTGCGGATCGTTTCGCGGTAAGCCACTTGCGGCTTGCCCACGTTGGCTTCCACGCCGAATTCGCGCTTCATGCGGTCCACGATGATTTCGAGGTGCAGTTCGCCCATACCGGAGATGATGGTCTGGCCGGATTCTTCGTCGGTGCGCACGCGGAACGACGGATCTTCCGAAGCCAGGCGCTGCAGGGCGATGCCCATCTTTTCCTGGTCGGCCTTGGTCTTGGGCTCGACGGCCTGCGAGATCACGGGCTCGGGGAATTCCATGCGCTCCAGCGTGATCATGGCGTTCGGGTCGCACAGGGTTTCGCCCGTGGTGACGTCCTTCAGGCCCACGCAAGCGGCGATGTCGCCGGCACGGATTTCTTCGATTTCGAGGCGTTCGTTGGCGTGCATCTGCACGATACGGCCGATACGTTCTTTCTTGCCCTTGACCGGGTTGTAGACGGTGTCGCCCTTGCTCAGAACGCCCGAGTACACGCGCACGAAGGTCAGCTGGCCGACGTACGGGTCGGTCATGAGCTTGAATGCCAGCGCCGAGAACTTCTCGCCGTCGTCGGCCTTGCGGGTCACGTCTTGCTCGTCGTCGTCCGTGCCGTGCACCGGAGGAATGTCCAGCGGCGAAGGCATCAGTTCGATCACGGCGTCGAGCATGCGCTGCACGCCCTTGTTCTTGAACGCGCTGCCGCACAGCATCGGCTGGATTTCGCCGGCGATCGTGCGCGTGCGCAGACCGTGGGTGATTTCCTCGAGCGTCAGGTCACCTTCTTCAAGGTACTTGTTCATCAGCTCTTCCGAAGCTTCGGCCGCGCTTTCGACCATCTTCTCGCGCCATTCCTTGGCCAGCTCGACCAGCTCGGCGGGGATCTCGCGCGTTTCGAACTTCATGCCTTGCGAGGCTTCGTCCCAGAAGATCGCCTTCATCAGACGCAGGTCGACCACGCCCTGGAACTTGTCTTCGGCACCGATCGGAATCACGATCGGCACGGGGTTGGCCTTCAGGCGGTCGACCATCATCTGGCGAACGCGGAAGAAGTTGGCGCCGATGCGGTCCATCTTGTTGACGAACGCCAGACGCGGCACCTTGTACTTGTTGGCCTGGCGCCAGACGGTTTCCGATTGGGGCTGCACGCCGCCGACCGAGTCGTACACCATGACGGCGCCGTCCAGCACGCGCATCGAGCGCTCGACTTCAATGGTGAAGTCCACGTGGCCGGGGGTGTCGATGATGTTGATGCGGTGCTCGGGCAGCGAGTGGTCCATGCCCTTCCAGAAGCAGGTCACGGCAGCCGAGGTGATCGTGATGCCACGCTCTTGTTCCTGCTCCATCCAGTCGGTCGTTGCCGCGCCATCGTGCACTTCGCCGAGCTTGTGGGTCACGCCCGTGTAGAACAGGATACGTTCGGTGGTGGTGGTCTTGCCGGCGTCGATGTGCGCGGAGATACCGATGTTGCGGTAGCGCTCGATGGGGGTCTTGCGGGACATGATGTACTTTCGGGTTTAAATGCGTTGAGCGCTGGGCGTCGAGCACGGGCGATTTCGCCCGGTACTCAACCCCCAACGCTCAAGAGACGTGTGTTTTTTAGAAGCGGAAGTGGCTGAAGGCGCGGTTGGCTTCTGCCATGCGGTGCACTTCGTCGCGCTTCTTCATGGCACCGCCACGGCCTTCCGTGGCTTCCATCAGTTCGTTGGCCAGACGCAGGGCCATCGACTTCTCACCGCGCTTGCGGGCAGCTTCCTTGATCCAGCGCATCGACAGGGCGAGGCGACGGACAGGGCGGACTTCGACCGGCACCTGGTAGTTCGCACCACCGACGCGGCGCGACTTCACTTCGACCATCGGCTTCACGTTGTTGATGGCAACGGTGAACGCTTCGAGGGGGTCCTTGTCCGGGTTCTTCTTCTCGATGAAGTCGAGGGCACCGTAGATGATGCGCTCGGCAACAGCCTTCTTGCCGCCTTCCATGATCACGTTCATGAATTTGGACAGCTCGACATTGCCGTACTTGGGATCCGGCAGGATTTCACGTTTGGGGACTTCGCGACGACGTGGCATTTTTCTAACCTCTTTGCTTCAGTTGGCATCGTTTCCGATACCGCGAGAGCCAGTCAGGACTCTCACTTACTCGACCCGACATTGGGTCACTTCGTTCGACAAGCCCGCCAAGGCCATCGAACACCGCTTGTTTTCTGACAGGAAGGCTTAAGCCTTCTTGGGACGCTTCGCGCCGTACTTGGAACGCGACTGCTTGCGGTCTTTCACGCCTTGCAGGTCGAGCGAACCGCGCACGATGTGGTAACGCACACCGGGCAAGTCCTTGACACGACCGCCGCGAACCAGCACGACGCTGTGTTCTTGCAGGTTGTGGCCTTCGCCGCCGATGTAGGAGATGACTTCGAAGCCATTGGTCAGACGGACCTTGGCAACTTTACGAAGCGCCGAGTTGGGCTTCTTGGGCGTCGTGGTGTAGACGCGGGTGCAGACACCGCGACGTTGCGGCGAGTTCTGCATGGCAGGGCTCTTCGAATTGATCTTCTCGACCGTTCGACCCTGACGCACCAGTTGATTGATGGTTGGCATGAATGAATTAGTCCCAAAACAACCCAGCCTTGGTGGTGAAACCGCCCTTGGTCGTGACTCAAGGAAGCCGGGAATAACGAAAACGTGAAACCCTTCGGAAAATTCCGAAAAGCCCACGAGTATAGCAGGCAGGTCTGAAATGGCAATGTCAGGCGCCTGGAGCGCCCGCCACCGCCTGTTTCAAGGCCGTTTTTCCTGTCTCTTACTTGATCCAGAGACGCACGGCGTCCCAGGCGCGGCCGAAGACGCCGGCCTGCTCGACCGGCTCCAGGGCCACCAGCGGCACGTCGGCCAGGGGCTGGTCGTCCAGCGTGACCTTGAGCGAGCCGACGGCCTGGTACTTGGTGAACGGCGCGACCAGCGGGTCGGGGCGCGACACCTGCGTCTTGATCTTGCTGGCGGAACCGGTCGGCACGGCGACCACGATGGCCTCGGGGCGGCCCAGCTTCAGCACGTTGGCCTTGCCCTTCCAGACGGCGGGCGTGGCGGCGGGCTGGCCGGCTTCGAACAGGCGCACGGCGTCGTAGGCCGTGTAACCCCAGTTCAGCAGCTTCTGCGACTCGTTGGCGCGCACGGCTTCGCTGCTGGCGCCCAGCACGATCGACAGCAGGCGGCGGCCGCCGGTCAGGTTCGGGAAGTCGCGCTTGGCGGTGGCGATCATGCAGTAGCCGGCGGCGTCGGTGTGGCCGGTCTTCAGGCCGTCGACGGTCGGGTCGCGGAACAGCAGCAGGTTGCGGTTGGTGTCGTTGGTCGACGGCGTGCCCGGGTAGCGGTACTTCTTGATGGCGTAGTACTTGGCTTCCTCGGGGAAGTCGCGCACCAGGCGCGTGGCCAGGATGCTCAGGTCGCGCGCCGTGGTCGTGTGGCCGGGCGCCGTGAGGCCTTCGGGGTTCTTGTAGGTGGTGTTCTTCATGCCCAGCACCTTGGCCTGGGCGTTCATCATCTCGACGAAATGCTCCACCGTGCCGCCCACGCCTTCGGCCAGCGCCACCGTGGCGTCGTTGCCCGACTGCACGATCACGCCCTTGATCAGGTCTTCCACCGGCACCTGCATCTTGGGGTCGATGAACATGCGCGAACCGGGCATCTTCCAGGCGCGCGGGCTCACCGGCAGGGTCTGGGTCAGCGTGATCTTCTTGGCGCGCAGCGCATCGAACGCGACGTACGCGGTCATCAGCTTGGTGAGCGAGGCCGGCTCGACGGGGCTGTCGATGTCCTTCTGCGCCAGGATCTGGTTCGCGGTCACGTCCAGCAGCAGGTAGCTGCGCGCGGCGATTTCAGGCGGGGCCGGCATCTGGGCGGCGGCGATCACGCCAACCGAGGCAGCAGCGGTCAGCACCAGTGCGCGAAGCGCAGTGAAAAAACGATTCATGGAGAGTGTGGGAAGAGGCGAAAACAAGCCTGAAAGGCTTTCATTCGGTGCCCGCGCGCAGATGGCGGGCGACCAGGCTTTTGAGCAGCGGCAATTGTCCGTGAAAGAAATGGCCGCCCCCGGGAATAACCGTGACAGGGAGTGACTGGGGACGCGCCCAGTCCATCACGGCGGCGAGAGGCACGGTGTCGTCGGCTTCGCCATGGACCACCAGCGCGCGCTCGTGCGCCTCGGCCGGCAGCATGGCCACCGAGAAGCGCGAGGCGGCCGTGCCGACCAGCACCAGCTGCCGCACGTCGCGCGCGGCCCAGAGCTTCTCGGCCGCACAGCTGGCCACGAAGGCACCGAAGGAAAAACCGGCGATCGCCAGCTGGCCTTCGGGCGCGAGCTCGCCGACGACATGCAGCATGTCCTCGAGCTCGCCGCGCCCT
Organism: Variovorax boronicumulans NBRC 103145; assembly: GCF_001591345.1. GTDB lineage: Bacteria > Pseudomonadota > Gammaproteobacteria > Burkholderiales > Burkholderiaceae_C > Variovorax > Variovorax boronicumulans. The sequence goes on along the minus strand of NZ_BCUS01000079.1, from coordinate 4,018 downwards.
TCATCGTGAGCGCCTTCGCTGGCGCCGACGCCGCGGAAGTTGAAGCGCACGGCCGTCCAGCCGCAGGACACGAAGGCGCGGGCCAGGGTCTGCACGACCTTGTTGTCCATCGTGCCGCCGAACAGCGGGTGCGGATGGGCGATCACCGCGACGCCGCGCGCGTCGCCGGACGGCAGGTCGCGCTGCACCTCGATCACGCCCGCGGCGCCCTGGAGGCTGATTTTTTCGGTCTGGGAGTTCATGGCGCTGGGGTTGGCTGGGCCGGCGATGCCGGCGACGTGCACGGTACGAGCACGGGGTCCGCAGGAAAGTTCAGCGGCCGACGTCGGGCGGCAGCAGCAGCCGCTCGACGACCTGGCCGTTCTTCAGGTGCGACTCGACGATCTCGTCGATGTCCTCGGCGTCCACGAAGGTGTACCAGACCGCCTCGGGGTAGACCACCGCGACGGGCCCACCCGCGCAGCGGTCGAGGCAGCCGGCCTTGTTGACGCGCACCTTGCCGGGCCCGGCGAGCCCCTGCTCCTTCACCTTGGCCTTGCAGCGGTCGAAGCCTTCCTGCGCGTTGTGCAGGGCGCAGGAGTCTTCGCCGTTCTTGCGTTCATTCAGGCAGAAGAAGATGTGGCGGCCGTAGTAGCCGGACGGCGCGGCGGGAGTGGTGCTGGGCATCGACCGATTTTATGAGCGTGCTCAGGGCAGCGCGGGACGGCGGCGCCGCGACAGCGCAGCCACCACGTACACCAGCACCGCGAAGGGCCAACCCCAGCCCAGCCACTGGGCCAGGCCGTGGAAGCGGATGAAGCGGCCCTGCTCCCAGGTGGCCAGGGTCTGCGCGAAGTAGGCGCTCTCGGGCGCCTGGTTCAGCAGGCTCAGCTGGAGCACGAGCCCCATGAGCAGCAGCGCCCCGCACAGCCGGCGCGGCGCAAAGAGCAGCAGCACGCCCGCGAACACCGCCGCGGCCAGCCCGACCTGCACCGGCAGATCGAGCCAGGCCCACGCGTGCTCCGGGCCGTAGCTCATGGCCGCCGACAGCGCCGAGGCCGCAACGCCTGCGAGCAGGATGAGCGGCAGCAGCACCGCGCGCTGCACCACGTTGCGCGCCACCAGGTAGCCCAGCAGGCACGGCACCAGCGCGCCGAGCATCACGCACAGCAGTTCCACGGCCGGCACCAGCGGCTCCAGCTCGAACTGGCGCACGGGCAGCCAGTCGATGAAGGGCGTGTCGAGCAGCCACTCGGAAATCGTCGCCTCTAGCCGTTCGAACACCTGGCCGAGGCCGAAGGTGACGGCGGCGGGGAACAGCAGCGCAAAGGGCCAGAGCGCGAGCAGCACGAGGCCGCCGCGCGCGTCCTCGACGAACCATTGCGAGCGCACGCGGCTCCAGTGCGCGATCGCACCCAGCCGCTCCAGCGCCGCGGCCAGCACCGCGCCGAGCACCGTGCCGGCGGTGTTCAGCCCCAGGTCGACATTGGAAGGAATGCGCGCCGGCAAATAACTCTGCAGCGTCTCCATGGCAAAGGCGATCGCCGCGCCCGCCACCGTGGCGCGCAGCAACGCACGCCACACACTGTGGCTGCTGCCCGTGCGCAGCACGCTCAGCGCACACAGGAAACCGAAGGGCACGTAGCCCGCCACATTCACCCCGAAGTCGAAACCCGTCCAGTACTTGGGCCAGGGCGCCGACAGGTAGGCCCAGGGCGCGATCCCCTGGTCACGCCAGTCGGCGAAGGGGTACAGGCTGGCATAGACGATCAGCGCCGCATAGGCCAACGCCAGGGGGAGCGCGGCAGACTTGTGCGGCATGTCTACCGTCGACACGGGCTCAGAAGGGCTTCACCACCACCAGGATCACGATGCCCAGCAGCAGCAGCACGGGCAACTCGTTGAACCAGCGGTACCAGCGGTCGCTGCGGCGGTTGCCGCCCGCCGCAAAACGGCGCAGCAGCACGCCGCAGCCATGGTGGTAGCCGATGGCCACCAGCACCAGGGCCAGCTTGGCGTGCATCCAGCCGTTGCCGGGGCCGCGCCCGATGCCGTAGCCCAGCCAGAGCCAGGCGCCGAACACCAGCGCCGGCACGGCCAGGAAGGTGGTGAAGCGCAGCAGCTTGCGCGCCATCAGCAGCAGGCGCTCACGCTCCGCGACCGACTCGGGGGGCACCATCGCCAGGTTGACGAAGATGCGCGGCAGATAGAACAGCCCGGCAAACCAGCTGGCAATGAAAACAATGTGAAGAGATTTGACCCAGAGCATGGCGGCAGTTTAGTGGTGGCTGCACACTGACCCCTCTTCGGGGCCCTTTGCCAAGGTTTCGGGCAAAAAAAAGCCCGACGTCTTCACGTCGGGCTGGGAAGCCCTTTTGCTGTCACACATCAAGGCACCCGCTCAGGGAGGAAAAGCGGGGAGCGGCAAGCCGCCCGCTTCAGAATTTAACAAAGACGAAACAAGGTTTCAAGCGATTGAGGCAGTTTCTTTGACTTTTACAACAAAAATCTAGAACTTAAGTTCTATTAATTTCCGTAGTTGTCAGACAACTTGCCTCCAGCAGCGCTGGGCTGCGATTTCGCGCTTCAGGCACAATTTTAGATATATGACGTCACCATTTTCCCCGCTCGCAATGTTCCCCGCCGGCCGCCCGCGACGGCTGCGCCGCGATGCCTTTACCCGCAACCTGGTGCGCGAGCATGCGCTGACGACGAACGACCTGATCTACCCGGTGTTCGTGCAGGAAGGCGAGAAGCGCCGCGACGCCGTGCCCTCGATGCCCGGCGTGGACCGCCTGAGCCTGGACCTGCTGCTGCCCGTGGCCGAGCAGTGCGTGCAGGCCGGCATCCCGGTGATGGCGCTGTTTCCGGTGATCGACGCCAGCCTCAAGACGCCTGCGGGCGACGAGGCCTTCAACCCCGACGGGCTGATTCCCCGCGTGGTGGCCGCGCTCAAGGCGCGCTTCCCCGAGCTGGGCGTGATGACCGACGTGGCACTCGACCCCTACACCAGCCACGGCCAGGACGGCCTGCTCGACGACACCGGCTACATCCTCAACGACGCCACCGTTGAAGTGTTGGTGAAGCAGGCACTCACACAATCGCAAGCCGGCGTCGATATTGTGGCGCCGAGCGACATGATGGACGGCCGCATCGGCGCGATCCGCACCGCGCTCGAAGCCCGCGGCGACATCCACACGCGCATCATGGCCTACAGCGCCAAGTACGCCAGCGCCTTCTACGGCCCCTTCCGTGACGCCGTCGGCTCGGCCGCGACGCTCGGCAAGAGCAACAAGAAGGTCTACCAGATGGACCCCGGCAACAGCGACGAAGCCCTGCGCGAGGTCGCCATCGACATCGCCGAAGGCGCCGACATGGTCATGGTGAAGCCCGGCATGCCCTACCTGGACATCGTGCGCCGCGTGAAGGACGAGTTCCGCGTGCCGACCTTCGCCTACCAGGTGAGCGGCGAGTACGCCATGCTGAAGGCCGCGGCCCAGAACGGCTGGCTCGACCACGACGCCGTGGTGCTCGAAAGCCTGCTGGCCTTCAAGCGCGCCGGCGCCGACGGCGTGCTGACCTACTTCGCGCTTGACGCCGCCCGGTTGCTACAAAAATAATAGCTACTGCGGCATGCCTGCCGCACCTCCACGGCACTTCTGGCGTGGAAGAAGAACCACCGGGGGCGAGTGTCCATGCGCATCTTCGAAATCAGCCGCTCGCAGGTCAGCGAGCACGCCTCGCTGGCGCCGCTGGCCGTGCCGGGCGCCTGCGCCGCCGCCAGCTACCTCTGGATTTCGCTGACGCGCGACGAATTCCGCGCCGCCCAGCCCGAGGTGCAGCAGATCCTGCAGACGCTGTGCCAGACCCAGCTGGTCGACCTGCACGTGGCCGACCTGCTCAACGACCAGCTGCCCTCGCACTACGACTACACCTCGCTGTACGACGTGCTGGTGTTCCGCCGCCTGGCCACGGGCAACGGCCAGGACAGCGCTGAACCCTCACCCTCACTGCCGCAACGCCCGTCGCGCGGCGGCCC
>NZ_BCUS01000078.1 GCF_001591345.1 Variovorax boronicumulans NBRC 103145 | reverse complement strand
CTGCCCGGCAGCAAGGCCGCGAAGCCCGACCTGCGCGAGACGCGCCTGCTGCCGCTGGCCTCGCTGCGTGCGCGCCACAGCGTGCATTGCGGCTCGAAGGCGGCCAACCTCGGTGCGGTGCTGGCCGCGCGCATTCCCTCGACCACCGTGCCCGACGGCTTCTGCATTCCGTTCGCGCACTACGACCGCTTCATGCGGTCGAACGGGCTGGCCGAGCGCCTCGCGCGCATGCAGCAGCAGCCCGGCTTCGCGGGCGACCCGCAGGTGCGGCAGAAGGCGCTGGCGCAGCTGCGCGACGAGATCGTGCAATGGCCCGTCGAGCCTGCCACCGCGGCGGCCTGGCGCGCGGCGTGGCAGGCGCAGCTGGGCGGGGGCGGCGTGTTCGTGCGCAGCTCGTCCAACTCGGAAGACCTGCCGGGCTTCAGCGGCGCGGGGCTCTACACGACGGTGCCCAACGTGAAGACCGGCGACGCGCTCGAGCTCGCGGTGAAGAAAGTGTGGGCCTCGGTGTTCAACCCCGAGGCTTGGGAGGCGCGCAGCGCCGCGGGCTTCGGCGCCGAATCGGTGCTGATGGGCGTGTTCGTGCAGACCGCCATCGACTCGACCAATGCGGGCGTGATGATCACCCGCGACCCCTTCGACGCGGGCCACCCGCACGTCACCTACATCTCGGCCAAGCGCGGCATCGGCATTCGCGTGGTCGAAGGCAAGCGCGTGGCGGAGCAGGTGATGTACTCGAGCTGGTCCAAGGCCATCCAGGTGCTCAGCCGCTCGGCCGAGGAGACGGCGCTGCAGTTGGACAAGGACGGCGGCGTGAAGGAAGTGCCCGTGGAAGTGGGCCGCCACGTGCTGACCGACGAGCTGGTGGTGCGGCTCGCCAACGTGGGCGCGGCGGTGAAGCGCACCTTCAATGCGGTCGACCAGGACATCGAGTGGGCGACCGTGGGCGACAAGATCGTGCTGCTGCAGGCGCGGCCGTATGTGGAGCGGCGGCGCTAGTTCACGCAGGCCTCAGCCTGGCGTGGCACGCGGGCGGTGGCCCGGCAGCGTGTTCAGCGGAATGCGCAGGTAGGCCACGCCGTTGTCGTCGGGCGGCGGCAGGCGGCCGCCGCGCACGTTGACCTGCATCGACGGCAGGATCAGCGTGGGCACTTCGAGCGTGGCGTCGCGCGCGGTGCGCATGCGCACGAACGCGTCTTCGCCGATGCCGTCGCGCACGTGGATGTTGTGGGCGCGCTGCTGCGCCACCGTGCTCTGCCAGCGCGGCTCGCGCGTGGCGGGCGGGTAGTCGTGGCAGACGTACAGCGTGGTCTCGGGCGGCAGCGCGAGCAGCCGGCGCATCGAGCGGTAGAGCTCGCGCGCGTCGCCGCCCGGAAAGTCGGCGCGCGCGCTGCCCAGGTCGGGCATGAAGAGCGTGTCGCCGACGAAGACCGCGTCGTCCACGAGGTACGCCATGTCGGCCGGCGTGTGGCCGGGCACGCGCAGGGCCTGCGCCTCGATCTCGCCGATGTGAAAGCGCTCGCCGTCCTTGAAGAGGTGGTCGAACTGGCTGCCGTCGGGCAGGAAGTCGCGCTCCAGGTTGTAGAGGTGGCGGAAGGTGGCCTGCACCGTGCGGATGTGCTCGCCGATGGCGATGCGCCCGCCGGCCTGCGACTGCACATGGCGCGCGCCCGAGAGGTGGTCGGCGTGCGCGTGGGTCTCCAGGACCCAGTCGACCTGCAGCGCCTGCGCGCGCACGTAGGCCAGCAGGCGGTCGGCCGAGGCTGTGTCGGTGTGGCCGGAGCGGAAGTCGTAGTCGAGCACCGGGTCGATGACGGCGGCGCGCTTCGTCGCACGGTCCCAGACCACGTAGGACACCGTGCCCGTCGCGGGATCGAAGAAGGCCTGGGTGGTGGCGCGTGGGGGCATGGGGGTCGGGGTCATCGGCGCTCCTTCTGCGGTGCCTGGAGGCCAGGCAGTCGTTCATTCAATCAAGCGACAAATATTATATGAATTCATATAATGTTATTCCGCGAACTGTCATCCCACCATGAAGACCCCGACCCACGCCATCGACCCCCAACTGCTGCGCAGCGCCGCCGGCCAGGCCGTCGCCGTGCTCAAGCTGCTGGCCCACGAGGCCCGGCTGCTGCTGCTGTGCCAGCTCTCGCAGGGCGAGATGTGCGTGAGCGACCTCGAAAGCACGCTGGGCATCCGCCAGCCCACCCTGTCGCAGCAGCTGTCGGTGCTGCGCACCGAAGGCGTGGTGGACACCCGCCGCGAGGGCAAGAACATCTACTACCGCGTGGCCGACCCGGCCCTGCTCGAGATCCTGGCGGTGCTGTACCGCCTCTACTGCCCGAAGGAGAACTGAAGATGCCCACCATCGACTGGCCTCATTTCACGCCCTGGGCCGCACTGGCCGGCGGCGTGCTCATCGGACTTTCCGCCGCGATGTTCGTGCTGCTCAACGGCCGCATCGCCGGCGTCAGCGGCGTGCTGGGCGGCTTGCTGCGCCCCATGAAGGGCGACATGGCCTGGCGCGCGGCCTTCGTGCTCGGGCTGGTCGGTGCGCCGCTCGTCTACGGGCTGTTCGCCGTGCTGCCCGCGGCGCAGATCGACGCGGGCTACGGCACGCTCGCGCTGGCCGGCCTGCTGGTGGGCGTGGGCACGCGCTACGGCGCGGGCTGCACCAGCGGCCACGGCGTGTGCGGGCTGGCGCGGCGCTCGCCGCGTTCGCTGGTCGCCACGCTGGCGTTCATGGCCGCGGGGTTCGCCACGGTGTTCGTGGTGCGCCACTTGTTGAACCTGTCGTGAACCGGGAGACCTGCCATGTGGACCGCCATTGCTTCCTTGCTCGCCGGCCTTGTCTTCGGGCTCGGCCTCATCGTCTCAGGCATGGCCAACCCGGCCAAGATCCTGGGCTTTCTTGACGTGGGCGGGGCCTGGGACCCGTCGCTCGCCTTCGTGATGGCCGGCGCGGTGGCGGTGAGCACCATCGGCTTCCTGCTCGCGGGCCGTCGCAAGGAGTCGCTGCTCGGAGGGCCGCTCACGCTGCCCAGCCTGCGCCACATCGACCGCCGCCTGGTCGGCGGCAGCCTGCTGTTCGGCGTCGGCTGGGGCATCGCGGGCTTCTGCCCCGGGCCCGCCTTGACCTCGCTCGGCACGGGCGAGGTCAAGGCGCTGGTCTTCGTGGGCGCCATGCTGCTGGGCATGGGCCTGTTCGAGCTGCTCGAGCGCCGCCGCTTCGCGCGGCGCCCGGCCTCAGCCTGAGAAGGCGCGCGCGTTCAGCCGTACAGGTACTGCGGCAGCCACAGCGTCAGCCCCGGCCAGATGTACATGAACACCATGCACAGGATGACGATCAGCATGTACGGCATCATCCCTGCGAAGATCTGGTTGATCGTCACGTGCGGCGGTGACACCCCCTTCAGGTAGAAGGCCGACATCGCCACCGGCGGCGACAGGAACGCCGCCTGCAGGTTCACGAACACCAGCACGCCGAACAGCAGCGGATCGATCTGGAAGTGCGCCAGCAGCGGCAGGAAGATGGGCACGAAGATCACGATGATCTCGGTCCACTCCAGCGGCCAGCCCAGCACGAAGATGATCGCCTGCGACAGCAGCAGGAACTGCAGCGGGCTGAGGTTCATGCTCAGCACCCACTCCTCGACGATGCGCTGGCCGCCCAGCAGCGCGAACACCGCCGAGAACAGCGCCGAGCCCACGAAGAGCCAGCAGACCATCGAGGTGGTCTTGAGCGTGAGGAACACCGCCTCCTTGATCTTCTTGAAGTTCAGCGTGCCGGCCTGCCACGCCATCAGGAAGGCGCCGGCCGCGCCGACCGCCGCCGACTCGGTGGCGGTCGTGATGCCGAACAGGATTACGCCCAGCACCACCAGCGTGAGCGTGGCCAGCGGCATCACCGACGACACCAGCATGCGCAAAATTTCGAACTGCTCCGCGTCCATGCGCCAGTAGTACCAGCCCAGCAGCGCCAGCGTGAAGAGGCAGGCCACCCAGAAGCCGGTGTAGAAGGCATCGGGCACCGCCGCGGTCTTGGGTGCCTCGACCGCGTCGCCCAGCTGCTGCAGGCCACCTTCACTGGCAGGGGCGGCGGCGGGCTCGCTGCCCGGAGGCTCCTCGACGCCGCCGGGGGGCTCCTGCAGGCCGCTGCTTTCGGTGGTGTTCGCGGGTTCGTCGGCGCTCGGCGGCTCGGCCAGACCGGTGCCGGACGGTTCGGCTGCAGCCGGCGCGGCGGCTGCGGGCTCGCCGGTCTTCTGCGTCGCCTGCTGCGTGGCCACCGGGGCGGCCGCGTTGTTGTCCTTTTGCGAGTAGATGGTCACGTACCACCACACCGAGCCCAGTGTGACGGCGGCCAGCGCCAGCGGCACCAGCGCGCTCAGCAGGCCGCGCAGCAGCATCCACCAGCTCAGGCGCACGCCCTCGACCGCGCCGCGCAAGGCACGCCCCGGCGCCACCACGGCCGCGGCGAGCGCGGGCAGCATGCGCGGGGAGTAGCTGGCGGCGAGATGGGCCACCCAGGGCGTGATGGGGGCACGCTGCTGGTCGATCGGCATCTTGGGCGCCACCTTCGGTTGCAGCACGGCCCATCCGATCACGTAAATCAGGTACAGCAGGGCGAGGAAGAAGCCCGGGAACATCGCCGCCGCGTAGAGCTTGACCACCGACTGCCCGGCCACGGCCGCGTACACGATGATCATCACCGAGGGCGGAATGAGGATGCCCAGCGTGCCGCCGGCCGTGATCACGCCGGCCGCCAGCCGCGTGTCGTAGCCCGCGTTGAGCATCGGGCGCATCGCGATCACACCCATCAGCACCACCACCGCGCCCACCAGGCCGCTCGCAATGCCCCAGAAGGTGCACACGATGAGCGTGGTCACCGCCAGCGAGCCCGGCACGCGGCGAAAGGCGAGCTGCACGCTGTGGAACATCTTGTCGACCAGCGCGCCGCGCTCCATCACGTAGCCCATGAGCACGAAGAGCGGAATGGACAGCAGCGTCTCGTTGGTCATGGCCCCGAAGGCGCGCTGCACCATCAGGTCGAAGACCTTGTTGTCGAGCCAGGGCGAGGCGGGGTCGTAGAAAGCGATGAAGCCGAAGAACATGCCCAGCCCCATCAGCGTGAACGCCGTGGGAAAGCCGAGCATGATCACGAAGACGATCAGGCCCAGCATCAGCAGGCCGAGTGCGGGTTCGCTCATGCGGCACCCCCGTTGCTCGTGTCGCTCTTGCGTTGCTGCGCGGCCTGTTCGATGGCGTGGGCCTTCTCGATCACCTCGCGCTTGTCGGCCTCGTTCACGTAGCTGCTGCTGGCAAGCTGGTCGCCGACCACGTCCATTTCTTCGGCGTCTTTCAGGCGCGGCGTCCACACGCCGGTCTTCAGGCACAGCACGCAGCGCACCATCTCGGCGAGGCCCTGCACCAGCAGCACCGCGCCGGCCACGGGAATCACGAACTTGAAGGGGTACACCGGAATCGGGTCGGCGTTGAAGGTCTGTTCGCGCATCGCGAGCGATTCACCGAAGTAGGTCCAGCCCGACCAGGTGAGCGCCACCACGCCGGGCAGGAAGAAAACCGCGAACAGCACGAGGTCGAGCGCGGCCTGCGTGCGCGGCTTCATGCTGCCGTAGAAGAAGTCGCCGCGCACATGGCCAGCCTGCGAGAGCGTGTAGGCGCCACCCATCATGAACAGCGTGCCGTACAGCATGTTGTTGGCATCGAAGATCCAGGCCGTGGGCGCGTTCAGCGCATAGCGCTTGAACACCTCGCCGCACACCAGCAGCATCAGCGCGACGATGAGCCACGAGAAGGTCTTGCCCACCAGCATGCTGAACCGGTCGACGGCGTGGAGGAGGCGTTGGATGGTCATGTTGTGATGGGCAGGGCCCATTCCAGAAACACCGTGGAACCGGCTTTGCCGGGCCACAGGTGTTGCCCCCTGAAAGGGGGTTGGCGAAGCGACACGAAGTGCGCGAAGACTGGGGGTTAGCTTTTCTTCTTGCCGAAGTAGTGGTTGTAGGCCATCTTGAAGTCGACGCCATAGTCGTTCTGCCACTGCAGCGCACGCTCGGCGAACACGCGCTGCGACTCCAGCACCTTCTTGAAGAGCGGGTTCTCGCCGGCCTTCTTTTCCACCGTCTTGTCCCAGGCCGCGAGCTGCGCGCGCAGCACGGCGTCGGGCGTCTTGTAGAACTTGATGCCGGCCTTCTTCATGTCCGCGTAGTCCTGCGAGTTGCGCTGCACCGCCTTCCAGCTCATGTCGGCGCTGGCGGCCTGCACGGCATAGTCGATGATGGAACGCAGCTCCTGCGGCATCGCGCTGTACTTGCCCTTGTTGAACAGCACCTCGAACTGCTCGCCCGACTGGTGGAAGCTCTGCAGCATGCAGTTCTTCACCACGTCGGGAAAGCCCAGCACGCGGTCGCTCGAGGCGTTGTTGAACTCGGCCGCGTCGATCAGGCCGCGGTCCAGCGCGGGCACGATCTCGCCGCCGGGCAGCGGGTTCACCGCCGTGCCCATCTCGGTGAACATGTCCACGGCCAGGCCCACGGTGCGGAACTTCAGTCCCTTCATGTCCTCGACCTTGGCCACCGGCTTCTTGAACCAGCCCAGCGGCTGCGTGGGCATGGGGCCGTACAGGTACGACACCACTTCCATGTTCAGGCTCTTGTAGATCTCGTCGAGCAGCGCCTTGCCGCCGCCGTAGTTGTGCCAGGCCAGCACGGTGTTGGCGTCCATGCCGAAGCCGGGGCCCGAACCCCACAGCGCCAGCGCCGAGTTCTTGCCGTAGTGGTAGGCCACCACGCCGTGGCCGCCGTCGAGCGTGCCCTTGTTCACCGCTTCGAGCAGCTGGAAGGCGGGCACGACGGCGCCCGAGGGCAGCACCTCGATCTTCAGGCGCCCGCCGGCCATGTCGTTCACCTTCTTGGCGAAGTCGTTGGCGTACTCGTGGAAGATGTCCTTCGCCGGCCAGGTGCTCTGGAAACGCAGCGACGTGGTTTGGGCCATGCTGACCATCGGCGCGGACATGGCGCCTGCGGCCACTGCCGCGCCTTTGAGGAGGCTGCGACGGCGGGGCGATTTGCTGTCTGTCATGTGTCTCTCCATATAGTTCTCTGACCGGAACACCCAGGCCGTCGTCTTCACGTTATGGTTTCGACAGGCCGCGACCGCCATCTTTGGCGCGCCACACCTTGTGACAAACAGGGTTTTCACGAACCGGTGAAAAATTCCATCATCCGGCGTGCAGATCGATCGCCCGCAGCCGTCAAAGGCTCCGGGCTTACCCTAGAGATTCGAGAGAGAAAGCAACCATGAGTGAACCCGTTGGAGAAAAAGGCTACGCCGGCGACGTGACGCCCGAGCAGGCGGCGCAGTGGATGGCGAGCGGCGAGGCCGTGCTGGTGGACGTGCGCACCGACGCCGAGCGCGAGTGGGTCGGCTACGTGCCCGGCGCCGTGCCGCTGGCCTGGAAGCAGTGGCCGGGCATGGCGATCAACCCGGCGTTCGACGACGGCGTGCGCGCCGCCGCGGAGGGCGGCAAGAAGCTGGTGCTGCTGTGCCGCAGCGGCGTGCGCTCGATCGCGGCGGCGAAGCGGGCGACCGAGCTGGGTGCGCAGGCCTACAACATCCTCGAAGGCTTCGAGGGCAACCCGGACGAGAACGGACACCGCGGGTTGACCGGTGGCTGGCGCCGGCGCGGGCTGCCCTGGCGCCAGAACTAGAGAGCTGCGCGCCTCACTCGGCCGTGGCCGGGTCGATCACGCTGTACACCCGGTCCACGCGGTTGGCCGGGAAGCCGCCGAGCTCCGCGTGCCGGCGCACGAGGGCCTCGTCGGTGGCCTGGTAGACGCAGTAGATCCGGTCGTCGCTCACGTAGCTGTGGATCCACTGGATGTCGGTGCCCATGCTGCTGAGCACGCCGCAGGATTTTTGCGAGATGGCTTTCAGGTCCGCCGCGGTGAACTGGCCGGCGCCGGGGATCTCTCGCTCGATGACGAACTTGGGCATGGCGGTACTCCTGTCTAGAATCGGTCGAAGGCGACCAGGATCGATGGTGCCGACGCGAAGCCGTCCTGTATTGCCCGTCTCGCCGGACTTGTTGTCCGGAACCCCGCCCTCGCTAGCCGGGAGGTGACCATGGATGTCTTGTCGGACGTGCTGCGGACCATCCGCCTGGAGGGCGCGCTGTTCCTGAACGGGGACATGTATGCACCCTGGTGCTTCAAGGTACCCAGGGGCGCGGACATCGCGCAAGTGCTCAGGCCCGGCGCACAGCGCCTGGCCATCTGCCACCTCGTGCTGCAAGGCGAATGCTGGGCCCAGGTCGAAGGCGAGGCGCCGGTGCGCGCGCACGCCGGCGACGTGATCGTCGCGCCGCATGGCGATTCGCATGTGCTGGGCAGCGGCCTGCAGCATGCGGCGGTGGACATGTCGCATGTGGTGAGTCCGCGAGCGCCCGAGCTGGCGCGCGTGCGCTACGGCGGCCAGGGCGACCGCACCTTGCTGGTCTGCAGCTGGTTCGCGTACGAAGGCGACGCGCCCAACCCCGTCATGGCGAACATCCCGCGCCTGTTCACCACGCCCTTGCGCAGCAGGCCGGCAGGCCCGTGGATCGAGCAGTCGGTCAACTTCGTCCTGGGGGATGCGGCGTCGCACACGCCCGGCTCGGAGATGGTCGCCGCCAAGGTGGCGGAAGTGCTGTTCACCGAAGTGCTGCGCGGCTACATCGAGTCCATGCCCGCCAACAACCCGGGCTGGCTGGCGGGCCTGCGCGACCCGCACGTGAGCCGCTGCCTGGCGCTGATGCACGCCGAGCCCGCGCGCAACTGGACGGTCGACGCACTGGCGCAGGAAATCCACGTCTCGCGCAGCGTGCTGGCGGACCGCTTCACCGAACTGGTGGGCGCGCCGCCCATGCATTACCTGGCGCGCTGGCGCATGGTCCTGGCCGCCGGCATGCTGCGCAAGGACCAGGGCAACCTGGCGCGCATCGCCGAAGGCGTGGGCTACGAATCGGAAGCCGCTTTCAACCGCGCGTTCAAGCGCGAGTACGGCGTGTCGCCAGGGGCCTGGCGGCACAACGGCGCCTAGCGAGGCGCCGTTGCGGGGGTCAGAGTGCCGGAATGCGCAGCTTCTGCCCCGGATAGATCTTGTCGGGGTGCGACAGCATCGGCTTGTTCGCCTCGAAGATCGCGTTGTACTTGTTGGCGTCGCCGTAGTACTTCTTCGAGATGGCCGAGAGCGTGTCGCCGCGCACCACGTCGTGGTACTGGGCGGGCGGTGCGGCCGGGGCGACGAGGTTGTTGTCCACGCTCGTCACGTTGGCCACGTTGCCCGCGGCGAGCGCGGCTTTCTCGCTGGCTTCCTGCGAGGGCGCCTGGCCCGCGAGGGTGACGACGCCGCTGCTGGCGGTGTAGGTCACTTCCAGTCCGGTGAGGCCGAGGTTCTGGGTCTCGATGTAGGTCTTGATGGCCGCGGCGGCTGCCGTGTTCGCATCGGGCGTGGCCGCCTGGGCCGACGAACCGCCGAACAGTTTTTCACCGGCTTCCTTGATGAAGCTGAGCAATCCCATGGTTTTCTCCTTGTGCCGTGGTGGATGGAAAAGGCGAATGTAGCGGCGGAACCGGGACGCTCCGCGTAGGCCCGCGCCGCGACTGTCAAAGAGGCGCCAGCAGGAATAACAACAAAGTCGCAATAATCGCGCGCATGTCTTCCCCCTTCCTCGCCATCGACATCGGCAACACCCGGCTCAAGTGGGCGCTTTACGAGGGGGCCTTCCCCGGTGCGGCACTGCAGGCCCATGGTGCCGAGTTTCTCGACCACATCGAACGCCTGGCCGATGGCCCCTGGGCCGAGCTGCCGGCGCCCGGTTCCATGCTGGGCTGCGTCGTGGCCGGTGACACCTTGCGGCGGCGCGCCGAAGAGCAGATCACCGAACGCTTCGACTGCGCCCCGCGCTGGGTGGTGTCGAGCGCGGGCGAGGCCGGCATCGTCAACGGCTACGACCATCCGACGCGGCTGGGCGCCGACCGCTTCGTGGCCATGATCGGCGCGCGCCACCGCATGCTGTCGCAGGGGCCCGAGCGGCCGATGGTGGTGGTGCTGATCGGCACGGCCGTCACCGTGGAGGCGATCGATGCCAGCGGCAAGTTCCTGGGCGGCCTCATCTTGCCGGGCCACGGCATCATGCTGCGGGCGCTCGAGTCGGGCACGGCGGGCCTGCACGTGCCCACCGGCGAGGTGCGCGAATTTCCCACCAACACCAGCGACGCGCTGACCAGCGGCGGCACCTACGCCATCGCGGGGGCGGTCGAGCGCATGGTGCAGCACGTGCGCTCGCACTGCGGCGCCGAACCGGCCTGCTTCATGACCGGCGGCGCGGGCTGGAAGATGGCGCCCGCCATGAACGGAGATTTCGAACTGGTCGAGAGCCTGATCATGGACGGCCTGCTCGTCATCGCGAAGGCACGGGCCCCGGCTGCGGCCGGCTGACCCGTCTTCCTTCTTCTCACCGCCTCATCAGGGCTCAGGCTTCATCAGCGCCTCGCCCATGGCCTGGAAGGCGGGCAGGGTGAGCGGGTCGTTGCCCGCGTTGGCGGCGATCGGGTGCGCGGCGTAGCGCACGATCACCATCTCGGCCTTCGGATCGACGTAGATGCTCTGGCCGTGAATGCCGCGCGCCATGTACGCGCCGTGCGGGTTGTGCGAGACCCACCACATGTTCCGGTAGCTCCAGCCCGGCAGCAGCGCGTAGCCGGCCTTCGCGAACTTCGCCGGATCGGCGCCGCGCTGGATGTCGTCGACCACGGCCTTGGCGATCGCCTGCTGCCCGTTGGGCGCGCGCCCGCCGTTGCGCAGCGTTTCTCCGAAGCGCGCGATGTCGCGCAGCACGGTGTTCAGGCCGCCGCCGCCCGACTCGGTGCCGATGCGGTCGACCATGAAATACGCGTCCTGCTCAGCGCCGATGCGGCGCCAGATCTTCTCGCTCAGCAGGTCGGCCAGCGAGCGGTTGGACGCGCGGCGCACGATCCAGGCCAGCACCTCGGCGTTGACCGTCTTGTAGGCAAAGGCGTCGCCGTGCGTGCCTTCCTTCTTGAGCGTGGCCAGGAATTCGTAGAACGACTTCGGGCCTGCGTAGTTGGCGCCCTGCGTGAGCATGCCGCCGGCGCGCGCGTAGTCCCAGACCTCGGCCTTCGGGTCGGCGTAGTTCTCGGAGTAGCGCACGCCGATGGTCATGTCCATCACCTGGCGCACGGTGGCGTCGCCGTAGGCCGTGTCCTTGAGCTCGGGCAGGTACTTGGTGACCGGCGCCGACGGGTCGAGCGTGCCTTCCTGCGCGAGGATGGCCGCCAGCGTGCCCACGAAGGACTTGGTGACCGACATCGCCAGGTGCGGCCGCTCGGGCGTGAGCGCGCCGAAGTACTTCTCGTAGACCACCTGGCCGCGGTGCAGCACCAGGATGCCGTCGGTGTAGGTGCGCGCGATCATCTGGCCGAAGGTCTGCGCCTCGCCGCCGCCCATGGGCTGGAAGCGCACGGCCTCGATGTCGAAGCGGGGCTTGGCCGCCGGCAGCGGGCTGGCGGCGCCGGGGCCGCGCCACACGTTGGCCGTGGGCACCGTCTCGCGCACGTGCGAGAAGCTCCAGCGGATGCGCGGGTACACGCCGCCGACCGGGTTGTCGAAGGTGATCTGCTTGTCGGGCGACGGCGGAAAGCCCTGCATCCAGCCCAGCGCCTCGACCGAGGTGGCGGCGGGATCGGGCAGCGCGGGCGCCGGCGGGGTCTGGGCGAGGCTGGTGTTCACGGCAAGAAGGGTGAAAGCGGCGGCCAGCGCCGTGCGTTGAAAGAAGAGAAACGACGACACAGAAGAAGAGGGCATGCAACGGGCTCCAGTGGACGACAGAAACGGAACGGAAATCAACAGCCTCAGCGGCCGCTGAACCGCGCAGGCCGGCGCTCGATGAAGGAGCGCACGCCCTCGGCCGCGTCCTCGCTGTTCGACAGGCGTTTCTGCGTCTCGATGAATTCCGCCACGGCCGCCAGCGGCCCGTGTTCGATCGCCTTGAGCACGTTGAGCCGCGTGGCCTGCACGGCCAGCGGCGCCTGGGCTGCGATGCGCTGCGCGATCTGCAGCGCCGCGTCGAGCTCCTGCCCGGCCGGCACCACCTTCTGCACGAAGTTCAGGCGATAGGCCTCGGCGCTGTCGAATTCGTCGGCCGTGAGCAGGTGCAGCATCGCGTTGCCCAGCCCCGCGCGCTCGGCCATGCGCAGCGTGGCGCCGCCCGTGGCCATGATGCCGCGCTGCACTTCCATCTGCGAGAAGCGGCAGTTGTCGGCCGCCACCACGATGTCGGCGCCCAGCATGAGCTCGATGCCCACCGTGAAGCAGATGCCCTTGACGGCCGCGACCATCGGCTTGGTGCGGCGGCGGTAGCCCTCCAGGCCGAAGTCGTGCGGCTCCACCAGCCCGGCCGGGATCGCCTTCTCGCCGCGCTTCATGTACTCGGTGACCGCCGGCAGGTCCAGGCCCGCCGTGAAGTGGTCGCCGAACGCATGCAGCACGCCCACGCGCAGGCTCGGGTCATCGTCCAGCCGCGTGTAGGCCTCGGCCAGCTGCTTGAACATCGGCGGCGTCCAGCCGTTGCGCTTGGCGGGGCGGTTGATGCCGATCAGCAGCACGTGGTCGAGCACCTGGGTGTCGATGCAGCCTTCGGCGGGCGGGGTGGTGGGGGTGGCGGTCATGGCGTTGCTTGTCTCCTTGTTTTTATGGAATGCCGGATCAGTACGTGTAGACGCCGCGGCCGGTCTTGCGGCCCAGCTGGCCGGCGGCGACCATTTCCTTGAGCAGCGGGCAGGGGCGGTACTTGGAGTCGCCGAACTGCTCGAGGTACACCTCCATCACGGCCAGGCACACGTCCAGGCCGATCATGTCGGCCAGCGCCAGCGGGCCGATGGGCTGGTTGCAGCCCAGCTTCATGCCGGCGTCGATGTCCTCGGCCGTGGCCAGGCCCTCGGCCAGCACGAAGAAGGCCTCGTTGATCATCGGCACCAGGATGCGGTTGACCACGAAGCCCGGCGCGTTCTTCACCGTGATGGGCGACTTGCCCAGCTTCTCGGCCAGCGCCTTCACGGCGTCGTGCGTGGCGTCGCTCGTGAGGTAGCCGCGGATCAGCTCCACCAGCGCCATCATCGGCACCGGGTTGAAGAAGTGCATGCCGATGAAGCGGTCGGCGCGCGAGGTGGCGGCGGCCAGCTGCGTGATCGAGATCGACGAGGTGTTCGACGCGATGATCACCTCGGGGCCCACCAGCTCGTCCACCTGCTTGAGGATCTTGAGCTTGAGCGCGTGGTTCTCGGTGGCGGCCTCGATAACCAGCTGCGCACCCTTCAGGTCGTTGTAGTCGGTCGAGCCCTTGATCAGCGCCAGCGCGGCGGCCTTCTGCTCGGCCGTGAGCTTTTCCTTCTTGATCAGGCGGTCGAGGCTGCCCGAAATGGTGGCGATGCCCTTGTCGACGGCCGCCTGGGCCACGTCGATCATCACCACGTTGACGCCCGATACCGCGCAGGCCTGGGCGATGCCGTTGCCCATGGTGCCGGCGCCGATGATGCCCACAGTCTGAATCGTCATGAAAAATGCTCCTTGAAACAAAAAAAGAAAATTGGAGGCGAGGGCGGGCGCAAGGCCGCCGTCGCGCAATGGCGGTCATTGTGAATCAGCCCGGAGGGGCCGCCGTTCCCGTGGGCGACACCGGCCCGGGGTGGCTTACAGTGCTGCGATTGTTTTCAACCTCATTTTTTCGAGCCCTCGCATGACCACCCTCGGCACCCCCCTGTCCCCTTCCGCCACCCGCGTGATGCTGCTCGGCTCCGGCGAGCTCGGCAAGGAGGTGCTGATCGCCCTGCAGCGCCTGGGCGTCGAGACCATCGCCGTCGACCGCTACGAGAACGCCCCCGGCCAGCAGGTGGCGCACCACGCGCGCACCATCACCATGAGCGACCCCGACCAGCTCAAGGCGCTCATCGAGGCCGAGAAGCCCACGCTGGTGGTGCCCGAGATCGAGGCCATCGCCACGCCCATGCTGCAGCAGCTGGAAGACGCGGGCGTGGTGCGCGTGATTCCCACGGCCCGCGCCGCCCGCCTCACGATGGACCGCGAAGGCATCCGCCGCCTGGCCGCTGAGACGCTGGGCGTGCCCACCAGTCCGTACAAGTTCTGCGACTCGCTGGCCGAGCTGCAGGCCGCCATCGACGGTGGCATCGGCTACCCCTGCATCGTCAAGCCCGTGATGAGCAGCTCCGGCAAGGGCCAGAGCAAGATCGACGGCCCGGCCGACGTGCAGAAGGCCTGGGACTACGCCATGGCCGGCGGCCGCGTGAGCCATGGCCGCGTCATCGTCGAGGGCTTCATCGACTTCGACTACGAGATCACGCTGCTGACCGTGCGCGCGAAAGACGCGGCGGGCGCCGTCGAAACCAAGTTCTGCGACCCCATCGGCCACGTGCAGGTCAGCGGCGACTACGTGGAAAGCTGGCAGCCGCATCCCATGGCGCCGGCCGCATTGCAGAAGGCCCAGCAGATCGCGAAGGCCGTCACGGCCGACCTGGGCGGGCAGGGCCTGTTCGGCGTGGAGCTGTTCGTGAAGGGCGACGAGGTCTGGTTCAGCGAAGTCAGCCCGCGCCCGCACGACACCGGCATGGTCACCATGGCCACGCAGTGGCAGAACGAGTTCGAGCTGCACGCGCGCGCCATCCTCGGCCTGCCGGTCGACACCTCGCTCAAGAGCCCGGGCGCCAGCGCCGTGATCTATGGCGGCGTCGACGCCACCGGCATCGCCTTCGACGGCGTGGCCGAGGCGCTGCAGGTGCCGGGCAGCGACATCCGCCTGTTCGGCAAGCCCGAGAGCTTCGTCAAGCGCCGCATGGGCGTGGCGCTGGTGCATGCGGCCGACACCGACACGGCCCGCAAGCTGGCCAAGGAAGCCGCTTCGCGCGTGAAGCCCCGCACGGCCTAAGAAGGTGTGAACGAACCCGTCATGTCCGCTCATCCCGCCCAGACACGCCCACTCCGCGTTGCAAATGCTCGCCATAGCCCAAGCTATGGCTCCGCTTTGCGCCTTGATTGGGCGCGCCTGGGCGGGCTGCTCGGCCACGCCGGGTCCATTCACACCTTCTGCGCGGCTCTCCGGGTGAACCCGCGAGCCGGGCCCCGGTAGCCAGTTTTCGCAAGCGACCCCGCAGCGGTGCGGGCATGGTGCGGGTCTTGTCGCCAGGACGCCGGTCGGGTGCGGGTGCATGCGGATACCCCGCAGGCGCCCCGCCCTCCACACTGAGCGCTCCGTTCGATTCACCGGAGACACCATGCTGCATCCCCAGGCGCGCGCCTTGCTGGATTTCATCGAAGCGCGCGGCATTCCGCCGACCCACACCCTGTCGCCCGCCGACGCGCGGGCCTACTACCGCGAGCGCCGCACCGCCACGCAGCCGCTGCCGGCCGAGGTTGCCGAGGTGCGCGACCTCGCCGCCGACGGGCCGCACGGCACCATTGCGGTGCGGCTGTACAAGCCGCTCGGCGCAGGCCCGGGCCCGCTGCCCGTGCTCGTGTACTACCACGGCGGTGGCTGGGTCATCGGCGACCTCGACACGCACGACGTGCTGTGCCGCGAACTGGCCAACGGTGCGGGCTGCGCGGTGGTCGCGGTCGACTACCGCATGGGCCCGGAGCACCGCTTTCCCACCGCCGTGGACGACGTGCTCGCCGCCACCCGCTGGGTGCGCCGCGAAGCTGCCGCACTGGGGCTCGATGCGAGCCGCCTCGCGGTGGGCGGCGACAGCGCGGGCGGCAACCTCGCGGCCGTGGCGTCGATCGCCGCGCGCGATGCGGGCGACCTGCCGATCGTGTTCCAGCTCCTGATCTACCCGGCCACCGACATGCGCCGCGGCCATCCGTCGCACCAGGCGAACGGGCAGGGCTACCTGCTCACGCGCGACACGATGACCTACTTCCACGACCACTACATCACCGACGCGAAGCACGACCTCGACTGGCGCGCCTCGCCGCTGCTGCACACCGACCTGTCGGGCCTGCCGCCGGCGCTCGTGCTCACCGCCGGCTACGACCCGCTGCGCGACGAAGGCGCGGCGTATGCCGAGGCGCTCACGGCCGCCGGCAACCGTGCGAACTACGTGTGCTTCGAGCGCCAGATCCATGGCTTCATCACCATGGGCAAGGTGCTCGACGAGGCCCACACCGCCGTCGCGTTGTGCGCGGCGGAACTGCGCCGCGCGTTCGCGTCGGCCTAGGGAAAGTCCCCGCGCAAATGGATGCCGCGCGCAAGGCCCCCGCCGCTACGATCCAGCGAACGCGGCGCCACCCCCCGGTCGGACGTCGTCGACCGATGCAGGAGACAGACACCATGCAGCGAACCAGGACGTCGACGCCTTCGGGCGGCGATGCACGGCAGGGCGAACGCCTCATGTGGCTCACGCCGCAGCGCGTCTTCTACGCCGGGCTGCTCGGCGCCGCGGCCGAGCGCGCCATGGGCGGGCACGGCGTGTACGTGTCGCCCGCCGGTGCGCCGCCCAACCGCATCCGCATCGGCGGCGGGGCCTGGCAAAGCGGCGAGTTCATCGTGGTGCCACCGCACGTGCCGCACCAGGTCGAGAGCGCCTGCCCGCTGATCTTCAACCTGCTGATCGAATCGGAGTCGGTCGATCCCGCGCGCATGCTGGCCTTTTTGCAGCACTGCGGCCCGGTCGATGCGCCGGCCTTCGTGCAGCGCATGCGCGAGGTCCACGCCCACCTGCTGGCGGCCTCGGCGCGCGGCATCGACTTCGACGGCTTCGATTTCGACGCGCTGTTCTTCGACGGCCCGCTCGTGCCGCGCCCGCTCGACGCGCGCATCCGCAAGGTGGTCGACATGCTCGTGGCCGACCCGGCCGCGCCCGCGTCGGCGGAAGACTGCGCGGCCTCGGTGCACCTGTCGTTCTCGCGCTTCCTGCACCTGTTCAAGCAGGAGACGGGCATGGCCTTTCGCGGCTTCCGGGCCTGGAAGCGTGCGCGCAGCCTGCTGCGCTACGTGCACCAGAGCGGCACGCTGACCGACATCGCGCTGGACACCGGCTACCCCGACTCCACGCACTTCAGCCATTCGATCCGCCAGGTCTACGGGCTCAAGCCCAGCGACATCGTGGCAGGCTCGCGCCGCCTCGCGCTGCACGACGCGGCCGGCGGGTTCCGGCAGTAACGGCGCGCGGGACGGCAACGCATGCAGATCCTCCAACTCCTGCTGTCGGGCATCGCGCAAGGGTGCATCTACGGCCTCATCGCGCTGGGCTTCGTGCTGATCTACAAGGCCACCGAAACGGTGAGCTTCGCGCAGGGCGACCTGATGATGCTGGGCGCGTTCGGTGCCTTCGCGGGCATGTCGCTGTTCGGCATGCCGTTCTGGCTCGCGGCGCTGCTGGCCGTGGTGGCCATGGCGGCTTTCGGCGTGCTGCTCGAGTTGGTGGTGATCCGCCCGATCCTCGGGCAGCCGCAGTTCTCGATCGTGATGCTGACCATCGGCATCGCCTACGTGGCGCGCGGCCTCATCACCATGGTGCCGGGCATCGGCACCGACACCCACACGCTGGCGGTGCCCTACAAGGACCAGATCTGGAAGCTCGGCGAGCTGGTTGTGAACCTCGAGCAGTTCGTGATCATCATCGCCACCGCGATCCTGTGCGGCCTGCTGTACGCCATGTTCCGCTACAGCAAGCTGGGCATCGCGATGCAGGCCTCGTCGCAGAACCAGCTCGCGGCCTACTACATGGGCATTCCGGTGAAGCGGCTCAACGGGCTGGTGTGGGGGCTCGCCGCCGCCGTGGCAGCCATCGCCGGCATGCTGCTGGCGCCCATCACCTTCGTGCACGCCAACATGGGCTTCATCGGACTGAAGGCCTTTCCGGCCGCGGTGGTCGGTGGCTTCGGCAGCCTGCCGGGCGCAATCGTCGGCGGGCTGGTGATCGGCATCGTCGAGTCGTTCGCTGGCTTCTACCTGCCCGATGGTTTCAAGGACACGGCGCCGTACATCGTGGTGCTGCTGATGCTCATGATCAAGCCGAACGGTCTGTTCGGCGAGAAGCTGCGCAAGAAGGTCTGAACATCCCATGCGCTTCATCTTCAAGACCAGCTACGACCAGGACATCCGCCTCGCGCGGCACGGCGGCCACGTGCTCTGGTACAGCCTGCTCGTGGCCTTCCTGCTCGTCGCACCGTGGGTCATCGACGAGTACTGGCTCGCGCAGCTGACCTTCGTGCTGATCTACGGCATCGTCGGCCTGGGGCTGATGCTGCTGGCGGGCTTCACGGGGCAGTTCTCCATCGGGCACGCGGCGTTTCTCGGCACGGGCGCGTACACGCAGGGCGTGCTGACGAACATGGGCGTGCCGTTCCCGCTCGCGCTGCTCGCGTCGGCCGCGCTGTCGGCGGCGGTGGGCGTGGTGGTGGCGATGCCGGCGCTGCGCGTGAAGGGCATCTACCTCGGCATCGCGACGCTGTCGTTCGGCTTCATCGTCGAGGAGGTGTTCGCGCGCTGGGAAAGCGTGACGGGCGGCAACGCGGGCCTGCATGTGAAGTCGCCGCAGCTGTTCGGCTGGTCGCTGGGCTCGGGCGAAGGCTTCTACTTTCTGTGCCTGGTGGTCGCGGTGGTGTCCACGCTGGGCATCCTGAACCTGCTGCGCTCGCCGACGGGGCGCGCCTTCGTTGCTATCCGCGATTCGGAGATTTCGGCGCAGAGCATGGGCATCCACCTGGCGCGCTACAAGACGATGTCGTTCGCGATCTCGGCCGCACTCGCGGGGCTGGGCGGTGCGCTGTATGCGCACAAGCTGAGCTTCATTTCGCCGGACCAGTTCAACATCCTGCAGTCGATCGACCTGCTGCTGATGGTGGTGATCGGCGGGCTGGGCTCGGTGCACGGCGCGTTCCTCGGCGCGATTTTTCTCATCGCGATGCCGCAGCTGATCTCGATGGGCAAGGACTGGCTGCCGGCGGTGGTCGGCCAGGCGCCCGGCCTGCAGGGGCTGGTGTACGGGCTGGTGCTGATCGCCTTCGTGCTGTTCGAGCCGCTGGGGCTGTACGGGCGCTGGCTCAAGATCCGCACTTGGCTGCAGCTCTTCCCGTTCTACCGCAAGGGTTTGTTCAAGCGGCAGAAGTCGTTCACCAAATCGGATCGGCTGAGATGAGCAACGACGTCCTTCTTTCCGCGAAAGACCTGAGCGTGCGCTTCGGCGGCGTGCTGGCGGTCAACAAGGTGAGCTTCGATGTGCGGCGCGGCGAGGTGTTCACGCTCATCGGCCCGAATGGCGCGGGCAAGACGACGGTGTTCAACCTGATCAGCCGCATCTACACGCCGACCACGGGCGAGATCACCTGGCATGGCGAGGCGGGCGGGGCGATCGCGCTCACGCAGCAGGCGCCGCACGCGATCGCCGCGCTGGGCATTGCGCGCACCTTCCAGAACATCGAGCTGTTCGAGCATGCGACGGTGCTGCACAACCTGCTGATCGGGCGCCACACGCACCGGCAGACGGGGTTCTGGAGCGAGGTGTTCTTCACGCCGGCCACGCGCCGCGCCGAGATCGCGGCGCGCGAGAAGGCGGAGCAGGTGATCGACCTGCTCGACCTGCAGCACTACCGGGACTCGATGGTGGCGGGGCTGCCCTACGGCGTGCGCAAGGTGGTGGAGCTGGCGCGCGCGCTGTGCACCGAGCCGAAGCTGCTGCTGCTCGACGAGCCTTCTTCGGGGCTCAATGTCGAGGAGACGGCGGACATGGCGTTCTGGATTCAGGACATCCAGCATGAGCTGGGGGTGTCGGTGTTGATGGTCGAGCACGACATGTCGCTGGTTTCCAAGGTGTCGGATCGCGTGCTGGCCATGAACCAAGGGGAGGTGCTGGCTACGGGGTCTCCGCGTGAGGTGCAAGCCGATCCGCGGGTGATCGAGGCTTATCTCGGGACTGTGGATGACGTGAGCAGCCTTCGGAGGGTTGTGGCATGAGCGCTGTGTTTGCTACTCCTTTGGAGACGCCCGGTGCACGGCACGGCGCGGTCGCCCCCACTGCGCCGGCCGCTTCGCGGCTCCCCTGCGGTGCTCGCGTTTCGCGGGGTCTCGCAGAACTCGCTCCACTGCGTTGCGCTCAAACAGCTGCGAGCCCTGATCCGCGAAACGCTGCGCTCCTCGGCGGCACAGAGGGGGCGCCCACGCCGCACCGCACACCGGGCTTCGTCGTGGCGTGATGGCTCTGCATGTTCCGCCTTGAATCAGGGGGCAGCGGCATGAGCGACGTCGTACTCCAGCTACTCAACGTCGAGAGCGCCTATGGCCCGATCAAGGCCATCCGCGGCGTGAGCCTGAAGGTGCGCAAGGGCGAGATCGCCACCGTGCTCGGCTCCAACGGCGCGGGCAAGACGACGATCCTCAAGACCATCTCGGGGATCATCGATCCGCGCAAGGGCAGCATCGAGTTCCAGGGGCAGGACATCACGGCGAAAGACCCGGCCTTCATCGTGCAGCAGGGGCTGAGCCACGTGCCCGAAGGGCGCGAGGTGTTCCCGCTGCTGTCGGTGAAGGACAACCTGCTGATGGGCGCCTACACGCGCAAGGACCGCGACGGCGTGGCGCGGGACATCGAGACCGTCTTTACTTACTTCCCGATTCTGCGCGAGCGCGCCACGCAGGACGCTGGCCTGCTCTCGGGCGGCCAGCAGCAGATGCTGGCCATCTCGCGCGCCATCATGGCGGCGCCGCACCTCATTCTTCTGGACGAACCCAGCCTGGGCTTGAGCCCCAAGCTCACCAAGGAGATCTTCGAGATCGTGGTGCGCATCAACCGCGAGCGCGGCACCACCATCCTGCTGGTGGAGCAGAACGCGAACATGGCGCTCAACGCCGCCGACCACGGCTACGTGCTGGAGAACGGCCGCATCGTCATGGAGGACTCGTGCGAACGCCTGCGCGAGAAGGACGACATCAAGGAGTTCTACCTGGGTGTCAAGGACGACGGCGTGCGCGGCGAGCGGCGCTGGAAAAAGAAGAAGACCTGGAGGTAGCCGTCGCCATGCAAGGACTCTGGGATCTGCGAACCATCGAACCCGGCCACGACATCCTCGTGCCCGGCGAGACGCTCTCGGCCATGTTCTGGAACGCCGTGCGCCAGCGCGGCGACAACATCTGGATGCGGCAGAAGGAGCTGGGCATCTGGCGCAGCTGGAGCTGGCGCCAGACCGCCGAGGCCGTGCGCGAGATCGCGGCCGGGCTGCAGGCCATCGGCTTCACGCGCGGCGAGTGCGCGTCCATTCTTTCGAACACCGTCATCGAATGGGTGCTGGCCGACCTGGCCGTGCTCAGCTGCGGTGGTGTCTCCAACGGCATCTACCCGACCGACGCTGCTTCGCAGGTGCAGTACCTGAGCGAAGACTCGCGCACCACCGTGCTCTTCGTGGAAGACGACGAGCAGCTCGACAAGGCGCTCGAGGTGCGCGCCAGCCTGCCCGGCCTGCGCCGCGTGGTCGTGTTCGACATGGAAGGCCTGCGCGAGCTCGACGACCCGGGCGTGATGAGCCTCGATGCGCTGCGCGCCCTCGGCCGCACGCACCTGGCGGGCGATCCGCAGGCGGTGGAGCGCAGCGTGGCGGCCTGCCGGCCCGAAGACCTGGCCATTCTTGTCTACACCTCGGGCACCACCGGCAAGCCCAAGGGCGCCATGCACAGCCACGCGGGGCTGGTGTACACCGCGCGCGGCTACAACACGCTCATCGCGCAGGACGAGAAGGACGAGCGCATGTGCTTCCTGCCGCTGTGCCACATCGCCGAGCGCATGGGCGGCGAGTACTTCGCGATGTACACGGGCTCGATCCTCAACTTCGTCGAGAACCCCGAGACGGTGCCCGAGAACGTGCGCGAGATTGCGCCCACGGTGTTCACAGGCGTGCCGCGCGTGTGGGAGAAGTTCTACTCGGGCGTGATGATCGCGCTGAAGGAGGCCAGCCCGCTGCAGCAGGCCGCCTACCACTGGAGCATCGGCGTGGGCGAGACCATCGCTAACAAGGTGCTCGCGGGCCAGGAGATCGGCACGGGGCTGCGCCTGAAGTTCCGGCTGGCGCGGCTGCTGGCGCTGGACAACGCGCGCAAGCTCATCGGTATCCACCGCGCGCGCTTTCTCGTGACCGGCGCGGCGCCCATTTCGCCCGAGCTCGTCAAGTGGTACCTCGCGCTGGGCGTGCCCATGCTCGAGGTGTGGGGCATGACGGAGTCGTGCGGCGCCTCCACGGCCGTGCCCGTCACGCGCATCAAGCCCGGCTCCATCGGCCCGGCCACGGGCTACAACGAGGTGCGCATCGATCCGGCCACCAGCGAGATCCTGGTGCGCGGCCCCAATGTCTTCATGGGTTACCTCAACCTGCCCGAGAAGACCGCCGAGACCATCGACGCCGACGGCTGGCTGCACACGGGCGACGTGGGCGTGATGGACGAGGACGGGTATTTCCGCATCACCGACCGGATGAAAGACATCATCATCACGGCAGGCGGCAAGAACGTGACCCCGAGCGAACTGGAGAACGAGCTCAAGTTCAGCCTCTACATCACCGATGCCGTGGTGATCGGCGACAAGAGGCCCTACCTCACGGTGATCGTCATGATCGACCAGGAGAACGTCGAGAAATTCGCGCAGGACCACGACGTGCCGTTCAGCAACTACGAGAGCCTGACACGCACGCAGGAAGTGCAGGACCTGATCCAGGGCGAGATCGATCGCGTCAACGCCAAGTTCGCGCGCGTCGAGCAGATCAAGAAGTTCTTCCTGCTCGAGACGCAGCTCAGCGCCGAGGACGAGGAGCTCACGCCCACGATGAAGCTCAAGCGCAAGCTGGTGCAGACCAAGTACGCGCAGCGCATCGACGCCATGTACCGCTGACCTCTTTTTTGCCAACCCGAGGAGACAACGCTATGACGAAGCTCAAGACATTGACGACGCTGGCCGTGCTGGGCTTGATCGCGACGCTCGCGTCCGCGCAGCAGCAGGGCGTGAGCAAGGACGAGATCCGCATCGGCACCATCCAGGACCTGTCGGGTCCGCTCGCGGGCTTCGGCAAGCAGGCGCGCAACGGCATGCAGCTGCGCGTGGACGAGCTCAACGAGCAGGGCACGCTCAACGGGCGCAAGCTCAAGCTCTTCGTCGAAGACTCGGGCTACGACCCGAAGAAGGCGGTGCTGGCGGCGCAGAAGCTGGTCAACCAGGAAAAGATCTTCATCATGGCCGGCCACATCGGCACGGCGCAGAACATGGCGGCGATGCCGGTGCAGTTCGACAAGAACGTCGTCAACTACATGCCGATCACGGCGGCGCGCGAAATGTACGAGCCGCTGAACCGGCTGAAGTATTCGTTCGCGGCCACCTACTACGACCAGATCCGCCTGGCGCTGCCCAAGATGATCAAGGACAAGGGCGCCAAGAAGGTCTGCACGATCTACCAGGACGACGAGTTTGGCCTGGAGGTGCAGCGCGGCGCCGAGGCCGGCCTGAAGGCCGCGGGCATGGAGCTGGCCGAGAAGACCTCGTTCAAGCGCGGCGCCACCGACTTCAGCTCGCAGGTCGCGAAGATGAAGGCGGCCAACTGCGACCTCGTGGTGCTCGGCACCATCATCCGCGAGACCATCGGCACGGTGGGCGAGTCGCGCAAGACCGGCTTCAACCCGACCTTCCTGGGTTCGAGCGCGGCCTACACCGACCTGATCCACAAGCTGGGCGGCAAGGCCATGGATGGCGTGTACGCCACCATGACGGTGCAGAACCCCTACACCGACGAACAGTCGCAGCCGCTGCGCTTCTGGGCCAACAAGTACAAGACCAAGTTCAACGAAGACCCGACCGTGTTCTCGGTGTACGGCTACGTGATCATCGACTCGTTCATCAAGGCCGCGACCAAGGCCGGCCCGAACCTGACGACCGACAGCTTCATCAAGGCGATGGACAGCATCACCTTCGAGCCCGACATGTTCGGCAGCCCGAAGAGCACCTACACCGCCACCAAGCGCCTGGGCAACGACCAGTCGCGGCTGTCGCAGATCAAGGACGGCAAGTGGGTGGTGGTGTCTGACTACGTGACGCCGTAAGCCAGCGCCGCCCCGGTACCGTGCTCGGGGCGAGCGGCTATATTCCGCGAAATCCCCTTCGCGAGACCGCCGCCATGCCCCAGTACTGGTTGATGAAATCCGAGCCCGACGAGGTCTCGATCGACGATGCCCTCGCCGCGCCCGATGCCACCGTGGCGTGGACCGGCGTGCGCAACTACCAGGCACGCAACTTCATGCGCGATGGCATGAAGGTCGGCGACGGCGTGCTGTTCTATCACTCGAGCTGCCCCGAGCCCGGCATTGCCGGCATCGCGCGCGTGGCCTCGGGCATCCAACCCGACCCGACGCAGTTCGACCCCAAGTCGCCGTACTACGACGCCGGCGCGAAGAAGGAAGACCCGCGCTGGCTGCTGGTCGACGTGCAGGCGCTGCGCAAGACGCGGCTGCTGGCGTTGCCCGAGCTGCGCGCCAGGCCCGAGCTGGCCGATCTGGTCATCCTGCGCAAGGGCAACCGGCTGTCGATCACGCCGGTGGAGCCGGCGCACTGGAAGGTCATCGAGAAGATGCTGGCCTGAGCCTGTTCAGGCGACTTTCGACAGGATCGGGAACAGCTTGCCGAGTCCGTCGGCCATCACCTCGACCGCGAGCGCCGCGAGAATCAGGCCCATCAGCCGCGTCATGATGTTGATGCCGGTCTTGCCGAGCACCCGCGCGATCGGCTGCGCGAGCGAAAACGCCAGTGCGGTCGCCAGCGCTACGACCACGCCATAGCCGACCAGCAGCCCCAGCTCCCACAGGTGCTGTGTCTTGTCGGCGTAGATCACCACCGTGGAGATCGCGGCCGGCCCGGTGAGCAGCGGAATGGTGAGCGGCACCACCGCGATGGAGGCGCCCATCGACGCCTTCACTTCCACCGCGCGCAGCTCGTCGACGTTGGTCTTGCTCTCGGCCGGTTGCGCGTTGAGCATCGAGATCGAGCTCATGAGCAGCAGCAGGCCGCCGCCGACCTGGAAGCTTGCGATCGAGATGCCGAAGAAGGACAGCAACTGCAGCCCGATGAGCGCGCTGACGGCAATGACCACGAAGGCGCTGAAGGCCGACATGCGCACCGTGCGCTTGCGCTGGGCGTCGGAGTAGTCCTGCGTGTAGTGGATGAAGAAGGGCACGATGGCCAGCGGGTTGACGATGGCCACCAGCGTGACCAGCGGCTTGATGAGGTCCATGGAGGTGCTCATGGCTCAGCGTCCTCCGGTCACGTCGAGCAGGGCCATGGTGGTGTAGCTGGCCTCGGGCGAGAGCAGCCACAGGACGGCACCGGCAATTTCTTCGGCGGTGCCGCTGCGCTTCATCGGCACGCCTGGGCCCATCTCGGCGGCGCGGCCAGGCTGGCCTCCGGAGGCGTGGATCTCGGTGTCGATCACGCCGGGGCGCACCGCGTTCACGCGGATGCCTTCGTCGGCCACTTCCTTGGCCAGGCCGATGGTCAGGGTGTCGATGGCTGCCTTGCTGGCCGCGTAGTCGACGTACTGGCCGGGCGAGCCGATGCGCGCGGCGCCGCTGGAGATGTTGACGATGGCGCCGCCTTCGCCGCCGTGCTTCGTGCTCATGCGCTTCACCGCCTCGCGCGCGCAGACGAAGCTGCCGATCACGTTGATGCGGAACATGCGCTCCAGCCGCGCCACGCTCATTTCGTCGACGCGCGCCTGCACATCGACCACGCCGGCGTTGTTCACGAGTGCGGTGAGGCGCCCGAGCTTGGCGTCGACCTTCGCGAACATCGCGAGCACCTGGGCCTCGTCGCCCACGTCGGCCTGCACCGCCATGGCGGTGCCGCCGCCCGCGCGGATGGTGCGCACCACCTCGTCGGCGGCCAGCGAGTTGCTGGCGTAGTTCACGGCCACGGCGTAGCCGCGCTTCGCGGCGAGCAAGGCCGTGGCGGCACCAATGCCGCGCCCACCGCCGGTGATCAAGAGCACCTGGTCCAAATCCCACCTCCTGCAGAGAAACTGTGCGTCAGTTAAAACCGACGGCCTGGATTACATCACCGAGGGCTGGCGCATGAGCACGAGCGCCGCGCCGCCCCAAGCCAGCTCGCACCGCAGTGCGCAGCACGGAGGTTACTGAATGCACAAGACCATCGACTATTACTTTGCGCCACAGAGCCCGTGGACCTATCTGGGGCATACCCGCTTTGCCGCCATCGCCGCGGCCGCTGGCGCCACCGTGCGCGTGCGGCCCATCGACATGGGCAGCGTGTTCCCCGTGTCGGGCGGCCTGCCGCTGGGCAAGCGCGCACCGCAGCGCCAGGCCTACCGGCTGCTCGAGCTGGCGCGCTTCTCGAAGCACCTGGGCCTGCCGCTGAACCCGAAGCCGAAGTTCTTTCCGGTGGCCGGCGACGATGCCGCGCGGCTGATCATCGCGGTCGACATGCACGACGGCACCGAGGCCGCGATGCGCATCAGCGCGGCGGTGTTCGCGGCCGTGTGGGTTCAGGAGCGGAACATCGGCGACCCGAACCTGCTCGAAGCCCTGGTCGCGGAATGCGGCCTGCCGGCCAAGCGCGCCGAGCAATCGCAGAGCCAGGCGGTGCAGGAGCGTTACGAGGCTTACACGCAGGAAGCGATCGACATCCAGGTGTTCGGCGCGCCGAGCTACGTGATCGACGGCGAGATCTTCTGGGGCCAGGACCGGCTCGATTTCGTCGAGCGGGCGCTGCGCGCTTGACGGCGCGCAAGCCAACTCGCTTTTTCTTTTTTCATTCCATCGTTTCAGGAGAACCCCATGGGCCAATTCATCGACCTCACCGCCAAGGACGGCTTCACTTTTCCCGCCTACGTGGCCGAGCCCACGGGCACGCCGCGCGGCGCCGTGGTGGTGGTGCCGGAAATCTTCGGCGTGAACTCGCACATCCGCTCGGTAGCCGACGGCTACGCGGCCGACGGCTACCTGGCCGTGGCGCCGTCGACCTTCCACCGCGTCAAGCCCGGCGTCGAGCTGGGCTACAGCGACGACGACATGAAGACCGGCTTCGGCTACAAGACCGCGGTCGAGGCGCTGCCTGCGCCCGGCGTGCTGCAGGACCTCGAAGCCGCGATCGCCTACGCCTCGAAGGCGGGCAAGGTCGGCATCGTCGGTTACTGCTGGGGCGGCCTGCTGGTCTGGCGCGCCGCAGCCCTGCTGCCGGGTCTGGCCGCTGCCGCACCTTATTACGGTGGCGGCATGACGACGCCGGAAGAAAGCGCACGCCAGCCGAAGGTGCCGGTGCTCGCGCAGTTCGGCAACCGCGACCACTGGATTCCGCTGGACACCATCGAGGCCTTCAAGAAGGCGCACCCCGAAGTGGACGTGCATGTCTACGAGGCCGACCACGGCTTCAACTGCGACCAGCGCGGCTCGTACAACGCCGAGGCGGCGAAGCCGGCGCGTGAACGCGTGCTGGCCTTCTTTGCCAAGCACGTCGGCTGATCCGGCACGCTTCAAGCAAAAGCCCGGCAGTGCCGGGCTTTTTTCATTTCTATTTCTTGGCGCCGACCCGGGTCTGCAGGAAGTCGAGCAGCGCGCGCAGCGCTGCGCTGTTGTGGCGCCGCTGCAGGTAGGCGGCCGACAGCCACATGTCCTTGCGCGCATAGCCTTCGAGCACCGGCACCAGCTCGCCGCTGTCGATGTGCGACTGCACGAGCAGCGAGGGCAGGTAGATCACGCCGAAGCCGCGCATCGCGACGCGGATCAGCGGCGCGCCTTCGGTGCAGTCCATGCGGCTCTTGACCTGCACGTCCAGCGGCTGGCCGTTGTCATCGAAGCGCCACGCGGGCTGCGTGCCCAGCAGCGAATGGGTCAGCGCCTCGTGCTGGGCGAGCTCCTGCGGGTGCGCGGGCTTGCCGTGCTTCTTCCAGTAGACCGGCGAGGCGCAGACCACCATGTGGATGAGCCGCAGCTTGCGCACGATGAGGTTGGCGTCTTCCACCGGGCCGCTGCGGATGTCGACGTCGATGCCTTCCTCGGCGAGGTCGACGGTGCGGTTGGTCAGCTGCAGGCTGATGCTCACGTCGGGGTAGTGGCGCATGAAGTCGGCCAGCAGGTCGGGGAACTCGCCGTTGCCCATGCCGTGCGGCGCCGAGATGCGCAGCCGGCCGCCGGGCTGGCTGGCGCGCTCCTGCAACTCGGCCTGGGTGAGCTCGACCATTTCGAGCATCGGGGTGCTGCGCTCGAGCAGCAGCTGGCCGGCGTCGGTGAGGCTGACGGAACGCGTGGAACGGTTGAGCAGGCGCACGCCGAAGCGGGTCTCGAGTTCGGCGACGTACTTGCTGACCGTGGCCTTCGACATGTCGAGCCGCTTGGCGGCCTGGGAGAAGCTGCCGTGCGAGGCGACTTCCCGGAAGGTTTTGATCAGATCGAGACTGTCCATGTCAGTGAAACCCGTTGTTTTTCGCGAGGGAGCGCGGTGTGCCGATTCTCGGGGGTTTTGCCGGATAGGACCGGCGCGGGGTTCTGGTGTAAGCCGGAAGCAGTCAGGCGCCTTGTGCCCGGTTTTTTTGCGTGCACGACTTTGTTGACTGATTGTTTCGCTACAGGAAACACCGTGTCTCTGAACCGAGTGTTTTCCCGAAGGAATTCCGGCTGACACTCGCCGCACAGGCGAGCCAACGTGCAAGCCTGGTGGACATCCCATCTAGCCGAACACAAGGAACAGACATGAAGACCTCGCACATTTTCGCAGCCGCCGCCCTGACCCTCCTGGCCGCCACCGGCGCCCAAGCCGAGACGTACCAAGGCGTGACCCAAGTGATCTCGTCCAAGAGCCGCGACGAAGTCAACGCCGAAGCCCAGCGCACCGCCGCAGCCCCGAACCAGAACGTCGTGCGTGGTTCGCGCGGCGCGGAAACCGTGGCCGTGTCGAAGGACCGTTCGATCGTCGAAGCCGAAGCCATCCGCACGGCCTACGCTCCCGACCAGAACGTGACCTCGGGTTCGCGCGTCAACAGCAAGGTCATCTCGACCATGGTGAACCCGATGGACGCACGCGTTCAAGCCCAGCAAGGTTCGGGCGCCGTCGCCAAGTAATTGGCCGCGAAGCCAGCCGCCTTTCGGGGCGGCCCGGGCTGACAAGAGAAAGCCACGCATCTGCGTGGCTTTTTTCATGGGCGCTCAGCGCGTGCGGGCGAGGTAGCGCTTGCGCCAGAAGATCAGGACCAGCAGCACTGCGATGACCAGCATCGCCGACATCGCGATCCAGAAGCCGTCCGCCTTGTGCACCAGCGGGATGAACTCGAAGTTCATGCCGAAGATGCCGGCGATGAGGTTCAGCGGCAGGAAGATGGCGGTGAGCACGGTCAGCACCCGCATGATGTCGTTGGCCCGGTGGCCCTGGACGCTGAAGTGCATCTGCACGGCGGTCTCGGCGTTCTGCTCGAGCCGGTGCACGTGGTGCACCACGCGCTGGATGTGCTCCAGCACGTCGCGGCTGCGCACCATGATCAGGTCGCGCTCGCGCTGCGCGGTCTCGCCCTGCGGCACGGGCAGGGTTTCGAGCGAATCGATCCAGTCCTGCATGGCGGCGCGCTGGTCTTCGCAGATCTCGTCCAGCCGGTGCAGCGACTGGCGCGCCTCCATCAGCGCGCTCCAGTTGGTGAAGCGGCTGCGCGGGTCGATGAGCTCGGTCTGCCAGTGGTCGAGCTGCTTCGTGAGCTCGCGCCGCATGTCGAGGTAGCCGTCGACGATCAGGTTGACGATGCGCAGCATCAGGTCGGCGGGGCTCGCCGGCAGGCGGGCCGAGGTGGCGCGCACGTCGAGCGCCGGCGTGCCGCGGTCGTCCGACGAGGCGGCCGCCAGCAGCCGGGCGG
>NZ_BCUS01000077.1 GCF_001591345.1 Variovorax boronicumulans NBRC 103145 | reverse complement strand
AGGCCGGGTCTCGCCCCGGCGGGCGACTTACTTTCTTTTGCTTCGCCAAAAGAAAGTAAGCAAAGAAAAGGCGACCCCACTGTCTGCGACCCTTCGCTTCGCTACGGGCAACCTGCGGTGCTCGCGTTTCGCGGATCAGGGCTCGCCCTTGTTTGAGCGAAGCGAGTTTGGGCGAGACCCCGCGGAACGTGAGCACCGCAGGTTGCCCGTAGCGAAGCGGAGGGACGCAGACAGTAGGGTCGCCTTTCTTTTGCCTACGTTTCTTTGGCGAAGCAAAGAAAAGTAGGTCGCCTGCCGGGGCGAGACCCGGCCCCGGGAAGCAATCTCACAACGCAGTCCAAAAACCTAGCGAGCGTGCGTAACCCCACCGTCCACCACAAGCGTAGACCCCATCACATAGTCCCCAGCCCGCGAAGCCAGGTAGATAGCGGCACCAGCCATATCTTCGGGAGTACCGATGCGCCCAGCAGGAATCCGTCCCTTGACCTCATCCCCATGATCCCGCGCATCCTTGTTCATATCCGAAGCAAACGCCCCAGGCGCAATCGCACTGACCACGATCCGATCCTGCGCCAACCGCAGCGCCATCCGCCGCGTCAGCTGAATCAACCCCGCCTTGCTCGCCGCATACGAATAAGTCTCCTGCGGATTCACAGAAATCCCGTCGATAGAAGCAATGTTGATCACCTTCGACAAATGATCCGTAGCCGCCTTCTTGAGCATCGGCGTCAACGCCTTGGTCAAAAAGAAGGGCGTCTTCAGGTTCAGGTCGACAACCTTGTCCCATCCACTCTCCGGAAACTCTTCATAAGGCGCCCCCCAGGCGGCCCCCGCGTTGTTGACCAGGATGTCCAGCGACCCTTCATGCTTCGCATAAGCATCGACCAGCGCCTGAGCCCCTTCCACAGTAGACACATCGGCAGGCAGCGACACGCAATGCCCAAAAGCCGACAGCTCCTTCGCCGTCTGATCGCAAGCCGCCGCCTTGCGCGCCGAGATGTACACGCGCGCGCCCTGCGCCAGGAAGCCCTCGGCAATCATGCGGCCGATGCCGCGCGAGCCGCCGGTGATCAAGGCGCTGCGGCCCTTCAGCGAGAAGAGTTGGGTGGTGTCCATGTGCGTTTGTCTCCTGAGTGGTGGAAGAGAGGAAGTTCAATTCCCGTCAGGAGAAAGCTTAGTCCGCGACGCGCCCGCGCCGCGTCACCTAGGCGGCAGCAGGAGCAGAAGGCAGCGCCAGCCGGCGCGGGCTCTCGAAGGTGCGCAAGGCGCCGCTCAGCGGGTCGACAAAAGCCAGCGACCGCGCCAGCAGCTGCAGCGGCCTGTCGAAGTCGTCATTCCCCGCGGGCTGCAGCGTGGGATAGAACGGGTCGTTCACGATCGGCAAACCCAGCGCCTGGCAGTGCACCCGCAGCTGGTGCTTGCGGCCGGTGACGGGCGAGAGTTCCAGCAGCGCGTGGCCGTCGCGTGCCTCGCGCAGCACGATGCGGGTCTCGGAATTCGGCTCGCCGGGCGCTTCGCGCATGCGCATGAAATGGTCGTCGTCCACCAGCCGGCTGCGGTAGACGGCGGGCACCGACGACACGCCCTCGTGCCACGGCACGACGGCCTCGTAGTGCTTGTCGATGCGCCGCTCGGGAAACATCGCCTGGTAGGCGCCGCGCGTCTCGCGGCGCACCGAGAACAGCACCAGCCCCGAGGTGTTGCGGTCGATGCGGTGCAACGGCACGAGGTCGTCCAGGCCGAGCTTGCGCTTCAGGCGCACCAGCAGGCTCTGCTGCACGTACTTGCCGGTGGGCGTGACAGGCACGAAGGGCGGCTTGTCGACCACCACGAGGTCGTCGTCCTGGTGCAGCACCAGTTCTTCGAAAGGGATGGGCGTCTCGGCGTCGAGCGCGCGGTAGTAGTACACGCGCAGCGGCGACTCGTAGCGCCGCGTGGCGGTGATGGGCACGCCGTGCTCGTCGCACACGTCGTTCGCTTCAATGCGCGAGAGCCAGGCCTCGCGCGAGATGGCGGGAAAGCGCTCGACGAGAAAGTCGGCGATGGTGGGCCAGGGGCCGTGGGGCAGCGAAACGCAGCTCGGGCTCACGCCGTCGCGCGTGGGCATCGGGACGGGGAAGCGGGGGCGCGTCATGGCGCGGCGGCGTCCAGCACCGACAGCACCTCGGCGAACGATGGCCGCGCCGCCACTTCGGGTTGCTGGCAGCACGCCGCGAGCGTGGTCAAGGGAGAAGAAACCGCATCGTCACAGCGCTCGGCCAGCTCTTCGAGCAGGCAGCCGAACGCGCGCATTTCCACGCCCTGCAGGGCTTTCGCCAGTGCCGGGTCGAGTGCCCCGGTCATCCAGCCCGCGCCGAAGTCGCCGAGCCGCCCGCCGTCCTGCGCGTGCCAGAGGATGTTGTGGGCGTACAGGTCGCCATGCAGCAGGCCGCGCGCATGCAGGTGCGCCATGGCCGCCGCGATGTCGCGCGCGATGCGCAGCGCGGTGCCGCTGGTCCAGCGTGCGTCGTCGGCATAGACATCGCGGGTGCACGAGGCCAGGCTCGGTGGCCCGGCCAGGGTGATGAACGACGGTGGCACCAGCGCCATCACCAGGCCCTCGGTGCCGTCGGGGTGGCCGTCGATGCGGCCCTGCGCGGCGATCAGCGTCGGGTGCGCGCCGGCCGCGATGCAGGCCGCCATCTCGCTGTGCGGCCAGCCGTCGCTGGTGACGGCGCCCTTGAACAACTTCACCGCCACGGGCTGTGCGGCGCCATCGGGTGTGGCGAGCGTGGCGCGGTGGATCACGCCCGAAGCGCCTTCGCCGAGCTTCGGGCCGAGCGTGAGGTCGCGCCAGTCGACATGCGGCACGGTGGGCGCGTCGATGGCTGCGTCTTCGGTCGGCGCGTCGAACGGATTGCCCGCGCACGCCAGCCACGCCAGGCGCGGCAGGGTGGGCAGCCAGTCGGGCAGCGCCTCGAAGCGGTTGGCTGACAGGCGCAGCAGTTCGAGCTGCCGGCAGCGGGCCACCGACGGCGGCAGGGCGCGCAGGCGGTTGCCGGCCAGCATCAGCTTCTGCATGCGGGTGCAGTCGCCGAGCGTGTCGGGCAATGCTTCGATGGCGTTGTCGGTCAGGATCAGCCAGCGCAGCGAGGGCGGCAGCGCCTCGGC
The DNA here is from genome assembly GCF_001591345.1 of Variovorax boronicumulans NBRC 103145. Lineage (GTDB taxonomy): Bacteria > Pseudomonadota > Gammaproteobacteria > Burkholderiales > Burkholderiaceae_C > Variovorax > Variovorax boronicumulans. Next base: position 27,243 of record NZ_BCUS01000077.1, on the reverse strand, counting down.
GGGCACGTGGGCGATGCGGTTGGCCTTGAAGCCCACGATGTCGAGCTGGCGGCACTGGCCGATGGCGGCCGGCAGTTCGGTGAAGCGGTTGTCGGAGCAGAACAGCACGCGCAGCCGGTGCAGCCGGCCGAGGTCGTCGGGCAGCGCGCTGAGCGCATTGCCCGTGAGGTTCAGCGTTTCGAGGGTGTCGGCGAGCGCAAGAATCTCGCGCGGGAACTCGGTGAGTCCGCACGAGAGGTCCAGTCGTCGTGCGCCAGCCAGCCGGCCGGCGCGCAGCTCAGCCAGCGTGTTCGACATTGTCATTCCCAGAGTCTATGCGGCCGCCGCCGGGCCGCCCCCAAGGCGAGCCGCGCCTCCCCCTCGGGGGGTGGAGTTACACGCAGCGAAGCGAAGTGAAAAGCCGGGGGGCCTCAGGCTGCGCCGAAGCGGTAGATGCCGTCGGCATCGAGCGTGCGCTTCACCTGCCCCGAGAACCACAGCAGGTGCAGGTGGGCCACGGTCTCGCCCATGGCGAAGGTGATCTGGTGCAGGTCGAGCTCGCGCTTGAAGAGGATCGGCAGGCCCTCTGACGCCGTGATCGGCCGCGCGAGGCAGGCCTCGAGCAGCTCGGCCAGGCGGTCGCGGTGGTGCTCCTGCAGCTGGTCGACGCGGCGGTGGATGCCGGTGAAGGGCTTGCCGTGCGAGGGCAGGCCCAGCGTGTCGGCCGGCAGGGCCTTGAACTTGTCGATGCTGTCCAGGAACAGGCGCAGCGAATTGGCCTCGGGCTCGCCCGCGTGCACGCTCACGTTGGTCGAGATGCGCGGCAGCATCATGTCGCCGCCCAGCAGCAGCTTCGGCTCGGCGCAGTACAGCGCGATGTGTTCGGGCGCGTGGCCGTAGCCGCTGATGCAGCGCCAGTCGCGCCCGCCGATGCGGACGATGTCGCCGTCCATCATGCGCACGTAGCGGGCGGGCACGCTGGGCACCATGTTGGTGTAGTAGCTGGTGCGCGCGCGGATCTTGGCGATCGACTCGGGGTTGGTCAGGCCGTGCGAGGCGAAGAAGTCGGCCGCCGCGTCGCCGCCCGCGAGCGTGTCGCCGGCGCTGCACAGCACGCGCGCCACGTGGTAGTCGGTGGCGCTGATCCACAGCGGCGCGTTCCAGCGCTGGCACAGCCAGTCGGCCAGGCCGATGTGGTCGGGGTGCATGTGGGTCACGATCACGCGCAGGATCGGCAGGCCCTGCAGCTGGGTCTCGAAGATCTGTTCCCACTGCGCGCGGGCCTCGTCGTGCGCGATGCAGCAGTCGACCACTGTCCAGCCCTCGACGCCGTCGATCGTGTCGCGCAGCAGCCAGAGGTTGATGTGGTCCAGCGCAAAGGGCAGCCGCATGCGGATCCAGCGCACGCCGGGCGCGACTTCCAGTGCTTCGCCGGCGGCGGGCAGGGTGTCGCCCAGGGGGTAGTGGAGTTCGCGTTCGAGGAGGTTCATGTATGATTGACGTTTACGTAAACGTCATGGGTTGAGGCATCATTGTAGAGAATGCGCCGCCAACCTGCTGTCGCCCCCGCAACCCTTGCCGCCCATGCCCGCGCAGACCTTCACCATCAGCCAGCTCGCCAAGGAGTTCGACCTCACGACGCGCGCCATCCGCTTCTATGAAGACATGGGCCTGCTGTCGCCGGAGCGGGCCGGCCTGCAGCGCGTGTACAGCGCGCGCGACCGGGCGCGGCTCACGCTCACGCTGCGCGCCAAGCGCCTGGGCCTGACGCTGGTCGAGGCGAAAGACATCCTGGACATGTACGACAGCCCGCGCGACACCGTGCCGCAGCTGGAAAAATTCCTGGGCGTGCTCGGTACCCACCGCGCGCAGCTCGAGGCGCAGCTGGCCGAGCTGCAAGCCAACCTCGCCGAAGTGCGAGAGCATGAGAAAAAAGGCCGCGCCACGCTGGTCAAGGCGCAGAAGGCACAAGGCGCAGCCAAGACTCCCAAGACTGCCTGATCCGAGCGGGACTCAACCCCTCGTCGACAATAGCGCCATGCTCCGCAAATCCGCAACGCCCCGCTCCTGCTGTTGCCGTTGGCTTCGGGCACTTGCCTTGGCTGCGTGCGCCGCATTGGGGGCCGTTTCAGGGTTCGCGGCGCCGAGCCGTGATGCACTCTTTGAAAGACTGAAGGCCGGCACTGTGCCAAGCGAGGCATTCCTCACGCACATCCAAACCGGCATCGACTTCAGGATGGAGTCCTACGAGAACGTTCGACAGGCCATGCTGGCGTGCCGCTCTCGCTTGGTGGATGGACGCCCGCCGGCATTCTTCGTGCCAGCCGTGGTGCACCTCACTTCGCAGTTCATGCCTGAGATCGCGAAGCTGCGTCAGTCCGAGGCCAACGTCGCCTATGCGCGACAACAACTCGCTCTTGAACTGACCTACGCCGGCCATTCGATCGACGAGATGATCGCGTTAGACGACTATTTCCGCTCGACCGATGGACAGCGAGCCAAAAAAATCGAGGAGGCCGCTACGGTGATCCGCCTTCTTGAGACGGCCACGCGGGACGAGCACAGCGGTCACTCTTGGCAGTGGCCAATCGGGCACGTGCTGGCTTACATGGATGAGGTCGGCCTCCGAGCTGACTTCCTCTCGGCCGTAGAGAACGAACGGTTCGAGACATCGCGGTCGTTGGATCAGGTGACCGGGGAGATGGGCCAACTGCTGTCTGAGGAGGTGGCCGAGCGCATTGACCGAATCAGCTGGGAGGGGGTGCGCGTGCAGCTCGGCCGCGTTCTCTCGATCCGCGACACACGGCTCCTGACCAATCCGCCCATGGAGCGCTACCTTTATAGCAACGAGGTCGCTCGCGCTTTTTCCCGGCCGGGGGCGTCTTTCACACTGTCGAAGGATCCGCAGCAGATCGCACAGATAACATGCGACCTGGCCGTAGGAAAGTCGTGTCCTTCGGAGGTCGTGGAGCGCGTGCGCAGATGGCAGTCTGTGATGCGCGAAACCTCCAAGCCCGACGTTGCAAGGCTCCACAAGATGATTCAAGCAGCTCCAGAGTCGGGCTGTTCTGCCATCTCTTTGCCTGTTGTATCCAAATAGTCTGAAACAACCGCCTGAACTCCACCATGCCCTCCGACAACCTCGACGACCTCTTTGCCCACAACCGTGCCTGGTCCGCCCAGATGGAGCGTGACCGGCCCGGCTTCTTCACCGGCCTTGTCAAGCAGCAGACGCCGCGCTACATGTGGATCGGCTGTTCCGACAGCCGCGTGCCCGCCAACCAGATCACTGGCCTGGAGCCGGGTGAAGTGTTCGTGCACCGCAACGTCGCCAACATCGTGGTGCACTCCGACCTCAACGCACTCTCGGCGATCCAGTTCGCGGTCGAGCACCTGAAGGTCGAGCACATCATGGTGGTCGGCCACTACGGCTGCGCTGGCGTCAAGGCTGCGCTCAGCGGCAAGCGCATCGGCCTGGCCGACAACTGGATCCGCCACATCCAGGACGTGCGTGACCGCCACAGCGTGATGCTCGACAGCCTGCCCGAAGACGTGCGCGTCGACGCGCTGTGCGAGCTCAACGTGGCCGAGCAGGTGGTCAACGTGGCCGTCAGCACCGTCATGGTCGACGCTTGGGCGCGCGGCCAGAAGGTGCGCATCCACGGCTGGACCTTCGGCGTGCACGACGGCCTGCTGCAAGACCTCGGCCTGAGTGTCGAGGGCGACAAGCCGCTGGACGCCATCTACAAGGCCGCCGTGCAGCGCATCCGCTACAAGTGGAGCAAGCCGGCCGGCGCCTCGCCGTCGGCGCAGGCGGGTGCCGATGGCACCGAAGGCACCGAGACGCCGCCAGCCGCCTGAGTTCGCTGCCGCTGCCATCGCCGCCCCCGTCGGTATTGCCGCCATGTTCCCGCAGCGCCTCGATTCACCGCTGGCCTACGATATCGCGAAGGCGATGATCGACGGGTTCAACCGGCACTACCGGCTGTTCCGGGCCGAATCGGCGCGCGCCAAGCACCGCTTCGAAACCGCCGACTGGCATGGCCAGCAGCGGGCGCAGCGCGAGCGCATCGAGTTCTACGACCTGCGCGTGAACGAGGCCGTGGCCCGGCTCGAAAAAGAGTTCAAGGCCGGCGACCAGCCCATGGAGGTCTGGCACCAGGTCAAGCTGCACTTCATCGGCCTCTTGGTGAACCACCACCAGCCCGAGCTGGCCGAGAGTTTCTTCAACTCGGTCACCACGAAGATCCTGCACCGGGCCTACTTCCAGAACGACTTCATCTTCGTGCGCCCGGCCATCAGCACCGAGTACATCGAGCCGCGCGGCGCACCCACCTACCGGCCGTACTACCCCTCGCAGGCCACGCTGCCCGACATCATCGAGCAGATGCTCGACGACTTCGCGCTGCAGGGCAGCTACGCCAACAAGCGGCGCGACGCCGAGCGCGTGGCGCACGTCATCCTGAACCGCTTCCACCAGGTCAAGCTGCGCGCCAACTTCCAGCTGCAGGTGCTGTCGGGCCTGTTCTACCGGAACAAGGGCGCCTACGTGGTCGGCAAGATCATGAACGGCTTCACCGAGATCCCGTTCTCGCTGCCGATCCTGCACGACACCCACGGCAAGTTCTACATCGACGCGGCGCTGTTCGGCGAGGACGACCTGCAGATGCTGTTCAGCTTTGCACGCGCCTACTTCATGGTCGACATGGAAGTGCCCTCGGCCTGGGTGCAGTTCCTGCGCTCGCTCATGCCGCGCAAGCCGCGCGCCGAAATCTACAACGCGCTCGGCTTGGCCAAGCAGGGCAAGACGCTGTTCTACCGCGACTTTTTGTCGCACCTGAACTACTCGAGCGACCGCTTTCGCATCGCGCCCGGCATCAAGGGCATGGTCATGCTGGTGTTCGACCTGCCCTCGTTCCCCTTCGTGTTCAAGGTCATCAAGGACTTTTATCCGCCGCAGAAGGACACCACGCGCGAGCAGATCAAGGGCAAGTACATGCTCGTGAAGCAGCACGACCGCGTGGGCCGCATGGCCGACACGCTCGAGTACAGCAACGTGGGCTTTCCGCTCGACCGCTTCGAGCCCGAGCTCATCGAGGAGATCCGCAAGTTCGCGCCCAGCCAGCTCGAGATCGGCGACCGCGACGGCAACGGGGAGATGGAAGTCGTGCTCAAGCACGTCTACATCGAGCGCCGCATGATCCCGCTGAACATCTACCTGCAGGAAGCCTTCGACACGCTGGCCCACCCCGAGAGCCCGGCCCAGGCCCGGCGCGCCAAGGACCAGCTCGAGCATGCGGTCATCGAGTACGGCAACGCCATCAAGGACATGGTGGCCGCCAACATCTTCCCCGGCGACATGCTGTGGAAGAACTTCGGCGTCACGCGCGGCGGCAAGGTCGTGTTCTACGACTACGACGAAATCGAATACGTCACCGACTGCAAGTTCCGCAAGGTGCCCACGCCGCGCAATGAAGAAGACGAGATGAGCGGCGAGGTCTGGTATTCGGTCGGCCCGAAGGACGTGTTCCCCGAGACCTTCGAGCCCTTTCTGCTGGGCAACAAGGACGTGCGCGCCGCCTTCATGGCGCACCACGCCGACCTGCTCGATGCCGCCTTCTGGCAGCACCACAAGGAACGCATCCAGGCCGGCCAGATGCTCGATGTGTTCCCGTACGAAGAGTCGCAACGCTTCCAGCACGAAGGCCACGCGACGCATTTCTGACCGCCCGTTTCCGATTCCCGTTTTCGTTTTGTCTTTGATTTCACTTTCACATTCCTGAAGGAGACCTCCATGTCCGAATCCATCGTCATCGTCGGCGCCGCCCGCACCCCCATGGGTGGCTTCCAGGGCGACTTTTCGTCCCTCTCCGCGCACGACCTGGGCGGCGCGGCCATCAAGGCGGCCGTCGAGCGCGCCGGCATCGCGCCCGAGAGCGTGGGTGAAGTGCTGTTCGGCAACTGCCTCATGGCCGGCCAGGGCCAGGCCCCGGCGCGCCAGGCGGCCTACAAGGGCGGCCTGCCCGACAGCGCGGGCGCCGTCACGCTCAGCAAGATGTGCGGCTCGGCCATGAAGGCCGCGATGCTCGCGCACGACCTGCTGCTGGCCGGCACGCACGACGTCATCGTGGCGGGCGGCATGGAAAGCATGACCAACGCGCCCTACCTCATGCTCAAGGGCCGCGGCGGCTACCGCATGGGCCACGACAAGATCTATGACCACATGATGCTCGACGGCCTTGAAGACGCCTACCAGCCGGGCCGCTCCATGGGCACCTTCGGCGAAGACTGCGCCGCCAAGTACAACTTCACGCGCGAGCAGCAAGACGCCTTTGCCATCGCCAGCGTGCAGCGCGCCAAGGCCGCCACCGAATCGGGCGCCTTCAAGGACGAGATCACGCCCGTCACCGTGAAGGGCCGCGGCGGCGACACCGTCATCTCCATCGACGAAGGCCCGGGCAAGGTCAAGCTCGACAAGATTCCCACGCTCAAGCCCGCGTTCAAGAAAGAAAACGGCACCATCACCGCCGCATCGAGCTCGTCCATCAACGACGGCGCCGCCGCGCTGGTCATGATGACCGAGTCGCAGGCCAGGAAGATCGGTGCCAAGCCGCTGGCGCGCATCGTCGGCCACGCCACGCACGCGCAGCAACCCGAGTGGTTCTCCACCGCGCCGGTCGGCGCCGTGCAGAAGCTGTTCGCCAAGACCGGCTGGACCGTGAAGGACGTCGACCTGTGGGAAGTGAACGAGGCCTTCGCCGTCGTGCCCATGGCGCTCATGCACGAGCTCGACGTGTCGCACGACATCGTCAACGTGAATGGCGGCGCCTGCGCGCTGGGCCACCCCATCGGCGCCAGCGGCGCGCGCATCATGGTCACGCTGCTGCACGCGCTGAAGGCGCGCGGCAAGAAGCGCGGCGTCGCCACGCTGTGCATCGGCGGCGGCGAAGGCACCGCGGTCGCGCTCGAATTGCTATAACGCCAGGAGCCGCCGGCGCCCGGGAGAGGGCGCCGGCCGGTTTCCATCCCGGACAGTTCAAACAAAACCATGCGTAGAGCAGGAGATTTCATGCGCCCATCCCTTCACCGTACCGCCGTTGCCGCCGTGCTCGCTACCGCCTTCGTGGCAGGTGGCGCCTGGGCCCAGAAGCGCGACAACGTGCTGTTTCAGGCCGCCACCGACGAGCAGCCGGCGGTGATCAAGACGCTCGAGAAGCTCGTCAACATCGAGACCGGCACCGGTGACGCCGAAGGCATGGCCGCCGCCGGCGCGTACCTCGAAGGCGAATTGAAGAACCTCGGCTTCACCGTCACGCGCAGCAAGTCGGTCGGCCTCGTGGTCGGCGACAACATCGTCGGCAAGCTCAAGGGCCGCGGCGGCAAGAACCTGCTGCTCATGTCGCACATGGACACCGTGTACACCAAGGGCACGCTCGCCAAGGCGCCGTTCCGCATCGAAGGCGACAAGGCCTACGGCCCCGGCATCGCCGACGACAAGGGCGGCAACGCCGTCATCCTGCACACGCTCAAGCTGCTGAAAGACTACGGCGTGCGCGACTACGGCACCATCACCGTGCTGTTCAACACCGACGAAGAAAAAGGCTCCTTCGGCTCGCGCGACCTGATCCAGGAAGAAGCCAAGCTGGCCGACTACGTGCTCTCGTTCGAGCCCACCAGCGCCGGCGACGAAAAGATGTCGCTCGGCACCTCGGGCATCGCCTACGTGCAGGTCAACATCACCGGCAAGGCCTCGCACGCGGGCGCCGCCCCCGAGCTGGGCGTGAACGCGCTGGTCGAGGCTTCTGACCTCGTGCTGCGCACCATGAGCATCGACGACAAGTCGAAGAACCTGCGCTTCAACTGGACCATCGCCAAGGCGGGCAACGTGTCGAACATCATCCCGGCCAGCGCCACGCTGAACGCCGACGTGCGCTACGCACGCAACGAAGACTTCGACGCCGCCATGAAGACGCTCGAAGAAAAGGCGCAGCAGAAAAAACTGCCCGAGGCCGACGTCAAGGTGCTCGTCACGCGCGGCCGTCCGGCCTTCAACGCGGGCGAGGGCGGCAAGAAGCTCGTCGACAAGGCCGTGGTCTTCTACAAGGAAGCCGGCGGCAGCGTGGGCGTCGAAGAGCGCACCGGCGGCGGCACCGACGCGGCCTACGCGGCGCTCTCGGGCAAGCCCGTGATCGAAAGCCTGGGCCTGCCCGGCTTCGGCTACCACAGCGACAAGGCCGAGTACGTCGACATCAGCGCCATTCCGCGCCGCCTGTACATGGCCGCGCGTCTCATCATGGACCTGGGCGCTGGCAAGTAAGCCTCGCACCCACCGACAAGAAAGAACTGGAGACAACGCCATGCTGCTCAGCGCAGACCAGGAAGCCATCCGCGACGCCGTGCGCGATTTCTCGCAGGCCGAGCTCTGGCCCAACGCCCCCAAGTGGGACCGCGACCACAGCTTTCCGAAGGAAGTGCATCAGGGCCTGGCCGCGCTGGGCGCCTACGGCATCTGCGTGCCCGAGGAGCATGGCGGCGCAGGCCTCGACTACCTCACGCTCGCACTCGTGCTTGAAGAAATCGCGGCCGGCGACGGCGGCACCAGCACCGCCATCAGCGTGACCAACTGCCCCGTCAACGCCATCCTCATGCGCTACGGCAACGCGCAGCAGAAGAAGAAATGGCTCGAGCCGCTGGCCCAGGGCCAGATGCTCGGCGCCTTCTGCCTCACCGAGCCGCAGGCCGGCAGCGACGCCTCGAGCCTGCGCACCACCGCGCGCAAGGACGGCGACGGCTACGTGATCGATGGCGTGAAGCAGTTCATCACCAGCGGCAAGAACGGCCAGGTCGCCATCGTCATCGCCGTGACCGACAAGGGCGCCGGCAAGCGCGGCATGAGCGCGTTCATCGTGCCCACCGACGCGCCCGGCTACAACGTCGCGCGTTTGGAAGACAAGCTCGGCCAGCACAGCAGCGACACCGCGCAGATCAACTTCGACAGCTGCCGCATCCCGGCCGAGAACCTCATCGGCGCCGAAGGCGAGGGCTACAAGATCGCGCTCGGCGCGCTCGAAGGTGGGCGCATCGGCATCGCCGCGCAAAGCGTGGGCATGGCCCGCAGCGCCTTCGACGTGGCCGTGGCCTACGCCAAGGAGCGCCAAGCCTTCGGCGGCGCCATCTTCGACCAGCAGGCCGTGGGCTTTCGCCTGGCCGAATGCGCCACGCAGATCGAAGCCGCGCGCCAGCTCATCTGGCACGCTGCCAGCCTGCGCGACGCCGGCCGGCCCTGCCTGAAAGAAGCCGCCATGGCCAAGCTCTTCGCCAGCGAGATGGCCGAGCGCGTGTGCAGCGCCGCCATCCAGACCCTGGGTGGCTACGGCTACGTGAACGATTTTCCGTTGGAGCGCATCTACCGCGACGTGCGCGTGTGCCAGATTTATGAAGGCACGTCGGACATCCAGAAGCTGTTGATTCAACGCGCGCTCGCCTGAGATCGTCTGATCACGTGAACCAACGCCGCGGCCTGAGTGGGTGATGTTTCGGGTGGGGCGGTGCGTTCCAGTCGCTGACGCTTGACGGGCGTCCGAGCGACCGCGTACATTGCTTTTGCCTCGTGATGAGCGAGGCCGGGATTGGCGTCCCGCTGACATCCTGCGACGAAAGCCGCAGTTACCGCACAAGGTCTGCGGCTTTTTCATTCGCGCTTCTTTTTTAGGCGGCTCGAATGGGAGGGCTCGCGCCCTGCCGGTTTCCGCAAGGATGTCCCGGTACGCCAACCCGTTCGAGCTGCCGCCCCCGATTGGCGTCGGGTGCGTCGGTTGTTGCAAATCGACATCCTTGGAGGCCTATGGCCACTGCTTCAAATGCGGGTACCGACGCTGGTTGTTCTTGTGCGTCTCAACGACCCACTGCCTTGTTCAAACCCTTCGAATGGGTTGAAGGCGAACGGCTCTCTCCTTCACAGCAAAGTCACGCTGCCTTCCTCAACGATGCGCGTGATGTAGTGCAGGGCGCTCAGACGTTGGTGCAGTTGCTCGACTGGGATGAGGATCGGCGCGACGCCGCTACTTCAGATGCAGACGCCGCGCCGCTTTTCGATGCATGTCAGCGCACTTCGCTGCGGCGGTTTCTTGCGGTGTCGTTGGGGCTTTTGCATGCGCGGATTGAAGCGCAGTGCGAGGTGTTGACCGAGTAGGGGTACGGCGCAGGGGCGCTCTTCTCGTTTCGGAAGACATGAGCCTGTGGCATTCTTCAGTTGCCCGCTTTCGGCGGCGGATTCAACCGGTCGTTCGACGCGGGCGGCAGAAACACGGAAAGACAGAACCCAGAGGTACAACGCCCTCAGTACCGGCGCTAAGAAAATGCAACGCGGTCAAAAATCCTATGTCTGCATCCACGTTTTCGACAACGTGAAGCCTGTCCTCCTTGTAGCCAGGGACGGCGGGAGTTGGTGCTTTGTTTGCGGCGGCGAGCACGCTGACAATGCGTCTGAATACAGAGTTGTCGGGATGGGGCACTTGCTCGACCGTGACCCTAGCCTCAATGCGTTGCTTGATTTGGCTCCCGAGTGGGAGGCAGAGCGGGCCGACGTTCACACTCCCTGGATTCGCACAAAGTGCTCGCCGCTTGATGACTAGTGCTCTAGGAAGACGACTTTCGGCCACTACCAGCCAGTCACCAACTTCGGCTTGCGCGTAGGCCAGCGACTGCTCGGCCACCACTCAAACCCATGCAACGCAAAGACAGCATTCCACGAGAGGCATTGACCCAGGTATTGGGCGCGGTTTACCAAGGCTCACCCGTGGTGATGGAGGGCTATGCCGTGCCCGGCTGCGAACTGATGCAATTCGACGACCAGCCGGCGCTCGAGCAGTTCATCGCCGCCGAACTGGCAGCCGGCCGCCCCACAGCTAATCTGGCGCTGCACTATCCCGAGACGGGCGGCCTTGCAGTGCAGGAACGCATCGATCTGAACAATCCCGTCGCCAATGGCGCTACTTGGCGCTACACCCTCGGCGGATGGGGCCTCATACAACTGCAACTCGAATTCCGCCAGCCCGGCTTGGTCGGCTGTCGCATCGCGGTTAACAGCGCTGAACGCGCGCGTGCCTGGGCCAACACCTACCCCCGCTTGGGTGAACCCGACCTGTGGGATTGGCCGGCGATTGAGAAGCACGCACGACGGCTGATCCGAGTGCTGCGCAAGTACGCATGATTAGCTGGGGCAACGGGTGAAAGACAGCTTTGTACCGCTGAGGTCGGGCGGCTGAAGGACTGCAACGGGCCCGAAGCGGAAGTACGCATTGCCGGAAAGCTGTCGCTCAGAAGTAGCACCGGCCTTCGAATTTGGGGCTTTCGTCAACTGCAGACTAGGCTTCGGGGCCACCATGGTGGAACGCCGTCACGCGAGACCAGAACATGCAGGCGTAGATGGGTGCCATTGACGCTTTACCGGTTTCAAATTCAAACTGAACCGACTCTTTGGTCTTTAGGGACGTCACCGTTGCGACCGATGTGCTCGGCGCGCTAGGAGACTCGCTGCGCTTGATGCCCTTGAAGTTACCGAATTCGTGCTCAACCCCATGCCTCGGGTCCAGTTCGCGCCGGGCTCCTTCGTGCTGACTGACCACCCGTCGTGTGCTTATGAACCACCAGCTTGCGTCAGAAATAACGCCACTGGCAATCGGGAGTTCGCTTGGCAGCAGGTCGGCTAACGACGCCAGCTTGGGATGGATGCAGCCGATGACCGTGTGACTCCATTGATCTGGTGTCATCGAATGACGACGAACACTAGCAACTGCGATGTTTTGTGCCGCCAAATCGTTCATTGGTTGCGAACTCGTGATCCCTATCTGGTGTTGGATGCAGGTGGCGCTGTGAAAGACCGTTCGTGGCCAGTTTCTGCCCGACGCCGTGAAGCCGTCGGGCCCAACGCAGACCGTGCCTTAACTTGCTCTATGACAGCGGCCCTTCTTGCGGTGGCTCTGTTGACATGTTCTCTAAGGTAAATGGCAGTACCGGAGACACTCCAGCCTGCTTCATCAAAGCTCTTAGATTGCGGTACTTCTCCAGCAACGCGCCGCGAGCACCCCAATCCTCTGATTCGGCGTCTCGATCCAGTCCGGGGCTCAGGAAACTGGGTTCTTCATCACCAATCATGATGGTCGTGTAGTCCCAATCGTAGTGAAAGACGAGTTCAAAAGCGCCGATGAACTCGGCAAGTGCTTGGGAGAAAGTTTCTGAATGAAGTTCGCTCATGAGATGTCCGCTTGTGGCCGACTGTAGCCGGTCGCGCCGCCGTCGTGAACGGGCCCGGAGCGGCCAAATCGCTGAGCGATTTCAAGGTCGTACAGCGGTCGCTCAACGTTTGAGCTAACCGGACCGTTGCGGCGTGTGGCTAAAGGCCCAGAATGAAATGGCGGGACTTTGGCCGCACGCCGCAATGGGTCCGGTTGAGCGAATGGTTAGGCCGCAACCACGCAGTTTCAGTACGGCTAGACCTCATTGCTTACTTCGATCAGGTTCTCGTCGGGATCATAGAAGTAGACGGAAACCAATGCGCGTTGCGCGCCAGTAGCTAGGACTGGCCCTTGCACGACCGGAACGCCTTCGTTTTGTAGGTGCACAAGTACCTGTTCTATAGGTGTTACGGTCAAGAAGCATAGATCCGCAGAACCTGGAGTAGCGTGCTTCACATTCGGATCGACAACAGTCCCCAACTCGTGCAGGTTGATCTTTTGTTGTCCAAAGTGCACTGAGAATCGCCCGGCCTTGAACTCTCTGGCTTCAAAGCCTAGGACACGCTGATAGAAGTCAAGTGTCCTTGGGATGCTTGCAACCGTTAATACCAAATGATCTAGCGCTTCAATCTTCATGGGGGGGCGGGCTTTCGGGTGACGAGCCACAGGTAGTCGGTTTTGCGGCCTAACGCAAAGGTGAGCGGATGCCGTAGGCGGTCCGCTCGACTGAATGGTTAGGTTGAGCGCCAATAAGAAGAAGCGTACCTAATTTTCGTTCGAGGAAACGAACTATGGAGTTACGCATATGGTTGAAGAAGTCCGTCGTGGATGAGAAAACTATCAAAATTCCGAAGACTCCCACCATGACACGCACCGGTTGTCGATCGGATCGACTACGAAATAGCGACGCTAGAAAGCTTGGCAGATATACCAAGATGGCGGCAACGGTAGCGACTTGAACGGCAAACACGACATTGGCCAACAGGCTCAGGTTGAATTCCAAGTCCTCATGTACGCGATCCGCAAGACAGGTCATCAGATAAACAACGCTGAAGATACCTTCGGCCAATTTCAAGTTGCGGCATGAGTCTTTCATGCGGATTTCTTCTCTGATAAGACTACTTCTGGGGCGGGTCCTGCTGCTATCGCCAATGACTGGTCTTGGCCGATTGCAGGCAGACAAACCTATTGCGCGTGGACCCTAAATCCCAAGTAGAGAAAAAACGCCACAACCGCCCCGACGATGGCAAGCCCAATCGACCACGGAATGTCCATGTCACTGCGCTCGCGACGCGAGACGCCATCCATACGGGTCAGCATCGTGCGTCGCTGGTCCGGCGTGTTGATGAGGAACTTGACGATGCCTGCAATGCCGCAAAGCGCAACGGCGCCCCCGATGATCATCCATCCCCAGACTTCCATATTGAACGTGATGGGAAATGCACCATCGGCGTCTGCGACAAAGGGTTCGCGTCCCCTTCGCGTGACAACGATTTGTCCGGCGCGCCATGCATTGAATCCGTGCAGAAAGGCGAAGACGCCCAAGGAGAGGGTCGCAGCGAGCAGGAAGAACAGCTTGAGGAATCGCAAAAGCATGCTTTGGTGTTCAGCTTGAAGGAACGAAACGCCGGACGACTTTAGCGGCACAAGCCATTCGCGCAAGAGGCCCCGGCGCCTCTAGCCCCGGCAGATCTTCGCAAAGCGGGCATGCCCGGAAGCCCCCCCTCAGCCCCCGCCGCGCCAAGTGTTCCAATAGAGCCCTTCATGAGCGCCACCGACCCCACTCCCGGCCCCTGCCCCTGCGGCCGCACCGACCGTCGCGACAAGCCCATCGGCTACGCCCTGTGCTGTGGGCGCTACCTCGACGATTTCGAGAACACGCCGGCGCCCGACGCCGAATCGCTGATGCGTTCGCGCTACTCGGCCTTCGTGCTGGCGCGTGCCGACTACCTGCTCGCCACCTGGCACGCGTCGAAGCGGCCGGCGTCGGTGGAGTTCGAGCCGGGCGTCAAATGGCTGGGGCTGGACATCCGCTCGCGTTCGGTGCTCGACGCCGACCACGCCGAGGTCGAGTTCGTCGCCCGCCAGCGCGGCGCGACGGGCGTGGCGTTCCGCCTGCACGAGCGCAGCCGCTTCGTGCGCGAGAACGAGCGCTGGTATTACGTCGACGGCGACCTGCACCAGCCCCCGGGTTGACGGCGGCGGGCTTCGGCCCGCACAATCGGCCCCGCTCCGGGGTGCACGCATGTGGCGTGCTGAGATGGCAAAGCTGCCGACCCGCGAACTTGATCCGGGTCATACCGGCGTAAGAAGAGCTGCACTCCCTGACTTCGGTCCGTCACTCCCTTTTTCGGTGGCGGGCCTCCCGAGGTCCACGAGCGATTGCGGAGCACCCTTTCCCTCAACAAGGAGTGCCTCCCGATGAATGCCCCCGACAAGTTCACCTCGCTGCTGTCGCTGACGCGCGAACCCTTTCCCGCCTCGCACAAGTGCGTCATTCCGGGCAGCCGGCCCGACCTGTTCGTGCCCGTGCGCGACGTGGCGCTGACCAACGGCGAAACCGTCTCCCTGTACGACACCTCGGGCCCCTACACCGACCCGAAGGTCGAGATCGACGTGCGCCGCGGCCTGCCCGATGTGCGCAGCGCCTGGGTCATCGAGCGCGGCGACACCGAAAGTTATGAAGGCCGCACGCACCACGCGCTGGACGACGGCGCCAAGAACGAAGACCGCGACGCGCAGCGCCTGGCCGAGCTGCGCGCCGGTGCCTCGGCACTGCAACGCACGCCGCGCCGCGCCAAGTCGGGCGCCAACGTCACCCAGATGCATTACGCGCGCCGCGGCATCGTCACGCCCGAGATGGAGTACGTGGCTCTGCGCGAGAACGGCAAGCGCGAGTGGATGGCCGAGTACCTGGCCAACGAGGAGCGCGCCAAGCGCGTGGCGGGCAACCCGATGGGCGCGAGCATTCCGCGCATCATCACGCCCGAGTTCGTGCGCGACGAAGTGGCCCGCGGCCGCGCGATCATTCCCGCGAACATCAACCACCCCGAGGTCGAGCCGATGGCCATCGGGCGCAACTTCAAGGTGAAGATCAACGCCAACATCGGCAACTCGGCCGTCACCTCGAGCATCGAGGAAGAGGTCGAGAAGCTGGTGTGGGCCATTCGCTGGGGCGCCGACAACGTGATGGACCTGTCGACCGGCAAGAACATCCACACCACGCGCGACTGGATCGTGCGCAACTCGCCGGTGCCCATCGGCACGGTGCCGATCTACCAGGCGCTCGAAAAGGTGGGCGGCGTGGCCGAAGACCTCACCTGGGAAATCTACCGCGACACGCTCATCGAACAGGCGGAGCAGGGCGTCGATTACTTCACCATCCACGCGGGCCTGCGCCTGCCGTTCATCCACCTCACGGCCGACCGCATGACGGGCATCGTGTCGCGCGGCGGCTCGATCATGGCCAAGTGGTGCATCGCGCACCACAAGGAGAGCTTCCTCTACACGCACTTCGAAGACATCTGCGACATCATGAAGGCCTACGACGTGAGCTTCTCGCTCGGCGACGGCCTGCGCCCCGGCTCGGGTGCCGACGCGAACGACGAGGCCCAGTTTGCCGAGCTGCGCACGCTGGGTGAGCTCACGCAGATCGCCTGGAAGCACGACGTGCAGACCATGATCGAAGGCCCGGGCCACGTGCCGATGCACATGATCCAGGCCAACATGGACGAGCAGATCAAGCACTGCCACGAGGCGCCGTTCTACACGCTCGGCCCGCTGACCATCGACATCGCACCGGGCTACGACCACATCTCCAGCGCCATCGGCGCCGCGATGATCGGCTGGGCCGGCACGGCGATGCTCTGCTACGTGACGCCCAAGGAGCACCTGGGCCTGCCCGACCGCGACGACGTGAAGCAGGGGATCATTGCCTACAAGATCGCCGCGCACGCGGCCGACGTGGCCAAGGGTCACCCGGGTGCGCGCTCGCGCGACGACGCCCTGAGCAAGGCGCGCTTCGAGTTCCGCTGGCAAGACCAGTTCAACCTGGGCCTGGACCCCGACACGGCGCGCGAATTCCACGACGAGACGCTGCCGAAAGATTCGAGCAAGGTGGCGCATTTCTGCTCGATGTGCGGCCCCAAGTTCTGCTCGATGAAGATCACGCAGGAAGTGCGCGAGTACGCGGCCAAGAAGGGCGTGGCCGAGGCGGCTGCCATGGCCGAGGGCATGGAAGAGAAGTCGAAAGAATTCATGGCCGGCGGTGGCGAGATCTACATCCCGATCCGGCCAGTGGCCTGAGATGGCCCGATAGCCTGAGTCTGCCCGTGCGGAAAGGGGGCGTTGCTACCATGGGGCCAGACCCCTGAACTCCAGCCTCGCAATGACCCCTTTCCCCTTTTCCGCCGTTCTCTTCGATTGCGACGGCGTGCTCGTCGATTCCGAACCCATCACCAACCGCGTGCTTGCCGACATGCTCGGCGAGCTCGGCTGGCAGCTCACGGCCGAGGAATCGATGAACATCTTCACCGGCAAGGCCGTGAAGGACGAGACGGCGCTCATCGAGGCCAAGACCGGCTTCAAGATCACCGACGACTGGCTGCGCGGCTTCCGCGCCCGCCGCAACGAGGCGCTGGACCGCGACCTCGTCGCCATTCCCCATGCACCCGCCGCCATCCGCGAGATCCATGCGCGGCTCAAGGGCCGCATCGCCTGTGCCTCGGGCGCCGACCGCCACAAGGTCGAGCTGCAGCTGGCCAAGGTCGGCCTGCTCGACTGCTTCGAGGGCCGCATCTTCAGCGGCCACGAGATGCCGCGCTCCAAGCCGCATCCCGACGTGTACCTGGCCGCGGCGGAAGCGCTCGGTGTCGATCCGAAGCGCTGCGCGGTGGTCGAAGACACGGTCACCGGCGCGATGGCCGGCGTGGCCGCGGGCGCCACGGTGTTCGGCTACAGCACGGGCGAGTCGGGCCACAGCGGCCCGGGCGCGCTGCGCGCCGCAGGCGCCGTGGCCGTGTTCAGCGACATGACCGGGCTGCCCGCATTGCTGGCCGGCTACGGCCTGCAGGCGGCCTGAGTTTCTGGTGCAATGACGCCCGTCAGCGTGTGGCGCGCCCGTCGCCTTCACGCGCCCCTTCCCACGAATTCGCAAGGACCCTGCCCATGACCTCCGAGTACCAGACCGAGCAACCCGACCGCAGCGAGATCGACGCGCTCCAGGGCCCGGCCGTGGTGGAGTTCGGCACCAACTGGTGCGGCATCTGCAAGGCCGCGCAGCCGAACATTGCCGAGGCCTTTGCCCAGTACCCGAACGTGCGCCGCATCAAGGTGGAAGACGGCAGCGGCCGCCCGCTGGGGCGTTCGTTCAACGTGCGGCTGTGGCCCACGCTGGTGTTCATGCGCGACGGGCAACAGGTCGCGAAGCTGGTGCGGCCGGAAGACAGCCAGTCGATCGCCGATGCGCTGGCGTTGATCGATTTGCCGGCCTGAGTTTCGTTGTTCAGGGCGACGCTCCCGCCGACGGGGCGCCTTGCTCCGCGAATGTCCTCCGCCCTTCGGGCTCCCCCTTAATTTCGCTGCGCAAGGCACCCCATCGACGTGAGCGTTGGGCAGTGCGGTTGTTGATCGACCGGCACAACGACAGCGCTCAGCGGGCGCAGGACACTGGGTGCTTCCCGCAGCGAAATCAAGGAGGAGGGGCGAAGCCCCGGGGGACATTCGCGGAGGGAAGTACCCGGTGGCCTGTGCACGCGCCCTGAACAAGCGCCCTACAGCCCCAGCTGCCGAAAATCCCGAGGCGCGTGCCCCGTCCACTGCAGGAACGCACGCGAAAAGCTCTTTTCGTTGCGAAAGCCCACCGCCAGCGCCACCTGCTTGATCGGCCGCGTGGTCCGGCGCAGTTGCTCCACCGCCAGTTCGTGCCGCACCTCGTTCTTCAGCACCTGCAGCGAGGTGCCCTCTTCATGCAGCTGCCGGTGCAGCGTGCGCCCCGACACATTCAGCAGCCCCGCCAGCGCCTCCGCCGTGGTCGCCTCGCCGGCACGCGCGCGCAGCAGTTCGCGCACGCGCTGCCCCAGCAGGCGGTCGCGGCGGTACTGCAGCACCGTGAGCGGCAGGGCGCGCTTGAGCATGGTGCGCAGCGCGCGTTCGTCGCGCAGCAGCGGCAGCGCGAGGTAGCGCTCGTCGAAGCTGATGCTGGCCTGCGGCGCGTCGAAGTGCACGTCGGGCGTGAACATCAGCGGGTAGGCGTCGCGGTGCGGCGGCGCCGCGAACGGAAAGGTGGCCTGGCGCAGCGAGATGCGCGAGTCGATCGCCCAGCACACGTAGCCGTGCATGAAGCGCAGGCTGGTCACCAGGCAGAACTCGCGGAACGCGGGGTCGAGCGGGCGGTTCTCGGTGATGCGCAGCGTGGCGACGCCGCCCGCCACCTCCAGCGCGAGCGTGATGTCCTCGGTCAGCAGGCGGTGGTGGCGGCACCAGCGTTTCATGGCCACGCCCAAGTCGGGCGAGGTGAGCGAGGCGCGGCACAGCATGCCGTAGCTGCCCCACGGCAGGCGGCGCGAGAACCAGCCCAGCGCTTCGTCGTCCAGCTCCTGCATCGCGTGGCCCGACAGCGCCTCGAACTGCGCAGCCGTCACCCGGGCACCCGGGCGGGCCAGTTCGCGCGGCGCGATCTGTGCCGCCTGCAGGGCCTGCGCCGGGTCCTTGCCGTAGCGGGCATACCCTTGCACGATGGCTCGCACGAAGGCCATCGGCGTGACGGCGCGGGCGGGTCGCAAGAAGGCGGGGGACGACGTGGTGGAGGGCATCGGTCGTGGCGCAATTTGCAACCATTGTGGCGCCAATTGCGGCGCCACGAGGCGTAAGCTGCGTTTTTTCAAGCGCCATCCGCGCGGGCAGCCCTGCGCGCCGACCCCTTCAGAGGAGACAAGACTCATGCACGATTTCGGCCTCAACTTCGACCTGGGCGACGACATCGACGCGCTGCGCAGCGCGATCCAGGACTTCGCCGCCAACGAAATCGCGCCCCGCGCCGCCGAGATCGACCGCGACAACCTGTTCCCGCACGACCTGTGGCAAAAGCTCGGCGAGCTGGGCCTGCACGGCATGACGGTGAAGGAAGAATTCGGCGGCACCGAGCTGGGCTACCTGGCCCACATCGTGGCCATGGAAGAAGTCTCGCGCGCCTCGGCCTCGGTGGGCCTGTCGTACGGCGCGCACTCCAACCTGTGCGTGAACCAGATCCACCGCAACGGCAGCGAAGCGCAGAAGAAGAAATACCTGCCCAAGCTGGTGAGCGGCGAGCACGTGGGCGCGCTGGCCATGAGCGAGCCCAACGCCGGCTCCGACGTGGTGAGCATGAAGCTCAAGGCCGACAAGAAGGATGGCTACTACGTGCTCAACGGCGGCAAGATGTGGATCACCAACGGCGGCGACGCCGACACGCTGGTCATCTACGCCAAGACCGAACCCGAGATGGGCGCGCGCGGCATGACGGCCTTCATCGTCGAAAAGAATTTCAAAGGTTTTTCGGCAGGCACCAAGCTCGACAAGCTCGGCATGCGCGGCTCCAACACCTTCCCGCTGTTCTTCGACAACTGCGAAGTGCCCGAAGAGAACGTGCTCGGCGGCGAAGGCATGGGCGCCAAGGTGCTGATGAGCGGCCTGGACTACGAGCGCGCCGTGCTCTCGGGCGGCCCGCTGGGCATCATGGCCGCCTGCATGGACGCCGTGATCCCCTACATCCACGAGCGCCAGCAGTTCGGCCAGAGCATCGGCGAGTTCCAGCTGATGCAGGGCAAGATCGCCGACATGTACTCGACCTGGCAGGCCACCCGCGCCTACGTGTACGCCGTGGGCAAGGCCTGCGACCGCAACGACCATGCGCGCACCTTCCGCAAGGACGCGGCCGGCGCCATCCTGTATTCGGCCGAGAAGGCGACCTGGATGGCCGGCGAGGCGATCCAGACGCTGGGCGGCGTGGGCTACACCAAGGACTTCCCGGTCGAGCGGCTGTGGCGCGACGCCAAGCTGTACGAGATCGGCGCGGGCACGAGCGAAGTGCGCCGCATGCTGATCGGTCGCGAGCTGTTCTCCGAAACGGCATAAGCCGCGCTGCACACCCTCACCCCACCCTCTCCCCACAGGGAGAGGGCGCCAGACAAGGAGACAAGACGATGCCACTGACGCAGAGCCTGGCCCAAGGCGCCACGGACGTCCCCCTCATCGAGCAAGCCATCGGCGACTTCTTCGACGACATGGTCGAGAAGCAGCCGGAACGCGAAGCCCTCGTCAGCCGCCACGAAGGCCAGCGCTTCACCTACCGCGAACTGCAGACCGCGTCGAACAAGCTGGCGAGCGCGCTGCTGGGCCTGGGGCTCGTGCCCGGCGACCGCGTGGGCATCTGGTCGCACAACAACGTGCCCTGGGTGCTGATGCAGATCGCCACCGCCAAGGTCGGCCTGATCCTCGTGAACATCAACCCGGCCTACCGCACCTCGGAGCTCGAGTACGCGCTCAACAAGGTCGGCTGCAAGGCGCTGGTGACGATGGCGCAGTTCAAGACCAGCGACTACCTGGGCATGCTGCGCGAGCTGGGCCCGGCCAAGCTGCCGCTGCTGCAGCACACCTTCTGGATCGACAAGCCCGGCCAGGGCGACGAGCAGCCCGGCATGCGCCGCTTCAGCGAGCTGCTGGCCGGCGGCGACCCGGTCGACGCGCGCGTGGCCGCCACGCAGAAGACGCTGAAGGCCACCGACCCGATCAACATCCAGTTCACCAGCGGCACCACGGGCTTCCCCAAGGGCGCGACGCTCACGCACCGCAACATCCTGAACAACGGCTTCTTCATCGGCGAGTGCATGAAGCTCACGCCGGCCGACCGCCTGTGCATTCCGGTGCCGCTGTACCACTGCTTCGGCATGGTGCTGGGCAACCTGGCCTGCCTCACGCACGGCTCGGCCATCGTGTACCCGAACGACGGGTTCGATCCGCTCACGGTGCTCGAGACGGTGCAGGCCGAGAAGTGCACGGGCCTGCATGGCGTGCCCACGATGTTCATCGCCGAGCTGGACCATCCGCGCTTCAAGGAGTTCGACCTCTCGACCCTGCGCACCGGCATCATGGCCGGCTCGCCGTGCCCCATCGAAGTGATGAAGCGCGTGGTCAACGAGATGCACCTGGGCGAGATCACCATCGCCTACGGCATGACCGAGACCAGCCCCGTCAGCTGCCAGAGCAGCACCGACACGCCGCTGGACCGCCGCGTGTCCACGGTAGGCACCGTGCAGCCGCACCTCGAAGTGAAGATCATCGACCCCGAGACCGGCGCGATCATGCCGCCGGGCCAGTCGGGCGAGCTGTGCACGCGCGGCTACTCGGTGATGCACGGCTACTGGGAAGACGAGCCCAAGACCCGCGAAGCCATCGACGCCGAGCGCTGGATGCACACCGGCGACCTCGCCACCATGGACGCCGAGGGCTACGTGAACATCGTCGGGCGCATCAAGGACCTCGTGATTCGCGGCGGCGAGAACATCTACCCGCGCGAGATCGAAGAATTTTTGTACCGCCACCCGAAGGTGCAGGACGTGCAGGTGGTCGGCCTGCCCGACAAGAGGTACGGCGAAGAGCTGTGCGCCTGGATCATCGTCAAGCCCGGCCAGAGCGCCACCGACGCCGAGATCCGCGACTTCTGCAAGGGCCAGATCGCGCACTACAAGGTGCCGAAGTACATCCAGTTCGTCTCCGAGTTCCCGATGACGGTGACCGGCAAGATCCAGAAATTCAAGATCCGCGACGCCATGACCGAGCAGCTCGGTCTCAGCCAAGAAAAGACAGCATGAGCAAACTCGAAACCAAACTGAATGCGCGTTCGGCCGACTTCCAGGCCAACGCCGCGGCCATGCGCGCGCTGGTCGACGACCTGCAGCAGCAGTTCGCGAAGGTGGAGCAGGGCGGCGGCGAGGCCGCGCGTGCCAAGCACACGGCACGCGGCAAGCTGCTGCCGCGCGACCGCGTGGCCGAGCTGCTCGACCCGGGCACGCCCTTCCTCGAGATCGCGCCGCTGGCCGCGCATGCGATGTACCTTGATGCCAAGGGCGCCGAGTCGGCACCGGGCGCCGGCATCATCGCGGGCATCGGCCGCGTGAACGGCGTCGACTGCATGATCGTGTGCAACGACGCCACGGTGAAGGGCGGCACCTACTACCCGATGACGGTGAAGAAGCACCTGCGCGCGCAGGAGATCGCCGAGCAGAACCGCCTGCCCTGCATCTACCTGGTGGACTCGGGCGGTGCCAACCTGCCGAACCAGGACGAGGTGTTTCCCGACCGCGAGCACTTCGGCCGCATCTTCTACAACCAGGCCAACATGAGCGCCCAGGGCATCCCGCAGATCGCGGTGGTCATGGGCTCGTGCACGGCCGGCGGCGCGTACGTGCCGGCGATGAGCGACGAATCGATCATCGTGAAGAACCAGGGCACCATCTTCCTGGGCGGCCCGCCGCTCGTGAAGGCAGCCACCGGCGAGGTCGTGTCGGCCGAAGACCTGGGCGGCGGCGACGTGCACACGCGCCTGTCGGGCGTGGTCGACCACCTGGCGCAGAACGACCTGCATGCGCTGGCGCTCGCGCGCTCGGCGGTTGCGAACCTGAATGCCAAGGCGGCAGACAAGCCGGACGGCGCCGCGGTGCGCGCGCCCGAGTTCCCGCGCGAAGAGCTGTACGGCGTGATCCCCACCGACACGCGCAAGCCCTTCGATGTGCGCGAGATCATTGCGCGCATCGTCGACGGCAGCGAGTTCCACGAGTTCAAGGCCCGCTTCGGCGCCACGCTGGTCTGCGGCTTCGCCGAGATCGAGGGCATGCCGGTCGGCATCATCGCCAACAACGGCATCCTGTTTTCTGAGTCGGCGCAGAAGGGCGCGCACTTCATCGAGCTGTGCTGCCAGCGCAAGATTCCGCTGGTGTTCCTGCAGAACATCACCGGCTTCATGGTGGGCCGCAAGTACGAGAACGAAGGCATCGCACGCCACGGCGCCAAGATGGTGACGGCCGTGGCCACCGCCAACGTGCCCAAGTTCACCATCATCATCGGCGGCAGCTTCGGCGCCGGCAACTACGGCATGTGCGGCCGCGCGTACAGCCCGCGCTTCCTCTGGATGTGGCCCAACGCGCGCATCAGCGTGATGGGCGGCGAGCAGGCCGCGAGCGTGCTGGCCACCGTGAAGCGAGACGGCATCGAACTGAAGGGCGGCAGCTGGAGCGCCGACGAGGAAGAGGCCTTCAAGGCCCCGATCCGCCAGCAGTACGAAGACCAGGGCCACCCCTACTACGCCACCGCGCGCCTGTGGGACGACGGCATCATCGACCCGGCCGACACGCGCCGCGTGCTCGCACTGGGCCTGGCCGCGTCGCGCAACGCGCCGATCCCCGAGCCGAAGTTCGGCATCTTCCGCATGTGACCAGGGGCACCGCATGAGCAGCACCTTCACCAAGCTGAACCTCGCCATCGACGGCGCGGTCGCACGCATCTGGCTCGACCAGCCCGACGCGCGCAACGCCTTCGACGACGTCGTGATCGCCGAGCTGACGCAGGCCTTTCTCGAAGCCGGCGCCGCACCGCAGGTCAAGGCCGTCGTGCTCGGCGCGAACGGCCTGGCCTTCTGCGCGGGCGCCAACCTCAACTGGATGCGCCGCATGGCCGACTACACGCGGGGCGAGAACCTCGCCGACGCGGGCAAGCTGGCCGACATGCTGCGCACCATCGCCGAGTGCCCCAAGCCCACCATCGCGCGCGTGCAGGGCGATGTGTATGCCGGTGGCATGGGGCTCGTGGCCGCGTGCGACATGGCCGTGAGCGTGGACACCGCGTGGTACTGCCTGAGCGAAGTGAAGATCGGCCTCGTGCCCGCGACCATCAGCCCGTACGTGCTGCGCGCCATGGGCCCGCGCGCGTCGCAGCGCTACTTCCTCACGGCCGAGCGCTTCACCGCCGCCGAGGCGCACCGCATCGGCTTCGTGCATGAGGTGGTGGCCGCCGACGCGCTCGACGCTAAGGTCGACGAGCTGCTGAAGGCCCTCACCGGCGCCAGCCCCGCCGCCGTGCGCGCCTGCAAGCAGCTGATCGCCGACGTAGCCGGCCGCGAGATCGACAGCGCGCTCATCGCCAAGACCGTCGAAGGCATCGCCGACATCCGCGCCAGCGACGAAGGCCGCGAGGGCGTGCAGGCTTTCCTGCAGAAGCGCAAGCCGTCCTGGCTCGCCGGCTGACAGCCAACCAAGGACCGCCATGAACGCACTCGACATGCCGCAACTGCTCGCACTGGCCGCCGCCATCGGCTGGGCCAGCGGCGTGCGTCTGTACCTCGTCGTGCTGCTGACCGGCCTGGTCGGCTACTTCGGCTGGGTGCCGCTGCCTTCGGGGCTGCAGATGCTTGCGCATCCGATCGTGCTGGCGGTCAGCGGCTTCATGGTGTTCGTCGAGTTCTTCGCCGACAAGATCCCCGGCCTGGACTCGCTGTGGGACGTGGTGCACACCGCCATTCGCATCCCCGCCGGCGCGGCGCTCGCGGCCAGCGTGTTCGGTGCCGACCACGGCGCGATGGCCGTCGTGGCGGCGCTGCTGGGCGGCGGCTTCGCGGCCACGGCGCATGCGGCCAAGGCCACCACGCGCGCGGCCATCAACACCTCGCCCGAGCCGTTCTCGAACGTGGGCGCGTCGCTGGTCGAAGACTCGATGGTGCCGGCCGGGCTGTGGCTCGCGGTGGCGCATCCGCTGGTCTTTCTCGTGCTGTTCGTCTTCGTGCTCGTGCTCAGCGTGTGGCTCATCCGCAAGAGCTGGCGCTTTCTGCGCGCGCTGTTCAGCCGCGTGGCACGCATCTTCAGTGGCCGGCCCGATCCGGGCGTCACGTCCGCTTTTCAACTGAAAAAGAATCCTCCGGGAGACACTCCGAATGTTTAAGAAGATCCTCATCGCCAACCGTGGCGAGATCGCCTGCCGCGTGGCCGCAACCGCTCGCCGCATGGCCGTTCGCACCGTGGCGGTGTACTCCGATGCCGACGCGCATGCCAACCATGTGCGCGCCTGCGACGAGTCGGTGTACCTCGGCGGCAGCGCCCCGAAGGACAGCTACCTGCGCTGGGAAAAGATCCTCGAAGCCGCCAAGGCCACGGGCGCCGAAGCGGTGCACCCGGGCTACGGCTTCCTCAGCGAGAACGAAGAGTTCGCACAGGCCTGCGCCGACGCCGGCCTGGCCTTCATCGGCCCGCCGCCCTCGGCGATCAAGGCCATGGGCCTGAAGGCCGAGTCGAAGCAGCTGATGGAAAAGGCCGGCGTGCCGCTGGTGCCCGGCTACCACGGCGCCGACCAGGACCCGGCGCTGCTGCAGCGAGAGGCCGACCGCATCGGCTACCCGGTGCTCATCAAGGCCAGCGCCGGCGGCGGTGGCAAGGGCATGCGCGCGGTCGACAAGGCCGCCGATTTCGAGGCCGCGCTGGCCTCGTGCAAGCGCGAAGCCATCAACAGCTTCGGCGACGACGCGGTGCTGATCGAGAAGTACGTGCAGCGCCCGCGCCACATCGAGATCCAGGTGTTCGGCGACACGCAGGGCAACTACGTCTACCTGTTCGAGCGCGACTGCTCGGTGCAGCGGCGCCACCAGAAGGTGCTCGAGGAAGCGCCCGCGCCCGGCATGACCGAGGCGATGCGCAAGCAGATGGGCGATGCCGCCGTGGCCGCGGCGCGTGCCGTGAACTACGTGGGCGCGGGCACGGTCGAGTTCATCGTCGAGCAGCGCGAAGGCGGCGAGATGAACTTCTTCTTCATGGAGATGAACACGCGCCTGCAGGTGGAGCATCCGGTGACCGAAGCGATCACCGGCCTCGACCTCGTCGAATGGCAATTGCGCGTGGCGTCGGGCGAGCCGTTGCCTGCCAAGCAATCGGAACTGCAGATCCACGGCCACGCCATCGAGGCGCGCATCTGCGCCGAGAACCCCGACAACAACTTCCTGCCCGCCACCGGCACCTTGCGCGTGTACCGCAAGCCGCAGGCGACCGCTTTCCAGCGCAGCCGCGTGCGCATCGACGACGGCGTGCGCGAGGGCGGCGAGATCTCGCCCTTCTACGACTCGATGATCGCCAAGCTCATCGTGCACGGCAGCACGCGCGCCGAGGCGCTGGCCCGGCTCGATGCCGCGCTGGCCCAGGTGCAGATCGTGGGCGTGTCGACCAACGTGCAGTTCCTGCGCGGCATCCTGGCGACCGAGTCGTTCTCGAAGGCCAACCTCGACACCGCGCTCATCGAGCGCGAGCGCGCCGTGCTGTTCGACCGCGAGCCGCTGGGCCTGCCGCTGGCCGCGGCCGCCGCCATCACGCGCACGCTGGTCACCGAGTGGCCGACGCAGCTGCCCGACCCCTTCGAGCGCCGCGACGGCTGGCGCGCACACGGCGAATACAAGCGCCGCTTCGACTTCGAGTTCCGCGGCGCCGAGCACAGCGCACTGCTGACCTACCGCCGCGACGGCGGCCTGCACCTCGCCGTGGGCGGTGTCGAAGGCCCGCTCACCATCGGCCGCTTTCCCACGGGCGAATTCGAGCTCGAGTTCGCCGGCACGCGCCAGACCCTCGACGTGCACCTGGACGGCGCCACCGCCCACGTGTTCGCGGCGAAGGGCGCCACGCGCCTCACGGCCATCGACCGCCTCGCCCACGCGGGCGACACCCACGCCGAAGGCGGCCGCCTCACGGCGCCGATGCCCGGCAAGGTCGTGTCCTTCGCGGTCAAGGCCGGCGACAAGGTCAGCCGCGGCCAGCCGCTGGCCGTGATGGAAGCCATGAAGATGGAGCACACCATCGCCGCGCCGGCCGACGGCACGGTGGAGGAACTGATGTTCTCGCCGGGCGAGCAGGTGGCGGAAGGCGACGAATTGTTGCGAATGGCTGCGGCGGCTTAACCCCGTTCGGGCGGCTGGCCCGTATCAGCGGTGGTAGTCATTCTTTTCGAGGAGTCCTGATGATCCGCC
>NZ_BCUS01000076.1 GCF_001591345.1 Variovorax boronicumulans NBRC 103145 | reverse complement strand
GTGGCCGCAGGGGCGCGCGTGGCGATGCCGCCGTCCAGCGGGTTGCGGCGCTCGAAGGTGGCTCCGCCGGTGGCCGCGCGGCGTTCGCCGTCGATGAGCATGGAGATGTCGGTCATGGGTGTCCTTTGCAGAAAAGAGGAAGAGGGGGTCAGGCCACGCCCAGGTAGGCCTGGCGCACGGCGTCGGAATGCAGCAGCGCCTGCGCTTCGCCCGAGACGACGACGCGCCCGCGTTCGAGCACGTAGCCGCGGTCGGCGGCCTGCAAGGCCTTGCGCACGTTCTGTTCGACCATGAGCACGGTCACGCCCTGGTCGGCGATGCGGCGCACGATGGCGAGCAGTTCGTCGACCATGCGCGGCGCCAGGCCGAGCGAGGGCTCGTCGAGCATCAGCAGGCGCGGCCCGCTCATCAGGGCGCGCGCCACGGCGACCATCTGCTGCTCGCCGCCGCTCATGGTGCCGGCGAGCTGCGTGGCGCGTTCCTTCAGGCGCGGAAAGTCATCGAAGGCGCGCGCGAGCCGCTCGGCGCGCAGCCGCGCGGGAATGAGCCAGCCGCCGAGTTCGAGGTTCTCGGTGACGGTCATCTGCGGGAACAGCTGGCGGCCCTCGGCCACCAGCGCCAGGCCGCGCCGCACGCAGGCGGTGGCATCGGCGGACGGCAGCGCCGCACCGTCGAGCACCGCGTCGCCCGTGCGCGGCAGCAGCCCCGCGAGCGCCTTGAGCAGCGTGGTCTTGCCCGCGCCGTTGGGCCCGAGCACGACGGTGACGCCGGGCGTCACGTCGAGGTCCAGGCCCTGGATGACCTGGAAGCCGTGGTAGCCGGCCGCAAGACCGCGCACGGTCATCTGGGTGGTGCTCATGCCGTGGCCTCCATCTCGTCGCCCAGGTAGGCCTCGACCACCTCGGCATTGCGCACGACCTCGGCCGGCGTGCCGTCGGCGATCTTGCGGCCCTGGTGCAGCACCAGCACGCGCTCGACGTACTTCAGCAGCGTGGTCACCGCGTGCTCGATCCACACGACGGCGAGGCCGTGGTCGTCGCGCAGGCGGCGGATGCGCCGCGCCATGGCATCGACCTCCGCCTCGGTGAGGCCGGCCGCCACTTCGTCGAGCAGCAGCACGCGCGGCCGCGTGCCGAGCGCCATGCCGATCTCGAGCAGCCGCTGCTGCGAGGGCGTGACGTCGGCCGCGACCTGCGTCGCGAGGCCGCCCAGGCCCAGCATGTCGAGGATCTCGCCGGTGCTGCCCAGGCCCGCGATGGGCGCGCGGCGCCGGCCCGCGAACTGCATGCCGAAGCGCACGTTGTCTTCGAGCGTCATGTCGGCCATCACGCGCGGCGTCTGGAAGGTGCGTGCGATGCCGTGCGCGGCGTACAGGTGCGGACCGCGCCGTGTCAGGTCGACATCGCCTTCCACCAGCAGCCGGCCCGACGTGGGCATGACCACGCCCGAGATCGCATTGAAGAAGGTCGTCTTGCCCGCGCCGTTCGGGCCGATGATGCCGACCAGCTCGCCCGCGTGCAGCGTCGCGCTCACCGCATCGACGGCGGTGAGCCCGCCGAAGCGCACCGTGAGGTCGCGGGCTTCGAGAAGTGGCGTGGCCTTCATGGCGCATGCCTCCGCAACGCCGCCGCCTTGCGCTGCCACAGCGACGCGAGGCCGTTGGGCAGGTACATCACGCACAGGATGAGCAGCAGCCCCAGCACCATCATGTAGCCGTAGGGCAGCTGCAGCCGCAGCGTCTCCGACAGCAGGCTGAACACGATGGCCGCGGCCACCGGTCCGCCGATGCTGGCGGCCCCGCCGATCATCGCGATCAGCACGGTCTGGAAGCCGATGAAGGGGCTGAACACGGCCGCCGGTTCGATGTAGGTCCAGCGCACGGCCATCGCCGCGCCCACCGCGCCGGCGAAGGCGGCGGTGAGCGCAAAGCCGGCGATCTTCACGCGGCGCGTGTCCACGCCCAGCGTCTGCGCACGCTGCTCGTCGGCGCCGATGCCGGCCAGCGCCAGGCCGAAGCGGCTGCGCTTCACGAGCAGCGCCGTGGCAATGGCCGCGCCCGCAATCGCCAGCACCGTGAGGTACACCGTCTCGTTCGACGGCACCACCGTGAGCACGCGCCCCACGGTGCCAGAGACCTGCTTCTCGACGAAGGTGACGGCATGGCGGATCAGCTCGGTCATGCCGAAGGTCAGCACCGCGAAGTAGGTGCCGCGCAGGTGCAGCACGGCCGCACCCATCAGCACCGCCACCGCGCTCGCGATGGCCGCGCCGCTCAGGATCACCAGCGGCCAGGGCAGCACCTCGAGCAGCGTGGCGCTCGCATACGCGCCCAGGCCGAAGAAGGCCGAGGTGGCCAGCGACAGGTAGCGTGTGGCACCGCAGAACAGCGACCAGCTGGTGGCCAGCGCGATGTACATCAGGCAGCCGAGCGCGACCGAGGCGATGAACTCGCTCGCGACCCATGGCACGGCGGCCGCCAGCGCGAGGCCGATGCCAAGCACCCACCACGGTTTGTTTTGAAAGAGGGAATTCATCTTCTGGAGAACAGTCCGTTGGGCCGCCAGATCAGCACGCCGATGAACACGGCGTACGACAGCAGCATCTTGAGCGAGGGGCTCGTGTAGTACATGCCCAGCGCTTCGACCACGCCCAGCAGCAGGCCGCCGACGAGGCTGCCCGCGATGCTGCCGAAGCCGCCGAGGGTGATGACGATCAGCGCCGTCACGGTGTAGGGCTCGCCCATCGAGGGCGAGATTTCGTAGGTCATCGACAGCAGCGCGCCGGCCACGCCCGAGAGGCCGAGGCCGATGCCGAACATCAGCGGGTGCAGCCGCTTCGTGTTGATGCCCACGAGCTGCGCGCCGGTGGGCGACTGCATCAGCGCGCGCACCGCCTTGCCCAGCAGCGTGAGCTTGAGCAGCGCGATGAGCACGAGGCTCAGCGCCAGCGCCACGCCGAACAGCACCAGCTTGTTGGCGGTGAAACGCATCTCGCCCAGCTGCACCGGCTCGGCCAGGTAGTCGTAGCCGCGCAGGTCGCCGCCCCACACGAGCAAGGCGGTGTTCTGCACGAAGAACATGAGGCCGAAGCCGACCATCAGGCTGCGCGCCTCGAACACGTCGACGTTCGGCGCGCGCGCCGCCACCTGCCGGAAGCACAGCCAGTGCACCGCCATGCCCAATGCCATCAGCAGCACGAAGGCCACCGGCATGAACACCAGCGGCGAGATGCCCAGCGCCGTGTGCGCCCACCAGGTGAGAAAGGCACCGAGCATCAAAAACTCGCCGTGCGAGATGTTCATGATGCGCATCAGCCCGTACTGCAGGTTCAGTCCGATGGCGACCAGCGCATAGATGCCACCCGTGATCAATCCGCCGGCCAGGAGCTCGGCCCATCCAGAGAACGACACGCTGTTATTTCCAGGCCGGCTTGGGCATCAGTTGCGCGGTGGCGCGGTCTTTGGGCCACACCACTTCGAAGTCGCCGCCCTGCCACTGCGACACGGTGCCGGGGATCGACGCGTTCTCGCTGCCCTCGAAGCGGATCGGCCCGAGGATGGTCTTGAACTCGTTCTTCGCGATCTGCTCGCGCAGTGCCTTGCGGTCGAGGCCCACTTTCTCCACCGCCTGCTGCAGGATCTGCAGGCCGGCCCACGCGTGGCCGCTGGCCCAGCGGTCGGGCTCCTTGCCGAACTTCTTCGTGTGCGCATCGAAGTAGGCCTTGGCCTCGGGGCTGGTCTTGCCGTTCCACGAGCCCATGCCGATCACGCCCTCGGTGTTGGCGGCCATCACGTTCTTGTAGAGCTGGAAGGCCGTGCCCACCGAGGCGTAGAAGTACTTCGGGTTGAAGCCGACCTCGCGCGCCTGCCGGCTCGCCAGGATGGTGTCCGGCGGGTAGGTGATGCCGATGAAGGCGTCGGGGTTCAGGTCCTTCATGGTGCGCAGCACGGGTGCGAGGTCTTTCACGCCCAGCGGGTAGCTCTTGCGGTCGAGCACCTGGATCTGCGTCTTCTTCAGCGCGTTGTTCAGCGCCGCGAAGTTCTCCAGGCCGAACAGGTCGTCCATGTAGACGATGGTGATCGTCTTCACGTTCTGCGCCACCAGCATGTCGACCAGCGCACCCATCATCTTGTCGGGCTGCTGCAGCAGCGAGAAGAAGAAGGGCAGGCGCATGTCGATGAGCTTGCGCGACAGGGCCGTGGGCGCGAGCAGCGGGTAGCCGAAGCGGTTGGCCAGCGGCGCGACCGCGAAGTTGGCGCCCGATCCCCAGGGCGGCAGCACGAGGTCGACCTTGTCGCTGCCCATGAGCTTCTCGAAGGTGCGCACGCAGGTCTCGGTCTCGCTGCGGTCGTCGTAGCCAATGAGCTCGATGGGGCGCTTGGTGCCCTTCACCGACAGGCCACCCGCGGCGTTGACCTGCTCGGCCCATAGCAGGTAGTTGGGTTCCTGGCTCACCTGTGCGCCTGCGGCCCAGGGGCCGGTGCGGGCGATGGCGTAGCCGATGCGAACGGGCGCGCCTTGCGCGAACAGCTGCGGCGCGACGGCGGCCGCGCCCAGCGCGGTGGCCGTGCCCTGGATCCAGTGGCGGCGGGTGGGGTGAAGCATGGAGGTCTCCTTCCGGGCGTCGGTATGCGCCCGCTGACCGGGATCGTAGAAACGCACGCCCTTTGCCGCTGTGCCCGCCGCGCACAAAGCACTTGACGCAGCGTGCAGGCGCCTAGTGGTTAACCCGCAAAGGCGAGGGCTTTGCGGGCACTCCACAATGCGCGGCATCCTGCTGCCGTGTTGCAATCTTTCGTCTTCACTGCTTTCGCCCCATGACCGCGTCCCTGCTCCTGTCCACCGACGCCATCCCGCCGAAGGAACGCGGGCCGCTGTGGTGCGAGTGGGTGTGGCGCCACTTCGGCGGCCTCGGCTCCGACCTGTACGGCGACAGCGATTTCGACGGCCACCTCGCGTCCTCGCACGCGGGCGACGTGATCCTCACGCGGCTCGAGGCCAACCGCCACCGCGTGCTGCGCACCCCGCAGATGGCGCGCCTGAGCGATGCGCCGTACCTCAAGATCGTCGCGCCCTGGCAGGGCTCGGCCGAGGTCACGCAGCGCGGGCGCGCGGCGGCGGTGCGCGCGGGCGGCTGGACGCTGTACGACACCACGCTCGACTACACCGTGGCCAACCCCGAGCGCAGCGACCACCTCATCGTGATGCTGCCGAAAGACCAGATCGCCTCGCCCGCGCTGCCGCTGGGCGACCTCGTGGCGCGGCGCATCGGCGGCGACAGCGGCATCTCGCGTGTGGCGCTGGAGACCATGCGCAACACCTACCTGGAGCTGCCCCACATGAGCGAGGCCGCCGCGCGCGGCGCGGGCGAGCTGCTGATCCAGCTGGTGCGCCTGTCGCTCATGGAGCTGGCGGGCCGCAGCACCGCCCAGACCCAGCGCGAGGCACTGAAAGACCGCATCCACCGCCACGTGGCGCAGAACCTGCGCGACCCGGCGCTGTCGATCGACGGCATGGCGCTGGCACTGCGTTGCAGCAAGCGCCTGCTGCACCAGGCCTTCGCGGGCGACGACGACACGCTCACCGGCTACATCCAGCACCAGCGGCTGGCGGCCAGCATCCGCGACCTGATCGACCCCGCGAACGCCGCGCGCTCCATCACCGACATCGCGCTGGGCGCGGGCTTCGGCAACCTCTCGCACTTCAGCCGCGTGTTCCGCGCGCACACGGGCGGCAGCCCGAGCGAGTTCAGGCGGCAGGCGATGGTGCCGCGCTGACGATGCGCGCGTGCGCGATGTGCGCCGCGCCGGCCGGCTGCAGGCCGTTGCGCCCGGCCGGGTCGTAGCGCGCCAGTGCTGCGTGGCCGTCGATGTCTTCGAGCAGATCGAGTCCGGTGCCGCGCAGCAGCGCCGCCAGCGTCTTCGGATCGAAGCCCGACAAAAACTCTTCGCCGACCGAGGCCACGTCGCTGCGCAGCTTCTGGAAGGCCTCGGTGCCGGAGGGGCCCGCGTGCAACGTGGCCTCGTCGATGTAGGTGAAGACCAGTTCGCTGCCGGGCGCCGCGCAGGTGGCGATGTCGCGCAGCGCGGCAAGGTTGGCCTCGCGCGTCAGGTACACCGTCACGCCGAGCCACGAGAAGAAGGTCGGCTGCGCGGCGTTGAAGGGCGAACGCGCGAGCGCCGCGCCGAGGCGTTCGGCCGACAGGTCCGCTTCGACGAAATGCACCGATGCGGACGGTGCCACGCCGCAGGCCGCGAGGCGCTGGCGCTTCAGCGGCTGCGTGGCCGGGTGATCGACCTCGTAGATGGCCAGGCCCTGCGCCCACTCGGGGATGCGGCACACGAAGCTGTCGAAGCCGGCGCCGATCAGCACGTACTGGGTGATGCCGCGCGCGACCGCGTCTTTCAGCGCGTCTTCCGTGTAGCGCGAACGCAGGATCACGTCGGGGTAGGCGGCGTTGGCGCGCATCGCGTCGTCGAGCGCTGTGTCGGGTGAGTCCGTCGAGGTGGCGTCGCGCCGTGCCAGCGCGCGTTCGCGAAAGGCGGCGCGCACGCTGTCGGGCACCAGGCGCTCGCCCCACGGGTCGTCCAGCAGCGGCGCAGGCGCGCTGCGCGAATGGATGGAGCGCATGAGCGCGGTGGCGAGGGCGGTGCGGCTGGCTTGCGAAGAAGGATTCAAGGGCGGGGCTCCAGTGGTGCGAGGGCGCGAAGTTTCAACCCGCACGAGGCGTCTGTACAGTGCATTGTTCAAAGCAATGACCTGCACGAAATGAATTCCATGGACCTGAACCTGCTGGCCGCACTCGACGCGCTGCTGAGCACCGGCAGCGTGAGCGCGGCGGCCGAGCGCATGCACCTGAGCGCGCCGGCCATGAGCCACACGCTCGCGCGCATCCGCGAGGCGCTGGGCGATCCGATCCTCGTGCGGGCCGGCCGCAAGCTGGTGCCGACGCCGCGCGCGGTGGCGCTGCGCGATCCGGTGCGCCGCCTGATCGCCGACGCGCGCCTGCTGATGCAGCCCGATGGCGGCGTGCCGCTGTCGCGCGTGGCGCGCGAGTTCACGGTGCGCGCGCCCGAAGGCATGGGCATCGTCTACGGCGCGACCTTGCTGGCCGCGCTGCGGCGCGACATGCCGTTGGCGCGCCTGCGCTTCGTGCCCGAAAGCGACAGCGATGCGATGGCCCTGCGCGAAGGGCGCATCGATCTCGACGTGGGCACGCTGCCCGACAAAGGGCCGGAGACGCAGACCGCGTTGCTGTACGAGCAACGCATCGTCGGCGTGGTCGGGGCGGGGCACGAACTGCTCAAGGCGCGCGTCACGCCCAAACGCCTGGCGGCCCAGCAGCATGTGGCGGTCACGCGGCGCGCCAGGTCGGTCGAGCCCCTCGACAGCCTGCTCGCGGCACAAGGTTGTGCGCGGCAGATCGCATTGACCGTGCCCAGCGCCTATGGCGCGCTGATGGCCGCCGCGCGATCGTCACTGGTGGCCTGCGTGCCCGAGCCGCTCGCGCGCACCGTGGCCGCGAGCCTCGGCCTGGCGATGTTCAAGCTGCCGGTGGCCGTGCCGCCCGAGCAGGTGCTGCAGGCCTGGCATCCGCGCGATGAGGTGGACCCCGCGCACCGTTGTCTTCGCAATGCGGTGGCGGCCGTGTCGAGAGACGCGCGCTTCGGTCCGCTCACGGGCCGCGACGCGCAGGCCCCGATGCGCGGGCGCGCACTGGCCGCACACCGCGCGCTGCTTGCAGAGTTGCCATGAATGCTTAAGCAGCGCTTGTGTCGAAGCGGGCATCAAACTTAAATCTTCTTGGTTAACTGGTTTCGCAACGAGCGTTGCCGGCTCAAAAAAAAGATGCTTTAACGCATTCGCAGCCTCGAGAGCGACGCTTCCCGCTGGTATGGTCGTGCGCGCAATTCAGCTCCACGCCACCACGCCCGTTGTCGACGCATTGGGTACTTGCTTCACATGCCCCTTCGTCACGACCGCATCTTTCCGCGCTACGCGTTCTACTGTGTGCTGGCCGGCCTGGCCGCGATCTATGTCTTCTGCGCCATGGTGCTGGTGCCGGCCAGGATCTACATCCTTCCGTACCTCATCACGCCGGACTTCGTGCGCTACAAGGGCGCCTTCTTCGTGCTGGTGCTGGCGATCCCGGCCGCGATCTACCTGATCTGCTGGAAGGGCAGCGATTTCTTCGCGTGGCTGCGCACCCTGCAGGTGCTGACGCTGACCGCGCACGGCCTGCAGCTGGGCACGCAGACCATCGCCTTTGCCGACGTGACGCGGCTGCGCCATCGCCACAACCGCAACCACCTGCTGCTCACCACCCGCGATGGCCAGACGCTGCGCC
Source organism: Variovorax boronicumulans NBRC 103145 (assembly GCF_001591345.1). Taxonomy (GTDB): domain Bacteria; phylum Pseudomonadota; class Gammaproteobacteria; order Burkholderiales; family Burkholderiaceae_C; genus Variovorax; species Variovorax boronicumulans. The sequence continues at coordinate 22,220 of NZ_BCUS01000076.1, read as the reverse complement.
TGCGGCTCGACCTGTGGGACGACCCGTACGCGCTCGTCGCCGAAGTGGAAGAGGCCGTGGGCGAGGTGCTGCGGCACGACGTGGAGCGGCGCCTGCATGCGGGCGACACCGTGCCCTTCGGCGCGCTGGCCCTCAATGCCGAAGGGCTGGTGCACAAGGGCCAGCTCATCGCGTGGTCGAGCATCGACACGATCCGCACGCAGTCGGACGCCGAAGCGATGGATGTCGACGAGCACCTGCTCATCGTTGCCAACGGCAAGACCCGCAAGATCGATCGCTCGAAGATCGACAACGAACCGGTGCTGATGAGCTGCCTCATGCAGCGCCTGCCGTCGGCCTGAGCCCCTTTTCTTTTTCTTTCTTCAATCTCCAAAGTACAGCGACTCCAAAATGGAAATCTACAGCTCCGCCAGCCAACAGGAAAAAACCCGCCAGGACCGCCCCGTCTTCTACTCCCGCACACGGCTGATCGCCGGTGCCACGCTCTGGGTGGTGGTGGCGGTCGTGCTCGCTGTGCTGTGCATCCGCGCGCAGGACAAGAACATCGGCATCCTCATCGCGGCGGGCTTCGGTCTGCTGGCCGCGTGGCTGGCCGTCAAGTGCATCCGCACGCTGGCCAACATCGCAACGCCCGCCTTCGTCATCGGCCGCCAGGGCCTGACCTTCGAGAACGGCCTGCTGCTGCCGTGGCACAACATCGTCGAGAACACCTGGGTCAACCAGGACTACATGGGCATTCCCATCGGCAAGCAGATCCAGATCAAGACCGACCTGCCCAAGCCGAAGGCCCGCGTGCTGCGCCGCGCGACCGCGCTGGAGATTTCGGGCGACGAGTACCTCGCCCTGTGCGACGCCTATGCGGCGTGACGGGCAACAACCGCGCGTTTGAGCAGCCCGGCGCCTGCTGGTAGGCTGGCGGGCCGCCATCCTCCGGGCTCGCTTTCGCGGGCCCCACGCGCATGAACGCCACTCACCGCCGGCCGGTTTCGTTGAACAAGGCCTACCGTCTCCTGAACCACGGCCCGACCGTCCTCGTGAGCGCCGCGCACGATGGACGGCGCAACATCATGGCCGCGGCCTGGGCCATGCCGCTGGACTTCGATCCGCCCAAGGTGGCGGTCGTGCTCGACAAGAGCACCTGGACGCGCGTGCTGCTCGAAGGCGCGGGCACCTTTGCACTGCAGGTGCCCACGCGCGCGCAGCTCGACCTGACCGAGGCGCTGGGCAACAGCTCGGGCCGCGAGATCGCCGAGCGCGACGGCAGCGACAAGTTCGCCGCCTACGGCCTCTCGACCTTCGCGGGCGACGCCACCGGCACGCCGCTGCTCGAAGGCTGCGCGGCCTGGCTCGAATGCCGGCTGCTGCCCGAGCCGCCGATCCAGCAGCGCTACGACCTGTTCCTGGGCGAGGTGATCGCGGCGCAGGCCGATGCGCGCGTGTTCTCCGAAGGGCGCTGGCATTTCGAAGGACACGACGAGCTGCGCACGCTGCACCACGTGGCGGGCGGGCACTTCATCGTCGATGGCGAGGCGGTCGATGCGAAGGCGCTGCCGCGCCTGGCGCCGTAGCCTGCATGCCGGACCTGAACCAGATCATCACCGTCGCCGCCTACAGCCTCATGGGCCTGCTGGCGGCCATGATGGGTTCGCTGGGCCTGGCCGCGCTGTGGACCTGGCGCGACTGGCCCGGCGCCGACCGCCTGACCGGCCTGGCTGCGCGGCTGGCGATCCTCACGTGGATGGTGGGTGGCGTGATGCTGATCGTCGGCGGGCTGGCGATGGCCGGCCTGGCGACCTGGGTCATCTTCTGGGCGTCCAAGCCGCTGCCGTCCACGGTGCTCGGTATCGCGGGCTACGTGGCGTCGCGGGCCGTGCTCGTGGTCATGGCGGTGCTGCTGGTGCGCAAGGGCGGGCTGGTTCTCGCGGCCTGGTGGGGCGCAAGGAAAGAAGAGGGCGCGCTCGAAGCGCCCGGCGCTACAGCACGAAAGGAATGAAGCGCCGCGTGCCGCGCATGTACGCGCGGTAGTCGTCGCCGAAATGCGCGAGGCATTCCTTTTCGTCGCGTAGCGCCGTCAGGAAAAGGAACAGCGTGGCCATCAGCACCAGCGCCAGCGTGAGCCAGGTGAACTGCTTGAGGAAGGCGCCCCAGGCCAGCAGCATCAGCGCCGTGTACATCGGGTGGCGGATGTAGCGGAAGGCGCCGGTGGTCACCAGCGCCGAGGTCTTTTCAAAACCGTACAGGGCCGGGTCGTCGTTGCGCGCCTCGCTCGGCTTGCCCTGCGCCTTGAGCAGCCGCACCGCGTGGATCGGCAGCCAGATCGACAGCGCCAGCAGCACGCACGAGAGCAGCTGCGTGAACGAGAGCGGATCGACATGCCACACCGGCAGGTTCAGCACGATCAGCACCAGCATGCATTCCCACGCGAAGAAGCGGTAGAAGCCGTGCGAGCCGGGCTGGCTCAGCGGCCCGCGCGACACGTACAGCAGCGCGGCCGTGCCGGCGACGAAAAGGATAAGCTGGAACCAGAGGAGCATGGCGGCCGAATTTACACGGCCCGCAAGACTCAGCCGGAGATCGAAAACCCGCCGTCGACCGGGATGGCGGTGCCGGTCACGTAGTCGGAGGCGGCGCTGGCCAGGAACACGGCGGTGCCTGCGATGTCCGAGGGCTGGCCCCAGCGGCCGGCCGCGGCGCGCGCCTTCACGCGCTCGTACAGGCCCGGGATCTGGGTGCGCGCGCCGTCGGTCAGCTCGGTCTCGAACCAGCCCGGCAGGATGGCGTTGACCTGGATCTGGTCGACCGCCCACGAGAGCGCGGTCGACTTGGTGAGCTGCACGATGCCGGCCTTGCTCGCCGCATAGGCCGGCGCGTAGGGCGCGCCGAAGATCGACATCATCGAGCCGATGTTGATGATCTTGCCGCCGCCCGCGGCCTTGAGGTGCGGGTGTGCGGCGCGGCTGCACAGGAAGGCGCTGGTGAGGTTGGTGTCCATCACCTGGTGCCACTCGGCCAGCGCGAGCTGGTCGACCGGCTTGCGCACCGTGGTGCCGGCGTTGTTCACGAGGATGTCGAGCCGGCCGCAGCGCGCGGCGACCTCGTCGAAGGCCTTCTGCACCGAGGCTTCGTCGGTCACGTCGAGCGCGAGCGCGAAGCTGTCGCTGCCTAGTGCCTTCAGCGATTCGACCGCGGCGGCCGACTTCTGTGCATTGCGCGCCGCAACGATGACGCGGGCGCCGGCCTTGGCGAGGCCCTGCGCCATGCCGAGGCCGATGCCGCCGTTGCCGCCGGTGACGAGCGCGACTTTTCCTGTGAGATCGAACATCAGGTGGAGCTTAGGTGGTGGTGGGTTTCTTGGAGACGAGCGTCAGGATATCGTAGCTCGCGACCAGCTCGCCGAGCTGGTTGGTCACCTCCACGTCCCAGGCCACCACGCCCTGGCCCTGGCCGCTCGCGTCCTTCTTGTTGCGGTCGATCTTGCGCTTGCAGGTCAGGCGCGCCTGGATGGTGTCGCCGATGCCCACGGGCTTGACGAAGCGCAGCGTGTCCAGGCCGTAGTTGGCCAGCACCGGGCCGGGCGAGGGCGACACGAACAGGCCCGCGGCCGCCGACAGCACGAAGTAGCCGTGCGCGATGCGCTTGCCGAAGGGCGAGGCCTTGGCCGCCTCTTCGTCGAAGTGCATGTAGAAGTAGTCGCCCGAGATGCCGCCGAAGGCGACGATGTCGGCTTCGCCCACGGTGCGGCGGTGTGTGAGCAGCGAGTCGCCGATGCGCAGTTCCTCGAAGTAGCGGCGGAAGGGATGCACCTCACTCTCGCACAGCGCGGCGCCGCGCACGTGCTCGCCGGTGACGGCGGCCAGCATGGTGGGCGAGCCCTGCAGCGCGGCGCGTTGCAGGTAGTGCTTCACGGCGCGCAGGCCGCCGAGCTCTTCGCCACCGCCCGCGCGGCCCGGGCCGCCGTGCTTCAGCACCGGCAGCGGCGAGCCGTGGCCGGTCGATTCGGCGGCGGCCTCGCGGTCGAGCACGAGCAGGCGGCCGTGCCACGCGGCGGCGACCGGAATGGCCTTGGCCGCGGTGGCCGGGTCGCGCGTGACCAGCGTGCCCACGAGGCTGCCCTTGCCGCGCGCGGCCAGTGCCAGCGCTTCGTCGATGCCGTCGTATGGCATGAGCGTGCTGACGGGGCCGAAGGCCTCGACGTCATGCGCCGCATCGTGTTCGAGCGGCTTGCGGCTCAAGAGCAGCGTGGGCGCGAAGAACGCGCCTTCGCCCACGCCGTCGCCCACGGGCGAGAAGCCGTCGCGTGCACCGTACACCAGCTCCGCGCCCTGCAGCAGCGTGGCGACGCGCTCGGCCACGTCGGCTTGCTGGTCGCGCGAGGCGAGGGCGCCCATGCGCACGTCTTCGCGCGAGGGGTCGCCGATGACGGTCTTGGCCAGGCGCGCGCGCAGTTTCTCGGCCACGGCATCGAGGTGCTGGCGCGGCACGATCGCGCGGCGGATGGCGGTGCACTTCTGGCCGGCCTTGATGGTCATCTCGCGCGCCACTTCCTTCACGAAGAGATCGAACTCTTCGTCGTCGGGCGTCACGTCGGGCGCGAGGATCGCGCAGTTCAGCGAGTCGGCCTCGGCGTTGAACGGGATCGACTGGCGCACCAGGTTCGCGTTCACGCGCAGCTTGGCGGCGGTGTCGGCCGAGCCGGTGAAGGTGACGACGTCGGGCCCTTCGAGGCGGTCGAGCAGGTCGCCCGTGCTGCCGATCACGAGCTGCAGGCTGCCTTCGGGCAGGATGCCCGACTGCACGATGAGCTTCATCAGCGCCTCGGTGAGGTAGCTGGTGGCCGTGGCCGGCTTGCCGATGCAGGGCATGCCCGCGAGGAAGCTGGGCGCGAACTTCTCGAGCAGGCCCCACACCGGGAAGTTGAAGGCGTTGATGTGCACCGCCACGCCGCCGCGCGGCACCAGGATGTGCGTGCCCGCGAAGCCGCCCTTCTTGCCGAGCGGGAAGGCCGGGCCTTCGTGCACGAGGTTGCCCGAGGGCAGCTCGTTGGTGCCGATGCTGGCGTAGGCGCTGAGCGTGCCGGCGCCGCCCTCGATGTCGATCCATCCGTCGGCGCGCGTGGCGCCGGTGTGGGCCGACACGGCATACAGCGCTTCCTTGTTCGCGGCCAGGTACTTGGCCAGCGCCTTCAGGCGCTCGGCGCGCTGCTGGAAGTCGAGCTTCATGAGCGCGGGGATGCCGACGCGGCGCGCGTGCGCCAGCGCCTCGGCGAAGTCGATGGCCTCGGCGTGCGTGCTCGCCACGGCCTGGCCGTTGACGGCGCTGCGCAGCGATTGCGCGGCTTCCTGGCCGATCCAGCGGCCGGCGATGTAGCTTTGAAGGGTGGTCATGGCGCGTGTCCTTTGAAGAGGGAAGGCGCAGCGGCGCGGTGCGCGCGCTGCGCGGGGGTCATTTCTTGTTGCCGATGCCCAGGTAGGTATCGATGATTCGCTGGTCGTGCAGCAGATCGCCGGCGTTGCCTTCGAGCGCCACGGCGCCCATCTCGAGCACGTAGGCGCGGTCGGCCACCTGCAGCGCGGCGCGGGCGTTCTGTTCCACCAGCAGCACTGAGACGCCGTGCTTGCGCAGTTGCGACACCACGCGCAGCACCTCGCGCACCACCAGCGGGGCCAGGCCCAGCGAGGGCTCGTCGAGCATCAGCAGGCGCGGGCGCGCCATGAGCGCGCGGCCGATGGCCAGCATCTGGCGCTCGCCGCCCGAGAGCGTGGAGGCCATCTGCGGACGGCGTTCCTTCAGGCGCGGAAAGATCTCGAAGATCTCGTCCATGCGCGCGCGCTGGTCGCGCTGGCCCTTGCGCCACTGGTAGAAGCCGCCGAGCAGCAGGTTGTCTTCGACCGACATCTCGCCGAACAGCTCCCGCCGCTCGGGCACCAGCGCCACGCCGCGCGCCACCATGGTCTCGACGCCGGGGCGCGCGATGCGCTCGCCGTCAAGCGACAGCTTGCCGGTCGACTGCAGCAGGCCCATGGCCGCGCACAGCAGCGTGGTCTTGCCGGCGCCGTTGGGGCCGATCACGGTGACGATCTCGCCTTCGTTCACGTGCAGGCGCACGCTGTGCACCGCCTCGACGGTGCGGTAGGCGACGCAGAAGTCTTCCAGTTGAAGAATGGGATGGCTCATCGGGCGTCTTCCAGCAGTTCGTCGTCGGCGCCGCCCAGGTAGGCCTCGAGCACGCGCGGGTTGGCCTGCACTTCGGCCGGCGTGCCGGTGGCGATCACGGTGCCGAACTCGAGCACGGTGATGCGGTCGGCGAGGTTCATCACGAACTCCATGTCGTGCTCCACCACGAGGATGCCCAGGCCTTCGGCGCGCAACTGGCCCAGCAGCTCGGAGAGCGCGCGCTTTTCCAGGTGGCGCAGGCCGGCGGCGGGTTCGTCCAGCAGCAGCACCGACGGCTGGCCGGCGAGCGCACGTGCAATTTCGACCACGCGCTGCTGCCCCAGCGAGAGCGAGGCGGCCGGCGTGTCGGCGTGCGCGCCGAGGCCGCAACGCTCGATCTGCTTGCGAGCTTCGGCCATCAACGCGGCCTCTTCGGCGCGGTCCAGTCGCAGCATGGCCGCAAGCCAGCCGCGCCTGGCGCGCAGGTGCGCACCGAGCGCCACGTTCTCGACCACGCTGCGCTGGCCCAGCAGGCGCACGTGCTGGAAGGTGCGGCCCAGGCCGCGCGCCGCGAAGGCGCGCGAGGGGCGGCCCGACATGGCGTCGCCTTCGAGCCGCACTTGGCCCGAACTGGGGTCGTCCACGCCCGAGATCATGTTGAAGAAGGTGCTCTTGCCCGCGCCGTTCGGGCCGATCAGCGCGTGGATCTCGCCGGCCTTCAGCGTCATCGAGATGTCGTTGTTGGCGATGAGGCCGCCGAAGCGCTTGCTGACCGCGTCGGCCTGCAGCAGCAGCGTGCCCGCCGCCGGCAGCACGCGCTGCGCGAGCTGCGCCGCCGGTGCGGCTGCGTTGGCTGCAGGTGCCTTGGCCACCGGCCGTACCCAGCGGCTCACGAGCCGCGCCAGCGTGGGCCACAGGCCATCGGCAAAGCGCTGCAGCACGAACAGCATCAGCAGGCCGAACACCACCACCTCGAAGTTGCCGCTGGTGCCCAGCAGCGCGGGCAGGATGTCCTGCAGCTTCTCCTTCAGCAGCGTGATCAGCGTGGCGCCGAGCACCGCGCCCCACAGGTGGCCTGCGCCGCCGACCACCGCCATGAACAGCATCTCGATGCCGATGTTCAGGTTGAAGGGCGTCGGGTTCACGAAGCGCTGCATGTGCGCGTAGAGCCAGCCCGACACGGCCGCCAGCAGCGCGGCCAGCACGAACAGCTTGATGCGGTGGCGCGCCGTGTCGACACCCATCGACTCGGCCATGAGCCGGCCGCCCTTGAGCGCGCGGATGGCGCGGCCTTCGCGCGAGTCGAGCAGGTTGTGCAGCGCCCACAGCGCCAGCAGCAGCACGGCCCAGATCACCACGCCGAGCGCGCGCGGCGAGGCCAGCGAGATGCCCGCCACCACCAGCGGCGGCACGCCCGTGATGCCGGTCTGGCCGCCCAGGAACTCCATGTTGCCGAGCAGGAAGTACAGACTCAGGCCCCAGGCGATGGTGCACAGCGGCAGGTAGTGGCCCGACAGCTTGAGCGTGACCGCGCCGAGCGCCCAGGCCAGCGCGAAGGTCAGCACCAGCCCGAGCAGCAGGCCGAGCCACGGCACCAGCGCCGAACCGGCGATGCCGCCCAGCCAGCCCGCGGCCGTGGGCGAGGTGCAGATCCACGCGGTGGCATAGGCACCCATGCCGACGAACGCGGCCTGGCCGAAGGAGGTCATGCCGCCCACGCCGGTCAGCATGACCAGCCCGGCGGCCACCAGCGCGTACAGGCCGATGTTGCTGAGCACCGCGACCGTGAAGTCGGGCAGCCAGCCCCAGGCCAGCGCGAGCGCGACGATGCACACCAGCGTGAGCGTGCGCGGCGTGACCAGCGGACGGCCGGCGTGCGCGGCGGTGGCGGGCGAAGATGAAGTCGACGGCGCGCTCATTCCTCGTCCTCCACGTGGTGGCTGCGCAGCGAACGCCACCACAGCACCGGAATGATCAAAGTGAACACCAGCACTTCCTTGTACGCGCTGGCCCAGAACGAAGAGAAGGCCTCCAGCAGGCCGACCAGCAGCGCGCCCGCGAGCGCCAGCGGGTAGCTCGCGAGCCCGCCGACGATGGCGGCCACGAAGCCCTTCAGGCCGATGAGAAAACCGGTGTCGTAGTAGACCGTGGTGATCGGTGCGATCAGCAGGCCCGACACCGCGCCGATGAGTGCCGCAAGCGCAAAGCTCAGGTCGCCCGACAGCTCGGTGGGAATGCCCGAGAGCCGCGCGCCCACGCGGTTGATGGCGGTGGCGCGCAGCGCCTTGCCGACCATGGAGCGGCCGAAGAACCAGAACATGGCGATCACCAGCAGCAGCGTGACGCCCACCACCACGAGCGACTGGCCACTCACGGGGATGCCGCCGATGTCGAAGCGCACGTCGGAGAACGGCGTGGTGCGCGAACCTTCGGCACCGAAGAAGAACAGGCCCAGGCCGACCAGCACGCCGTGCAGCGCGACCGAGACGATCAGCAGCATCAGCACCGTGGCGTCGGCCAGCGGGCGATAGGCCAGGCGATAGAGCAGTGGGCCCAGCGGCGCGATCAGCACCAGCGTGGTCACCGCCTGCATCGTCATCGACGTGGGCTTGAGGCCCAGCACCAGCACCGCGGCGATCGCCGGGAAGGCGACGCACCAGGTGAAGGCCGAGCGCCAGTCGATGGTCGCGCCGCGCTTCCAGCGCCACACCTCCACGGCCAGCGCCATGACGCCCAGCGCCACCAGCAGCCACAGCGTGGCCGGCGTGCGCCCGCCCTGCAGCGCCGCCATCGAGAGCGCGCCGAAGGCGACGAACTCGCCCTGCGGAATGAAGATCACGCGCGTGACCGAAAACACCAGCACCAGCGCGAGCGCCATCAGTCCGTAGACCGCGCCGTTCACGATGCCGTCCTGCCCCAGCAACAGGGCAATCTGCAAGTCCATATGAAAACCTTCGGGCGGGGCCCGTGCGTCAGATCAGATCAAGAGCGACCGTCGTTGCGGTCGTTGCCACAAACACCCATCGCGGCCTGTTCCAGAAACACCGAGGAACCGGCTTTGCCGGGCCTCTGGTGTTGCCCCCGGTAGGGGGTAGGAGAAGCGACACGAAGTGCGCGGAGCCTGGGGGCGGTTTAAGGTTGGAATTTCCAGGCGCCGTTTTCGATCTTGACCATCACGCGCGCGCGCTGGTCCAGGCCCAGGTGGTCGGCCGCGGTCATGTTGAACACGCCGTGCGCGCCCGACACGTCCTTGGTCTGCTCGAGCGCATCGCGCAGGGCGGCGCGGAACTCGGGCGTGCCCGGCTGGGCCTTCTTCAGCGCGACCGGCACGGCCGAGCTCATCAGGAGGCCCGCGTCCCAGGCGTGCGCGCCGAAGGTCGAGACCGTGCCCTTGCCGTAGGCGGCTTCATAGGCGGCGACGTAGGCGAGCGCAGACTTCTTCACCGGGTTGCTGGCGGGCAGCTGGTCGGCCACGAGCACGGGGCCGGCCGGCAGGAAGGTGCCGTCCACGTCCTTGCCGCCCACGCGCAGGAAGTCGGCGTTGGCCACGCCGTGCGTCTGGTACATCTTGCCGGTGTAGCCGCGCTCCTTGAGCGTCTTCTGCGGCAGCGCGGCGGGCGTACCGGAGCCGGCGACCAGCACCGCGTCGGGCTTGGCCGACATGAGCTTCAGCGCCTGGCCGGTGACCGAGGTGTCGGAGCGCGCATAGCGTTCGTTGGCCACGATCTTGATCTTCTTCAGGTCGGCGGCTTTCGCGAATTCCTGCGCCCAGCCTTCGCCGTACGCGTCGGAGAAGCCGATGAAGCCGACCGTCTTCACGCCGTTGGCGGCCATGTGCTCGGCGATGGCCAGCGACATCATGATGTCGTTCTGCGGCGTCTTGAACACCCACTTCTTCTTGGCGTCCATCGGCTCGATGATGCGGGCCGAGGCGGCCACCGAGATCATCGGCGTCTGCGCCTCGCTGGCCACGTCGATCATCGCGAGCGAGGCCGGCGTGGTGGTCGAGCCCAGGATCACGTCGACCTTGTTCTCGGCGATCAGCTTGCGCGTGTTGTTCACGGCGGCCGTGGTGTCGGAGGCATCGTCCAGCACGATGTAGTTGATCTTCTGCCCGCCGATCGTCTTGGGCATCAGCGCGATGGTGTTCTTCTCGGGAATGCCGAGCGACGCCGCCGGCCCGGTGGCCGAGATGGTCACGCCGACGTTGACGTCGGCCCAGGCCGAGAGGGCCGTGGCGCACAGGGCGGCGATCAGCAGGGGCTTGAAGAATTTCATGGTTGGTTTGTCTCCGGGTTGAAAGGGGAAAGGCCGAGGGAAAAGCCGTGCGTTCAGCGCTCGTCGAAGGACAGCGTGACGCGTTCGGTCAGGGGGTGGGCCTGGCAGGTCAGCACGAATCCCGCGGCCACCTCATTCTTGTCGAGCGCGAAGTTTCTTTCCATGCGGACTTCCCCGTCCACGCACTTCGCGCGGCAGGTGCCGCACACGCCCGAGGTGCACGAGAACGGCACCTCGAGCCCGGCCGCCGACGCCGCATCGAGGATGCTGGGCTGGCCCTCGGTGTAGGTGATCTCGCGCTGCAGGCCGTCGCGCACGATGGTCACGCGCGCCTGCTTGGCGTCGCCCGGCTGCGCCTCGTGCACCACCGCGCCGACCTGGCTGGCCGAAGGCAGCGCGACGCCGAAGCGCTCGATGTGGATGCGGTCTTCGGGCACGCCCGCGGCGAGCAGCGCGGCCTCGGCCTCGTCGTTCATCTGGAACGGGCCGCACACGTACACGTGGTCGATCTGCGCGGCGGGCACCACCGAGGCCAGGAACTCGCCGATCTTCTCGCGGTTCATCACGCCGAAGCCCAGCGGCGAATCGGTGTGCTCGTCGGAGAACACGTGCTGCAGCACGAGCCGCGTCATGTAGCGGTTCTTCAGGTCCTCGATCTCTTCCTTGAACATCGTGGACTGCAGCTGGCGGTTGCCGTAGATCAGCGTGAAGCGGCTCTTGGGCTCGCGCGCCAGCACGGTCTTCATGATCGACAGGATCGGCGTGATGCCGCTGCCGCCGGCGATGCCGACGTGGTGGCGCGCGGCCTCGGGCTCGATGGGCACGAAGAAGCGGCCTTGCGGCGCCATCACCTGCAGGCTGTCGCCGGGTTGCAGGTGGGCGTTGATCCAGTTGGAGAACACGCCGCCGCGCACCTTGCGCACGCCGACGCGCAGCTCGCCGTCGTCGAGGCCGGCGCAGATCGAATAGGAACGGCGCAGGTCCTGGCCGTCGATGTCATGGCGCAGCGTGAGGTACTGGCCCTGCGTGAAGCCGAAGACTTCGCGCAGCGCGGGCGGCACCTCGAACGAGACGATGACGGCCTCGTGCGTGTCGGGCTCGATGGCCTTCACGCGCAGGGGGTGGAAGAGGGTGCTCATCGTGGGCGTGCCTCATATAGGCTTGAAATGTTCGAAGGGTTCGCGGCAGGCCATGCAGCGGTACAGGGCCTTGCAGGCGGTGGAGCCGAAGGCCGAGAGGCGCTCGGTGCGCTCGCTGGCGCAGCGCGGGCAGGCGATGCGCTCGCCGGCCATGCGGCCGAAGAGCTTGATCGGCATGGCGGTGTTGGCCGCCATTTCGGGCGTGAGGTGCGCGGGCGGCGCGATGCCGTAGGTCTTGAGCTTGTCGCGGCCTTCGTCGCTGATCCAGTCGCTGGTCCAGGCGGGTGCGCGGCGCAGCGTGGCGCGCGCACGGCCCAGGCCTGCGTTCTCGATGGCGGCCAGCACGTCGTGCTCGATGGCTTCGGTCGCGGGGCAGCCGGAGTACGTTGGCGTGAGCACGATCTCCAGGCCGTCGTCGTGCTCGATCACCTCGCGCACGATGCCCAGGTCGCAGACCGACAGGGCCGGCACCTCGGGGTCGGGCACGGTGTGCAGCACGGCCCACGCCGCATCGACACGCGACGCCAGTGCGTTCGTCACCACACGCCTCCGGGGAAGCTGCGCTGCAGGTGCTGCATCTCGGCCAGGATGTAGCCCATGTGCTCGCTGTGCACGCCGTGCTTGCCGGTGCTGCGGAAGGCGGCTTCCTTCGGCATGGCGAGGCCGGCGGCGTCGAGCACCTGCTGCATCTCGGCCAGCCACGGCTCGCGCAGTTCGCTCCAGGCCGGGCCGAGGCCGCTGGCGCTGGCCTGCGCGTCGACGTCGTCGCTGTCGAACAGCTCGGGCACGTAGAGCCACAGCTGCTTGAGCGCCTTCTCGGTGCGGCGGCGCGATTCGTCGGTGCCGTCGCCCAGGCGCACGACCCAGTCGGCCGAGTGCTGCTGGTGGTAGCGCGCTTCCTTCAGCGCCTTGCCGGCGATGGCGGCCACCTCGGCGTCGCTCGACGCGGCCAGGCGTTGCCACAGCAGCTTGAGCAGCGTCGCGACCATGGTGTTGCGCAGCACGGCAAAGGCGAAGTCGCCGCGCGGCAGCTCGACCAGCGTGAGGTTGAAGTAGTCGCGCTCGTCGCGCAGGTAGGCGAGCTGGTCTTCGTCGTGCGCGCGGCCTTCGCCTTCGAGCTGACCGGCGTGCGTGAGCACCGCGCGGGCCTGGCCGACGAGGTCGAGCGCGATGTTGGCCATCGCGATGTCTTCTTCGAGCACCGGTGCGTGGCCGCACCATTCGCCCAGGCGCTGCGCGAGCACCAGGCAGGTGTCTCCGATGCGCAGCAGGTAGTGCACGGCGGGCGTGCGGTTCAGTTCGATCGAGGCTTGCATGGCGTGCCGTTCCTGGCTCACATGTGGTCCACGGACTTGGGCAGCGCGTAGAAGGTGGGGTGGCGGTACACCTTGTCTTCGGCCGGGTCGAAGAACATGTCCTTGTCGCCCGGGTCGCTGGCCACGATCTGGTCGGAGCGCACCACCCAGATGCTGCTGCCTTCCTGGCGGCGCGTGTAGACGTCGCGCGCCATCTGGATCGCCATCTTCGGGTCGGCCGCGTGCAGGCTGCCGCAGTGCTTGTGGTCCAGGCCGGCCTTGCTGCGCACGAACACTTCCCACAGGGGCCACTCTTGCTTCACTTCGGTGCTCATGCTGCTTCCTTCATCGGTTGTTTGTTGGCGTGGGCCATCGCGGCTTCGCGCACCCAGGCGCCGTCGTCCCAGGCATCGACGCGGGCCTGCAGGCGTTCGCGGTTGCAGGGGCCGTCGCCGGCGATCACGCGCCAGAATTCGCTCCAGTCGATGACGCCGAAGTCGTGCGACTGGCGTTCTTCGTTCCACTTCAGGTCGGGGTCGGGCAGCGTCACGCCGAGGATCGCGGCCTGCTCGACGGTGGCGTCGATGAACTTCTGGCGCAGCTCGTCGTTGCTGAAGCGCTTGATGCCCCAGCGCATCGACTGCGCCGAGTTGGGCGACTGGTCGTCGGGCGGGCCGAACATCATGATCGAGGGCCACCACCAGCGGTTGACCGCGTCCTGCACCATGGCCTTTTGCGCCTCGGTGCCGTGGGTCATCATGGTCAGCAGCGACTCGTAGCCCTGGCGCTGGTGAAAGCTTTCCTCGCGGCAGATGCGGATCATGGCGCGCGCATACGGTGCGTACGAGCAGCGGCAGATCGGCACCTGGTTCATGATGGCCGCGCCGTCGACCAGCCAGCCGATGGTGCCCATGTCGGCCCAGCTGAGCGTGGGGTAGTTGAAGATCGAGCTGTACTTGGCCTTGCCCGTGTGCAACGCGTCGAACATCTGGTCGCGCGAGGTGCCCAGCGTTTCGGCGGCGGCGTACAGGTACAGGCCGTGGCCGCCTTCGTCCTGCACCTTGGCCAGCAGGATGGCCTTGCGCTTGAGCGTGGGCGCGCGGCTGATCCAGTTGCCCTCGGGCAGCATGCCGACGATTTCGGAGTGCGCGTGCTGACTGATCTGGCGCACCAGCGTCTTGCGGTAGTGCTCGGGCATCCAGTCTTTCGCCTCGATGAAGTCGCCGGCGTCGATGCGCGCGTCGAAGCGTTCCTCGAGACGCAGCTCGTCGGCGGAGCGCACGGCCTTCTGCTTGCCGTCGCCTGCGTCCTTGCCCATCGTGTCCATGGCCTGGGTGTACATGTGCGTGTCCTTTCGGTGCGGTGTGTGGGGCGCGGGCGCTCAGCGCGGGCGCGTGTCGACGACGCGCCGGGCCTTGCCGGTCTGCGTGCGTTCCATTTCGTCGGGGCCGTGCACGACCACGCGTGTGGAGATGCCGATGAGCGTCTTCACGCGGTGCTGAACCCATTCGGAGATGGCGTTGCGGTCGGCCGCGGCGGCTTCGTGCGGCGTGAGTTCGCAGTGCACCTCGACCTGGTCGAGCAGGCCTTCGCGGCTCACGCGCACCTGGTACAGGCCGGTGAGGGCGCTGTGCGCGAGCACGATCTCTTCCACCTGCGTGGGGAAGACGTTCACGCCGCGGATGATCATCATGTCGTCGCTGCGCCCGACGATCTTGCCCATGCGGCGGAACGATCGCGAGGTGGGCGGCAACAGGCGCGTGAGGTCGCGCGTGCGGTAGCGCACGATGGGCATGGCCTCCTTGCTCAGCGAGGTGAAGACCAGTTCGCCTTCTTCGCCGTCGGCCTTCAGCTCGCCCGTTTCAGGGTCGATGATCTCGGGGTAGAAGTGGTCTTCCCAGATCACTGGGCCGTCCTTGCTCTCGACGCATTCGCTGGCCACGCCCGGGCCCATCACTTCGGAGAGGCCGTAGATGTCGACGGCGTCGATGCCGGCGCGGGTCTCGATGTCGCGGCGCATGGCCTCGGTCCACGGCTCGGCGCCGAAGATGCCGACCTTGAGCGAGCTGTCTTTCGCATCGAGGCCCTGGCGCTCGAACTGCTCGATGATCACCTGCATGTAGCTGGGCGTGACCATGATGATGTCGGGCCTGAAGTCCTGGATGAGCTGCACCTGCTTCTCGGTCTGGCCGCCCGACATCGGGATGACGGTGCAGCCCGCGCGCTCGGCGCCGTAGTGCGCGCCGAGGCCGCCGGTGAAGAGGCCGTAGCCGTAGGCGACGTGGATCATGTCGCCGGGCCGTCCGCCCGCCGCGCGGATCGAGCGCGCGACCAGGTCGGCCCAGGTGTCGATGTCGTTCTTCGTGTAGCCCACCACGGTCGGCTTGCCGGTGGTGCCCGACGACGCGTGGATGCGCGCCACCTGCGTGCGCGGCACGGCGAACATGCCGAAGGGGTAGTTGTCGCGCAGGTCGGTCTTCACCGTGAACGGGAATTTCGACAGGTCGGCCAGCGACTTCAGGTCGTCGGGGTGCACGCCCTTGGCATCGAAGGCCTGGCGGTAGTGCGGCACGTTGTCGTAGGCGTTGCGCAGCGTGGCGCGCAGGCGCGTGAGCTGCAGGGCGGCGATCTCGTCGCGGCTGGCGGTTTCGATCGGCTCGAGGTCGCCGGGGGCGGGGCGTTTCACGGTCATGGTGGGGTGTCTCCTCAAGCGGCCGGGACGGCCGGCCGGCCCTTGGCGGTGTAGGAGCGTCCGCGGAACATCGCGATGCGCTCGCCGCGCTGGTTGGTGATTTCGGTGTCGTACACGCCGGTGCGCCCGGCCTTGGAGACTTCGAAGCAGCGCGCGGTGAGCACGTCGCCCTCGCGCGCCGGCGCGAGGAAGTCGATGGCGAAGCCCGAGGCCACGGTCAGCTCGTTGTACGAGTTGCAGGCGAAGGCGAAGGTGGAGTCGGCCAGCGTGGCCATGAAGCCGCCGTGGCAGATGGCGTGGCCGTTGAGCATGTCGGGGCGCACGCGCATCTCGAGCGTGGCCTGGCCGGGGCCGACCTCCACGATGCGCATGCCCAGGCCCTTGCTGGCGTTGTCGTTCGCGAACATGCCGTCGCGCACGTACTCGGCGGTCTGTTGCGGGGTGCGGGAAGCGTCGGTCATCTCAGCGGTCCTTGAACACCGGGGCGCGCTTGGCGCGGAAAGCCTCGACACCTTCGCGGTAGTCGTCGGCGTTGCCCATCTCACGTTGGATGCGCGCTTCTTCGGCAAGTGCCGCGCCCAGGTCGAGGTTTTGCGCGGCGGCCATCGCTTCGCGGGTGGCCACGAGTGCGCGCGTGGGCATGCCGGCCAGGCGCGCCGCCAGCGCGGCGGCGGTGTCGGCCAGGGCCGCGTCGTCCACGCACTGCCAGATCAGGCCGATGCGTGCGGCTTCTTCGGCGGGCAGCTTGTCGCCCAGCATCGCGATGCCCAGCGCGCGCGCCGGGCCCACGAGGCGCGGCAGCAGCCAGGTGCCGCCGGTGTCGGGCACGAGGCCGATCTTGGTGAAGGCCTGGATGAAGCTGGCCGAGCGGCCGGCCACGACGAGGTCGCAGCACAGCGCGAGGTTGGCGCCCGCGCCGGCCGCCACGCCGTTGACGGCGGCAACCACCGGCACCGGCATCGAGCGCAGGCGCGCGACCAGCGGGCCGTAATAGGTGGAGATGACGTGGCCCAGGTCCTTGGGCGCGGCGCCCGGCGTGGGGTCGGGCGCGACCGCCGGATCGGCCAGGTCCTGCCCCGCGCAGAAGGCGCGGCCGGCGCCGGTGAGCACCACGCAGCGCACGCTGCTGTCGGCGGCCGCGGCTTCGAGCGCGGCCAGCAGCTCGGCGTGCAGCCCGGTCGTGAAGCTGTTGAGCGCCGCAGGGCGGTTCAGGCTCAGCGTGCGGACGGCGCCGCTGTCGCTGATGAGTACCAAAGGCTCAGTCATGCGTGTCTCTTTCATCCTTTGTGGGGACGGCTCGGTGCGTAAACACTATTGACCGACCGTTCGGTTGATTTTATGATCGACCTCGATTCCGGCACAAGCGGGGTGCATTCAGGGCAAACCCTGAGACTCGCAAAAAACAAGGAGACCGAATGCCCAGCTATTCCATCGACGGCGTGATTCCCGTCGTCGACCCGAGCGCCTACGTGCATCCCACGGCCGTGCTGATCGGCGACGTGATCGTCGGCCCCAACTGCTACGTCGGCCCCTGCGCCAGCCTGCGCGGCGACTTCGGCCGCATCGTCTTGCAGGAGGGCTCCAACGTGCAGGACCACTGCTGCATCCACGGCTTTCCCGGCAACGACACGGTGGTGGAGGTCAACGGCCACATCGGCCATGGCGCGATCCTGCACAGCTGCATCGTGCGGCGCGACGCGCTGGTGGGCATGAACGCGGTGGTGATGGACGAGGCCGAGGTGGGCGAGAAAGCCATCGTCGCGGCCTGTGCCTTCGTGCCCGCCGGCATGAAGGTGCCCGCGCGCTCGCTCGCGGCGGGCATCCCAGCCAAGGTGCGGCGCGAGCTCAGCGACGAAGAGATCGCCTGGAAGCTCGAAGGCACGCAGACCTACCAGGCGCTGACGGTGCGCAGCCTGGCCAGCCTGCACGAGGTGGCGCCGCTCGCCGAGGTGGAAAAAGACCGGCCGCGCCTGCCCGCCACCGACGTGAAATCCCTGATCGCCACCCGCCGCGGATAGCCCTGCGGCTTCATGCAAGATCGAGCCTGCTGCACGCCAGCAACCGACAGACAACCCAGGAAGAAGACCCGATGCCGCGTGGAAGATCCGCCACCTACGACGACCAGCGCGAACTGATCCTCGCGCAGGCCGCCCAGCTGTTCGCCCGCCGCGGCTACCCCGCGACCTCGATGAACCAGGTCGCCGAGGCCTGCAACCTCTCGAAGGCCACGCTCTACCACTACTACAAGGACAAGAGCAGCCTGCTCATCAGCATCGCCGAGACGCACGTCTCGAAGCTGGCGGCACTGGTGGCCGAGGAAGAGGCCCAGCCGTCCACCGACGAGGAGCGGCTGCGCCGCTTCATCTACCGCATCGTCGAGGAGTACGCCGGCGCGCAGGACGCGCACCGCGTGCTGACCGACGACGTGCGCTTTCTCGAGGACGAAGACCGCGAGCGCGTGCTCGACCAGGAACGCGCCGTGGTCGCCGGCTTTGCGCGCGCCGTGTCGGCGCTGCGCCCCGGCGCGCCGAGCGACGAGCTCGCCAAGCCGCTGACCATGCTGCTGTTCGGCATGATCAACTGGATGTTCACCTGGATGAAGCCCGGCGGCCGGCTCGACCACGCGGCCATTGCGCCGATCGTGGCCGACCTGTTCCTGGGCGGGGTGGGGGCGGTGAAGCTGCCACCCGCTCCACCCTCGCAGAGCGCTAAAGAATCCGGTTGAACCAGAGCAGCGACAGCCCCGCCGACAGCAGCGTGAGCACCGCCGCGCCCAGCGCGAACAGCGCCGAGATCTCGGTTTCCTTCTTCTCGACGGTGAGCTTGGAGCTCAGCGTCTCGTAGACCTTCTTCAGGTCGCTCGCCGTGCCGGCGTAAAAGTACTCGGCGCTGGTCTTGTTGGCGATGGCCTTGAGCGTTTCTTCGTCCAGCCGCACGCGCATCGACCAGCCTTCGAAGCCGATGGTCTCGCCGTCGACCGTGCCCACGCCCACCGTGTAGATGCGCACGCCGCGGTCGGCCGCGGCCTTGGCGGCGTCCAGCGGGTCGACGCCGGTGGTGCGCTGGCCGTCGGTCAGCATGATGATCGCGGCCGAGGTGAACGAGCCGGGCGCCACGGGCGTGAACTCCTTGAGCTGCTTCTCGTTCTGGTCGATCGGGATGCCGCGCTGGCGGCTGGGGGCGCTGAACTGCGAGATGTCGATGCCCGCGTCGGGAAACAGCGTGGCCAGCGACACCACGATGGCGTTGCCCGTGGCCGTGGCGCGCTGCAGCTGAAAGCTGTCGATGGCCGTCACGAGGTCGTCGTGGTTGGTGGTGGGCAGCTGCGCCACCTGCGCGCTGCCCGCGAAGGCGACGATGCCCACCTTCACGTGGCGCGGCAGGTCCTTGATGAAGCTCTTGGCCGCCTCCTGCGCCGCCACCAGCCGGTTGGGCTGCACGTCGGCCGCGCGCATGCTGCCCGACACGTCCATCGCCAGAATGATGGTCTGCTGGTTCGACGGCAGCACCACCACCGCCATCGGCCGCGCCGCCGCCACCAGCATCGCGGTGATGGCCACCAGGAACAGCAGCGGCGGGATGTGGCGCCGCAGGCTCTGGCCCGGGCCCATGGCCTCGCGCACGATCGACAGGCTGGCGTAGCGCACTGCCATCTTCTTCTTGCGGCGGATCAGCCAGACATACAGGAGCACCAGCAGCGGCAAGGCCGCCAGCAGCCAGAGGAATTGAGGCCAGAGGAATGTCATGCCGCCACCACCGCCTTCCCGCCACCCGCTGCGACGCCGCGGACCCGGCGCTTGCGCAGGTCCGCGAATCGCACGATGGCTTCGACCAGATCGTCGTTGGTCGAGAGTTCGAGGGCGTCGACGCCGGCCCGGGCCAGCGACTCGCGCAGGGTGGTCTCGCGTTCGGCGGCCAGCCGCGCGAAGCGTTTGCGGAACCCCGCGTCATGGGTGTCGACCCACAGCTGCTCGCCGGTCTCGGCGTCGCGCAGCGGCACCAGGCCGAGGTCGGGCAGTTCGAGTTCGAGCGGATCGAACAGGCGCACGGCAATCACTTCGTGCCGCTGCACCAGCTGGCCCAGCGGTCGCTCCCAGCCGGGCTCGCTGAGAAAGTCGGACACCACGAACACGGTGGAGCGGCGCGGCATCAGCGCGGCGGCGGAGGTCAGCAGGTCGGCCAGGCGCGTCATGCCCTTCTGCGCGGGTGCGGCCTCGGCCTGGTGGGCGCGCTTTTCCATCGCGTGCAGCAGGTGCAGCACATGGCGGCGGCCGGTGCGCGGCGGGATCACGGCCTCGAGGTCGCGGCCGTAGACCAGCGCGCCGACGCGGTTGCCGTGCCGCGTGAGCAGCCGCGCGAGCACGCCGACGAAGCCGGCCGAGATCTCGCGCTTGGCCTTCAGGCCGGAGCCGAAATCGACCGAGCGGCTCAGGTCGAGCACGAACCACGCGGCCATCTCGCGGTCTTCGGTGAACACGCGCACGTGCGGCGTCTGCAGCCGCGCGGTGACGTTCCAGTCGATGTGGCGCACGTCGTCGTGATGCTGGTACTCGCGCAGGTCGGCCAGATCCAGGCCGGTGCCGCGCATGAGCGTGCGGTAGTCGCCCTGCAGCAGGCCGTCGAGGCGGCGGATCACGGTCCATTCGAGCCGGCGCAGCGCGCGTTCGGCCCCGCCGGCTTCGATCGCGAGCCGGTCGTCGTTCGCGGCCTCGGGGGCCTTACGCCACCAGCTTTTCATGTTCCAGAGGTTTGGGTGGAGCGGGGACGGCCTTCATGATCTTCTCGATCAGCCCGTCGGGCGTGAGCCCTTCGGACAGGCCTTCGTAGGAGAGCGTCACGCGGTGGCGCAGCACGTCGGGCACCAGCGCGCTCATGTCTTCGGGCAGCGCGTAGCTGCGACCGCGCAGCAGCGCCAGGGCGCGCGCGCCTTCGGTGAGGCTGATGCTGGCGCGCGGGCTGGCGCCGAAGGTGATGAAGCGGCGCAGATCCTTCAGGCCGTGCTTCTCGGGCGTGCGCGTGGCCGACACGAGTTTGACGGCGTACTGGATCAGCGAAGGGTCGACGTACACGCGCCGCGCCTCGGCCTGCAGCTCGGCCAGCTGTTCGGTGGTGGCGACCGGCGTGGCCGAGACCACCGGGCCGATCACGCGCTGCACGATCACGAACTCTTCCTCGTCGCTCGGGTAGTCGACCATCACCTTCATCATGAAGCGGTCGACCTGCGCTTCGGGCAGCGGGTAGGTGCCCTCGGTCTCGATCGGGTTCTGCGTGGCCATCACGAGAAAGGGGCGCGGTACCTTGTGCGTCTCGCCGGCGATGGTGACCTGCCGCTCCTGCATCACCTCGAGCAGCGCGCTTTGCACCTTGGCCGGCGCGCGGTTGATTTCGTCGGCCAGCAGCAGGTTGGCGAACACCGGGCCCAGCGAGGTGCTGAACTCGCCCGTCTTCTGGTTGTAGATGCGCGTGCCGACGAGATCGGCCGGCACCAGGTCGGGCGTGAACTGGATGCGCTTGAACTGGCCGCGCACGGTGTCGGCCAGCGTCTTGATGGTGAGCGTCTTGGCCAGCCCCGGCACGCCTTCGACCAGCAGGTGGCCGCCTGCGAGCATCGCGACCATCACGCGCTCGAGAAAGCGGTCCTGCCCCACGACCACGCGCTTCACCTCGTAGAGGATCTGCTCCATCAGCTCGGCGGTGGCGGGGGCTGTTGCAAAGGTCGACGAGGTCGGGTTTTCTGTGCTCATGCGAAGGGCTTTCGAAGAAATCAGAAAGGCGGCGAGCCGGCCGCCGAAGCGGCGTTCTCGATCGGCACCGCGAAGCCGATGCCGATGAAGGTGCGCTGCTGCGTCGGGTTGAGGATGGCGGTGACGATGCCCAGCACCTCGCCGTCCATGTTGATGAGCGGGCCGCCCGAGTTGCCGGGGTTGGCGGCGGCGTCGAACTGGATCAGGTTACCCAGCTCCTGCTTGCCCTCGGGCGAACGGAAGGAGCGCTTCAGGCCCGACACCACACCGGCCGACACCGAAGGCCCGATACCGAACGGAAAGCCAACGGCCGCCACCTGGTCGCCGGAGCGCAGGTCGGCGGTGGAGCGCATCACGGCGGGAATCAGGTCGTCGGGGATCTTCTGGGCCTGCAGCACCGCGAGGTCGTTCTCGGGCTGCACGCCGGTGATGACGGCGATGGCCTCCAGGCCGTCGGCGAAGGTGACCTTGATCTTCTCGGCGCCGGCGACCACGTGCAGGTTGGTGAGGATCACGCCCTTGTCGACGATCACCACGCCCGTGCCCACGCCGCGTTCGACCTCGCCCGGCGTGCCGCCGTCGGCGGGCGCCTCGGGCGGCTTGCCCTTGGCCATGTTGCGCCCGCGCTTCTGGGTCTTGGCTTCGGGCGTGGCCTTTTCGGGGCCGTAGCCCACCACGCGCACCACCGAGGGCCGCACGATGTCGGCGGCCTTGGCCGCGGGCGAGGGCAGGGTGGCGGTCTGCAGCGTGCGCAGCACGGCGGCGTCGATGTCTTTCTGCGTGAGCGCCTTGGCGCCCGGGCGCGGTGCCCAGAAGGCGCCGCCGGCGGCGATGGCGATGCAGCTGACGGTGAGCAGGGCGAAGGCGCGGCGGCCCGGCTGCCAGCGTGCGCGAGGGGGTGGGGCTTGCACGGCGTCGG
>NZ_BCUS01000075.1 GCF_001591345.1 Variovorax boronicumulans NBRC 103145 | reverse complement strand
TGCAGCCGGTCTTCGACGGCCGACAGCGCGGGCGTGAGCGCCGCCACGCGGTCCTGCATGGCGCGGATCGCGCCGGCGGTCCAGCGCAGGTGCGTGGTGTCGAAGGGCACGTGGGTCGAGAGCAGGCGCAGCTGCGTGATGTCGCCGGCGAGGCGGCGGCGGTCGTCGTCCAGGCGCTTGGGGTCCGCGTCCTTGGGCGTGCTGCGGTCGCCGGGCTGGAACAGGTCGCCGATCCACTGGCGCGCGTCTTTCAGCGTGCGGTCGAGCAGGCCCAGCACGGTGGGCGCGAGCCCGGCGGGCAGCACGAGGCTGTGGACCAGCGTGGCGCAGAAGATGCCCAGGCCGATTTCTTCCACGCGCGCCACGGCGGTGTCGAACAGCACGAGCGGCGTCTGCACCGACGGAAAGCCGATCAGCGCCGCCGTGTAGCCCGCGAGCATGAAGACGTACGAGCGCGGCGTGCGGTCGAGCAGCGACACATACAGGCACAGCCCGACCCACAGCGCGAGCACCAGCGTGAGCAGCTCGGGCGCGTTGGACAGCGCGGGCACCATCAGCACGGTGGCAACGCTGCCGATGAGCGTGCCGCAGAAGCGGAACACCGCCTTGGAGCGCACGGCGCCGGCCAGCGGGTGGGCGACGACGTAGGTGGTCATGAGCGCCCAGAAGGGGCGCGGCAGGCCGGCGCGGCTGGCCAGGTACATCGCCAGCATCGCGGCGGCGAAGCTCTTGACGGAAAAGAGAACTTCCGCGCGGGTGAAGCGCGGCAGGGCCATCGACATCGCCATTTACTGGCCGCGCCCTTCCTGCTGCAGGCTCTGCATGCCGGAGGCACTGCGGCCGAGCTTGGCCTCGAGCGCGCCGAAGACGCGCAAGGTGGCGGCGATGTCCTCGTCGGGAATGCCTTCGAACAGCGCGGAGCGCATCTGGCGCAGCGCGGCCTCGATGGGCTCGCAGACGGCGCGGCCGGCGGGCGTGAGGTGCAGCGTCTTGGCGCGGCGGTCGGCCGGGTCTTCGCGGCGCTCGACGAAGCCGGCCTCGACCAGCTGGTCGAGCGAGCGCACCAGCGAGGGCCCTTCGATGCCCAGCGCCTCGGCCACCGTGCCCTGCCGAACGCCGTCTTCCATGCGCCCGAGCACCACGACCGGCCAGGCCAGCGTCTGCGACAGGCCCACGTGCGCCACCGCCTTGTCGGCCGCCGCGCGGTAGCCGCGCTGGAGCACCGACAGCGAGGTGCCGAGCCGCATCAGCGCGTGTTCGCGCAACGGGGAGATGGGTTCGGTATCGGCCACGGCGTTATCAATTAGTTAGCTTGCTAACAATTGTACGGGTTTCTACCGAGTTTTGCACGCGGCCGCGCACGACGCCGGCGCGCGGCCCAGGGAAAAGGGGGAAGGGGGAAGGGAAAGAAAAGTGTGAAGCTCGCCGATAAGCCGGATTCTGTGCACCGGAGCCCTCTTGCGAAGACCCCGGCGTGACCGCCATTACTCTGGGCCGTTTGTCGCCAAACGGCTCGATGCCACCTACCCGCCAGCTCAGCGGAACCACCTCAATACTGGCCTACTTGGTGTTGCTGCGCGCAGAGATTGCCCGTTTCACCCGAACTGAATCGGCTCGTCTCTGTTGCTCTGATCCTCACCTCACGGTGGAGAGTCGTTAACTCCTGCGCTGTCCTGTGCAGTCCGGACGTTCCTCCAGTGCGATCTTTCGACCCGATGCTGTTGCCCGAAGGCAGAGCGTCGTCCCTTTCGGGCTTGCACCAGCGGCGGTCTGGCGTGCTTCACCTCTCGATTATCGCCCGCCCCATCAATGACCCTTCAAGCGGTGTCGCGCGCCGACCTTCAACCGGGCGTTTCGCTGTCGCCGGCCTGCACCAGGCCCAGCTTGCGCAACGTCCGATGGAAGTTACTGCGGTCGATGCCGGCCTCGCGCGCGGCGCTGGCCACGCGGCCGCCGTGGCGGGCCAGCAGTTCCAAGAGCCAGGCCCGCTGGAAGGCCTCGGTCGCCTCGCGCAGCGTGCCGCCAGCGATGGCAGGCCCCGCGTGTTCGTTCGCCGGGGCCTGCACGGGCGCTGCCACCGCGCCCCCCACGGCGGCAGCGCTGTCCAGCGCCAGGTGATGCGGTTCGATGGCCGTCCAGCGCGAGCCGCGCGGCTGTTCCCTGAACGCCCGCAGCGAGGCGCGGCTGATCACATGCTCGAGTTCGCGCACGTTGCCCGGCCAGCCGTGCGCCAGCATGGCGGCCTTCGACGCCGGCGAGAGCCGCAGGTTGCGCGCGCCCAGCCGGTGCTGGTTCTCCTCGAGAAAGCTGCCGGCGAGCACGAGCACGTCGCGCCCCCGTTCGCGCAGTGGCGCGACGACGAGCGGATAGACCGACAACCGGTGGTACAGGTCGGCGCGAAAGCGCCCCTGCGCGATCGCCGCGGGCAGGTCGCGGTTGGTGGCCGCGATCACGCGCACGTCGACCTTGCGCATGCGGTCGCTGCCGGGGCGCTGCACCTCGCCGCTTTGCAGCACGCGCAGCAGCTTGGCCTGCACGCTCAGCGGCAGTTCGCCGACCTCGTCGAGAAAGAGCGTGCCGCCATCGGCGATCTCGAACTTGCCGTCGCGGTCCTGCACGGCGCCGGTGAACGCGCCGCGCTTGTGACCGAAGAGCTCGCTGTCGGCCAGCGACTCGGGCAGCGCCGCGCAGTTGACCTGCACCAGCGGCTGCTCGCTGCGACGCGAGCGCGCGTGCAGCCGCTGCGCGACGAGGTCCTTGCCCACGCCGGTTTCGCCAAGCAGCAGCACCGTGAGGTCGGACACGGCGACGGTGTCGATCTCGTGGCACAGCTGCTTCATCGCCGGGCTGCTGCCCAGCAGCTCGCGCGGCGCGCCACGCCCCGCACGCAGCGCCTGCGCGACGGCCTGCTCGCGCATGGCGCGCGCCTGCATCTCGCGGATCGTGTCGGCGGCCTCGATGCCGGTTTCGACGAGGGCGATCAGTGCCTCCATCTGCGCCGGGCCCACAGCATCGAAGGCGTGCGGCTCCAGCGCGTCCAACGTGAGCAAGCCCCAGACGGCGCCGCGCAGGCGCAGCGGCGCGCCCATGCAGTCGTGCACCGGCAGGATGCCCGGCTGGCCGGCGACGAGGCCGTCGTACGGGTCGGGCAGGTTGCTGTCGTGGGCGAAGCGCAGGCCCCGTTCGCTGGCGAGCAGGCGCGCGAAGCGCGGATGGGCGGCGACGGGAAACTGGCGCCCGAGGGTTTCATCGCTCAGGCCGTCGACCGCGACGGGCTTCAGCACGTCGACGTCGAGCTGCAGCAGCGCGGCGGCATCGCAGCGGACCAGTCCGCGCGCGGCGGCGAGCAGCGATCGGTAGCGGGCGGCCTCGGCTTCGGGCTCGGGCTCGGGCTCAGGTGGTGAGGCTTCGGTGGTCGAATCGACACGCAATGTGGTCATAAGTACAACGCTGGAGTTGTTGTGAATTTGACCACGCCCGGTAAATCCCCAATGACGTCAAGCACTTGCAGAGGCCCTCCGGCTGGCACGGATCGTGAGATGACCAACGCATCTCAACAGAGGAAGCGCCAGACCATGCACCCGCAAACCATCGCCATCGTCAAGTCCACCGTGCCCGCGCTCCAGGCCCACGGCGAGGCCATCACCAGCCACTTCTACAAGATCATGTTCGAGGGCCATCCGCAGGTGAAGGCCTTCTTCAACGAGGCGCACCAGGCCGCCGGCACGCAGGCGCGCGCACTGGCGGGCGCGGTCATCGCGTATGGCGCGCACATCGACCGGCTCGAAGCGATCGCCGGCGCCCTGCCCCGCATCATCCAGAAGCACGCCGCGCTGGGCGTGCTGCCGGAGCACTACCCGATCGTCGGCCACTACCTGCTGCGCGCCGTGAAGGAGGTGCTCGGCGATGCCGCGACCGACGAGGTGATCGCCGCATGGGGCGAGGCCTACGAATCGCTGGCGGGCCTGCTCATCGCCGCGGAAGAAGCCGTCTACAGCGCCAATGCGGCGCAACCCGGCGGATGGCGCGGCACGCGCGAGTTCCGCGTGGCACGGCGCGAGGACGAAAGCGAGGTCATCACCTCGTTCTACCTGGAGCCCGTGGACGGCGGCGCGCTGCTGGCGTTCTCGCCGGGGCAATACCTCACGCTGGTGCTGGAGATCGACGGCCAGCCGGTGCGGCGCAACTACTCGCTGTCCGACGCGCCGGGCAAGCCGTGGTACCGCATCAGCGTGAAGAAGGAAGAAGGCGGTCGCGCCTCGAACTGGCTGCACGAAGCCGCCGCGGTCGGCACGCGGCTGCAGGTGCAGGCGCCGTGCGGCGACTTCGTGCTGCAGCCCGCGGGCGAGCAGGCGCGTCCGCTCGTGCTGGTGACGGGCGGCGTGGGCATCACGCCCGCGATGAGCATGCTCGAATCGGTGGCGCACACGGGCCGGCCGGTGCACTTCGTCCATGCGGCGCGGCACGGCGGTGCGCACGCCTTCCGCGCCCGCGTCGACGCGCTGGCGCAGCGGCATGCGAACGTGAAGCCGCTGTATGTCTACGACGCGCCGCGCGAGAGCGACACGCCGCATGCGACCGGCTTCGTCACCCGCGAGCTGCTGGCCGGGCTGCTGCCGGAAGACCGCGATGTCGACCTGTACTTTCTCGGACCGAAGCCCTTCATGCAGGCGGTGTATGCGAACGGGCTGGCGCTCGGCGTGCCCAAGCAACAGCTTCGCTACGAGTTCTTCGGGCCGCTGGAAGCCCTGGAGGCCTGAACCGCAACGGCCTGCCATCCCCTCGTGCTGAAACGGTCGCGGGCCGGGTGCAACCCGGCCCAGGGGGCGCCACAATGCGCGCTGACCATCCGACCCTCGCACCCAAGGAGATTCCATGAAGGCCCAGAACATCCTCCAGACCATCGGCAACACGCCGCACATCCGCATCAACCGCCTGTTCGGCCATGCGAAACAGCAGGTCTGGATCAAGTCGGAGCGCGCCAACCCCGGCGGCTCGATCAAGGACCGCATCGCGCTGTCGATGGTGGAAGACGCCGAGAAGAGCGGCGCGCTCAAGCCCGGCGGCACCATCGTCGAGCCCACCTCGGGCAACACCGGCATCGGCCTGGCGATGGTCGCGGCCGTCAAGGGCTACAAGCTGATCCTGGTGATGCCCGACAGCATGTCGGTGGAGCGCCGCCGCCTCATGCTGGCCTACGGCGCCACCTTCGACCTCACGCCGCGCGCCAACGGCATGAAGGGCTCCATCGCCCGCGCCGAGGAAATCGTGGCCGGCACGCCGGGCGCGTGGATGCCGCAGCAGTTCAACAACCCCGCCAACGTCGACGTGCACGTGCGCACCACGGCCGAAGAGATCGCGGCTGACTTTCCCGAGGGCATCGACGTGCTCATCACCGGCGTGGGCACGGGCGGCCACATCACGGGCGTGGCGAAGGTGCTCAAGAAGAAGTGGCCCAAGCTGCAGGTGTTCGCGGTGGAGCCGGTGGCTTCGCCCGTGATCTCGGGCGGCGCGCCGGCACCCCACCCCATCCAGGGCATCGGCGCGGGCTTCATCCCGAAGAACCTGGACACCTCGCTGCTGGACGGCGTGCTGCAGGTCGACGCCGAACCCGCGCGCGAAATGGCACGCCGCTGCGCGGTCGAGGAAGGCATCCTGGTCGGCATCTCGTCGGGCGCGACGCTCGCGGCCATTGCGCAGAAGCTGCCCTCGCTGGCGCCCGATGCGGTGGTGCTGGGCTTCAACTACGACACCGGCGAGCGCTACCTCTCCGTCGAAGGCTTCCTGCCCGCCTGATCCAGCTACAAGTTTCATAGCGCCCCGGGCGCTTAAAATCGTCGGTCTGCTTGATAACCACAAGCCCCACGACATGCTGCGAATCTCCGAACTCAAACTCCCGCTCGACCACGCCCCAGAGGCGCTGGCCACCCTGATCGCCCGGACGCTCGACGTTCCGATTGAAGCGATCGCCTCCCACACCGTCTACAAGCGCAGCTTCGACGCCCGCAAGGTCGACCTGCTCACGGTCTACATCTGCGACGTGCAGCTGGCCGATGCCGCGCTCGAAACCGCGCTGCTGGCCAAGCACGCCAGCCACCCGCACATCCAGCCCGCGCCCGACATGCGCTACACGCCGCCGGGCCAGGCGCCCGACGATGCGACGCGCCCCGTGGTGATCGGCTTCGGTCCCTGCGGCATCTTCGCGGCGCTGATGCTCGCGAAAATGGGCTTCAAGCCCATCGTGCTCGAACGCGGCAAGACCGTGCGCCAGCGCACCCGCGACACCTGGGGCCTGTGGCGCAAGAGCGTGCTCAACCCCGAGTCGAACGTGCAGTTCGGCGAAGGCGGCGCCGGCACTTTTTCAGACGGCAAGCTCTACAGCCAGATCAAGGACCCACGCTTCCTCGGCCGCAAGGTGATGGAAGAGTTCGTGAAGGCCGGCGCACCGCCCGAAATTTTGTACGTCGCGCATCCGCACATCGGCACCTTCAAGCTGGTGAAGGTGGTGGAGAACATCCGCGAGCAGATCGTCGCGCTCGGCGGCGAGATCCGCTTCGAGCAGCGCGTGACCGACGTGCACATCGAAGACGGCCACCTGCGCGGCCTGACGGTGCTCGACCAGACGACGGGCCAGAGCCGCGAGCTGCGCGCCGACCACGTCGTGATGGCGCTGGGCCACAGCTCGCGCGACACCTTCGAGATGCTGCACGCGCGCGGCGTGCACATCGAGGCCAAGCCCTTCTCCATCGGCTTCCGTGTCGAGCACCCGCAGGGCCTCATCGACCGCGCCCGCTGGGGCCGCCACGCGGGCCACCCGCTGCTGGGCGCGGCCGACTACAAGCTGGTGCACCACGCCAGCAACGGCCGCTCGGTCTACAGCTTCTGCATGTGCCCCGGCGGCACCGTGGTCGCGGCCACCAGCGAGCCGGGCCGCGTGGTCACCAACGGCATGAGCCAGTACTCGCGCAACGAGCGCAACGCCAACGCGGGCATCGTGGTGGGCATCGACCCGCGCGACTTCCCGGGCGATGCGCTCGCGGGCATCGCGCTGCAGCGCCAGCTCGAAAGCAACGCCTACGTGCTCGGCGGCAGCAACTACCACGCGCCGGGCCAGCTGGTGGGCGACTTCATCGCCGGCAAGCCCTCGACCGCGCTGGGCAGCATCATCCCGTCGTACAAGCCCGGCGTGACGCCCACCGACCTGCACCAGGCCCTGCCCGCCTACGCCATCGAGGCGATGCGCGAGGCCTTCCCGGCCTTCGGCCGCAAGATCAAGGGCTTCGACACGCACGACGCCGTGCTCACCGGCGTGGAAACGCGCACCTCGTCGCCGATCAAGATCACGCGCGGCGACGACTTCCAGAGCCTCAACGTGCGCGGCCTCTACCCGGCCGGCGAAGGCGCGAGCTACGCGGGCGGCATCCTGTCGGCCGGCGTGGACGGCATCAAGGTGGCCGAGGCCGTGGCGCGCAGCGTGCTCGGCAGCGCCGTTTGACGATGCACTTCCACCGTCCCACCACCGGCCAGCTGGCCGTCGCCACGCTGGCGATGGCCGCCGTGGTGCTCGCGTCCAACCTCCTGGTGCAGTTCGCCATCAACGACTGGCTCACCTGGGGCGCCTTCACCTACCCGGTGGCCTACCTCGTGAGCGACCTCGTCAACCGGCGCTTCGGCCCCGGCATGGCGCGCCGCGTGGCGTGGGTCGGCTTCGCGGTGGCCGTGGCGGTGTCGCTGCTGCTGGCGCCGGCGCGCATCGCCGCCGCCTCGGGCCTGGCCTTCATCGCCTCGCAGCTGCTCGACATCCGCGTGTTCGACCGCCTGCGCCGGGGCCTGTGGTGGCGCGCGCCGCTGGTGGCCACGGTGATCGCGGCCGTGCTCGACAGCATCGTCTTCTGGGGCATCGCCTTCGCAGGCACCGACGGCCCCTGGCTCACCTGGGCGCTCGGCGACCTGGGCGTGAAGCTCGGTGTCGGCGTGCTGATGCTGCTGCCGTTCCGGCTGCTGATCGGGCGGCAAGCCGCTGACCGAGGCACTGCACGCGCATGACGATCCGCCCTGACAATACCCGCAGGATGTTCCGGCCGCGCTGACCGCGCGGGACCGGTTGTTCTTTTTCTTCCCTTTCCATCCCTCGCGCCCATCGCCGAGCCTTCCGTATGACCGACGCATCCACCGCCGCCCCGAACACGAACTCGCGCAACGCACGGCGCCAGCGCCCGGACATGGCCGAGCAGCTGCAGCAGCTGAGGGCCGGCGCGGGCAGCACCGACGCAGGCGCTGACGCGTCGGCAACGCAGCCCGCTCCCGCGCAACAGCAACAGCAACAACGCCCGCCGCGGGCGAAGCAGCAGCGTCCGCACGGACAGCAACAGCCGCAGCAGGGGCGCAAGCCGCGCGGACAGCAGCCGCAACAGCAACAGCAGCCCGAAGCCCAGCGCGCACCGCGCAAGGTCAACCCGGTGCTGGAACGCCTGTTCGCGCTCTACCCGCAGCTCTTCGGCGCACGCTTCGTGCCGCTCAAGCTCGGCGTGTACGAAGAGCTGATCGCGCGCCATCCCGAAGACTTCAAGGCCGAAGACCTGAAGATCGCGATGGGCCAGCATGCGCGCTCCACCCGCTACCTCGAAAGCGTGGCCGCCGGCCATGCGCGCCATGACCTGGACGGCAACGCGCTCGACCCGGTCGCGCCCGAGCACGTGCACCACGCCATCCTCGAGCTGCACCGCCGCCGCTCGCACCGCAACCCCGGCGAAGACCTGCGCCCGCAGCTGGTGACGCGCATCGCCAAGGCCATCGAAGCCTCGGGCCTCGACCACGAGGCCTATGCCGTGCTGGTGCGCTCGCGCGACGCCAACAACAACGCCGTCGTCGACGAGGCCCTGGCCGAGCTCGCCCAGCAGGCCGCCAAGCGCGAAGCCCTGCTGCGCGCCTTCGAAGCCAGCGGCCGCAGCGAACAGGAGTTCGCCGACATGTACGGCATGAAGCCCGGCGACGTGACGCGCACGCTGCAACGCGTGCGGGACGACAAGAAGCGGGCCGAGGCTGCGGCCGCTGCCGCAGCGGTGGCCGCTGAAGCGGCGGCATCCGCAGCGCCCGAAGTGCAGGCAGCGCCCGAAGCAGAAGCCGCCCCGGCCGCCCCCGAGGCGCCCGCCGCGGACTGACGCAAAACGCTCGCCCCAACGAAAAAAGCCGCCACATCACTGTGGCGGCTTTTTTCATGGGCGACGGCGTTGGCCGCCTTCTGCAGTGGGCTCAGCGCGCGTTCTGCAGCGCCGCGATGCGCTCTTCGATCGGCGGGTGCGTGGCAAACAGCTTGCCCATCGCGCCCGTGATGCCCATGGCTTCCACGGCCTTGGGCAGCTCGCCGGCCGGCAGGCCGCCCAGGCGGGCGAGTGCGTTCATCATCGGCTGGCGGTTGCCCATGAGCGCGGCGGCGCCGGCGTCGGCGCGGAACTCGCGCTGGCGCGAGAACCAGGCCACCACGATCGCGGCGGCGAAGCCGAGCACGATGTCCAGCACGATGGTGCTCACGTAGTAGCCGATGCCGGGGCCCGACGAGCGGTCGTCGCCGCGGCGCAGGAAGCTGTCGACCGCGTAGCCGATCACGCGCGAGAGGAACACGACGAAGGTGTTCATCACGCCCTGGATCAGCGTCATCGTGACCATGTCGCCGTTGGCGATGTGCGCGACTTCGTGGCCGATGACGGCCTCGACTTCTTCGCGCGTCATGCCCTGCAGCAGGCCGGTGGACACGGCCACGAGCGACGAGTTCTTGAACGCGCCGGTGGCGAAGGCATTGGGCTCGCCTTCGAAGATGCCGACCTCAGGCATGCCGATGCCGGCCTTGTCGGCGAACTTGCGCACGGTGCCGACGATCCAGGCCTCGTCGGGCGACTGGGGGTTGTCGATCATGCGCAGGCCGGCCGTCCACTTGGCCATGGGCTTGCTGATGAGCAGCGAGATGATCGCGCCGCCGAAACCCATGACCAGCGCGAAGCCGAGCAGCGCCGTCAGGTTGAGCCCGTTGGCCGTGAGAAAGCGGTTGACGCCGAGCAGGCTGGCGACCACGCCGAGCACCGCGACGACCATCACGTTGGTCAGGACAAACAGAAGGATACGTTTCAAGTTGAATTCTCCGTGGGGAAATCTGCCCCCTTAGATAAGGCCCCCGGGGCCCTCTTCAAGCCGCGCGCGACAGGGAGGCCCTCGGTGTTGCTTCCGGTGGAGCCATGATAGGAGCAAAAGTTCTGGCGCCCCGATATTCCCCGCAGGAGTCAAGGCCTGTCAGAAAAGGCCGCTGGTGCCCGGTGCGGGGCGGGTGGCGATGTCAGCCTCGAGCCGGTCGCGTCGGCGGCTGTCCTGCGTCCAGCGCAGCGCGAACAGCACGCCGTTGACCAGCAGCAGCCCCGCGGCGAACAGCCACCACAGCGCGTGCGCGCCCGCCGCAGTCATGCGCGAGGCATCGAGGCTCGGGTCGACGCGCACCCACGGCGTGCCGGTGGTGTCCTTGCCGCTGGCGGTCACGAGGCCTTCGAGGGTGAAGGGTTTCAGGCTGTCTGGTGTGGCGTTGAGCTGCAGGCGGGTCCAGCGGGCGAGCGGGGTGCTCTCGCCATCTTCGGCCTTGCCGGGCTGCGCCGGCATGTCCACGATGCGCGTGGCAGACGCCAGCAGCACGCCGCCCTTGGCGGGCACGATGGCGGTGCGCGCCGTCTCGATCTTCGCAGCCACCGTACTGTCGACGGCTTGTTGCAACGCACGCCGGACAGACGCCAGCTGTTGCTGCGACAGCCTCAGGGATGCGTTCTCCTGGCCCGTCGCCACGCTCGCGGCCAACGCCTGCCAGGTGATCACGGGCATGTCGACGCCGTCCTTGTCTACGGTGGCGTCGATGGTGCGCACGAGGTCGCGCTGCAGGCTCTCGCAGGCGGAGGGCGACAGGCCATCGGCGTCCTTGCAGGCGGCCTCGATCGCCGCCACCGACTGGTCGAAACCCCGCGCGATCCACAGCGTGCGCTCGCGCGCGCTGTAGGCCGCGAGCCTGTCGTCCACCCGTCCGCCCTGCAGAAGCCGCTGCACCTCGATCAGGCTGGACATCGTGTAGTCCTCGGACACACGAATGAAGTGGGGGCTGGCGAGCGCCAGCACGGTCTGCGGAATGTCCAACGCGGGAACAACGGGTGCGGTGCCGTCCCAGCGCACCAGGGTGCAATCGGTGGCGGGCACGCCGGCACGGCCGCTCAGGTCGATCTCGCACCGGCCTTCGCCTGCCATGCGCGCGCGGCTGCCCCAGGGCGGCGGATTGTCGGCCAGTTGCCCGACGTCGGCATAGGCGGTGGTGCCGCTGCCATTCATGACCCACTGCGCCGCCAGCGCAGCCTCGCTGCGCAGGTCGGGCACCGACAGCGCGACCGCACTTGCGGCGAGCAGGCCGATGATCAGATGCAGCAGGTGCCGTCCCCAGTACACGGGCTGGAAACGCCGCCACTCGTCGCTCACCGACCACTTGGGGCCGAAGCCCACTGCGCTGTAGTCGCTGGTGCGCAGCTCGGCTTCGATCACCTCGCCGTGCGCCACCGCTGCCGCGTTGCGCCAGTGCGAGGGCAACACTAGGCTCAACTTGTCGCCGATGAACAGGCCCACGCTCTGGACCGACGTGTTGCCAGCATTCGTCACCGAAATCTGGTTGAGCATGCCGCGCACGCGGTTCACGGGCTGCGGTTCCCGCTCCGGCGCCGTGGCCGGCGGCTTGCGCACGAACAGCCACACGGCCCACAAGCCTGCGAGCAGGCCTGCGCCCAGCAGGTAGATGCGCGCCGCGCGCGTGGCGTCCCAGGTGGCGACCCACAACAGCACGAACGCCAGAAGCCACGCGAAGGCCGAGGCCCAGCCGCCGCGCCCGATGCGGCTCTCGACCTCCTCGGGCGTTTCGGTGCGCTGGCTCAGGATGTCGACCTCGCCGCGCTGGTAGCGCGCGTTCGGGTCGGTCGCTATCGATGCCACCGCGGCTTCCGGCACCACCACGCCAGTCGCCACTTCGGCCGCCACGGTCTCATCGAGCGACGGCAGCGCGCCGAGCTCGCCGCGCTGCCATTGTTGGTCTTGGGCCTGCTGGCGCTGCGCGCGCGCCCGGCCTTCGAGCAGTTCGAAGCCGTTCAGGCGGATCACCACCGCGCACTTGCCGGACAACACCACCTGCGCCTCGTTGTACGCCTCGACGTAGTGGAGGGCGTCGTAGGGCAGCAGCACGTCGACGTCGCCAAGGGTGTCGTGCAGCGTGGTCGCGCCTTGCGTTTGGAGGCCGTGGCGCACGAACGCGCCGTCGAGCTCGTGCACGTTGTCGCCGATCACGAGGCCCTGCCCCATGAGAAAGGGTTGCAGCGCCGATTTTTCTTCGTCGGTGATGCTGCGCAACACCGGCGAGCTGCTGCGAAAGTCTTTCAGGGCATTCCGGTTCTCGGAGCGCCGTGACATGTAGGTGATGAAGCTGTAGATCCCGTAGAGAACCAACCCGAGCTTGAGAACGATGAGGACGGTGTCCATCTTTTTTTGAACCTCCCTGATTTTTTCTTGACGTACGTCGCGCGCACTTGCGCGCGATGCGACCGCCAGCCGAGGGCCCTCCCGAACCCGTGCGTACTGGCGTGGCTTCAGCCTGCCGACGAGCCCGGCAACGGTCGAAAGACCTGCGGGTCGGCGTAGAACGAAGCCGCGTCATTCTCGATGCACCAACCGGGCACGCCGAGCACCGGCAGGGGAACGAAAGGCTTGGCTTCGAGCCTTTTCGCACCGATGCTTCGGGCGATCGCCGCATCGTCGAGGGCTGCGGCGCCGGTCGCGCGGTGCGTCAGCAGCACATGCGCGGTGATCGGCTTGCGCGGCGTCACCAGTTTTTCAAGCAGCGCATGACCGAAGAGCAGCAGGCGCGCCTCATGCCACAGGCTGCGCCGCGTGACGAACAACGCCTGCCAGTCGCGCGCCACCAGCGCCTCCCACAGCGCAGGCGGTGCATCGAGCACCGCACCGTTCTCGTCGAAGAGCGTGAGCGCATCGCGCAGCGGCCCGCGCGTGGCGCCGACGCCGGCGCGCGCGATCTCGGCGGCCTGCAGTTCGTTGAGCCGGCGCTTGGTTTCAGGGAAAGCCAGCCAGACCAGGCCGTTGAAGAAGTCGTGCAGGTTGTCGCGCGTGGGCACGGTGCGCGTGCGGAAGATGTGGGCCTCGTAGGCCTGGCCTTCGGGCAGCGCGTCCTGCGTGACGAAGTCGGGCACGGCGGGTGGCTTGGCCGCCTGCAGCGCGGCGGCGACGGTGCCACCCTGTGCGATGGTCCGCGCCACGGCTTCGCCGGGATCACGGTACGGGGCCAGCCAGGGTGCGGCCCAATCGATGGCCGCGACCGCTGGCAGGTCCGTGCTCAAGGCGCGGGCGCCCCCGTCCATCGGATGCGGTCGGGGTGCTGCATCACCGCGAACTCGCCCGTGAGCTTGTCGAAGAGCTTGAGCGAGCTGCCGCTCTTGCTGAGCAGGCCGGCGGTGCGCAGGGCCTTGGCCACGTCGTTCAGCGGCACGTCGGTGCCACGGCGCAGCGCGGGCACGGCCTGCAGGATGAACTCGGCGGCTTCGGAAATTTCAGGCTGCTGCGGCGGTGGCGGTGCCACCGGCTTGGCCGTTTTCGCCGCCGTCTTGCGCGCGGTCTTGGCCGCAGCCTTCTTCGCAGGAGCGGTCTTCGCGGCCGGCGTCTTCTTCGCAGCCGCCACCTTCTTGGCCGGCGCGGTGCGCACGGCCGGCTTGATGCCGTGGTGCGCGAGGTCGATGAAGCTGTCGTAGACGCCGACGGTCTCTTCGCCGGTCTTGCCCTGCTGGCCGATGCCGCAGACGCGGCAGCCCTTTTCGCGCAGCCGGATCACGAGCGGCGCGAAGTCGGAGTCGGACGACACCAGCACCACCACGTCGGGCCGCTCGGCGATCACGAGGTCGATGGCGTCGACGGCCAGCGCGATGTCGGTGCTGTTCTTGCCCGCCGACAGGTTCACCATGGGCCGCACCGACAGCCGCTTGAACAGCGCCTGGCGGTTCACGGCCATCTCGGCGTTGCAGTAGGCGCGGCGCACGTGGATGGCGCCGTAGTCCTCCATCGTGCGCTGCACGGCCTGCTCGATCACGTCGGCCGAGACGTTGTCGGCGTCGATCAGCAGCATCACGCGCAGCGACGACAGGGGCACCGGCGCCGTCATGCGAGCTTCCATTGCACGGTCTCGCCGCCGCGCAGCGGCTTGAGCGTGGCTTCGCCGTAGGGCACGGTCTCGGGCAGGGTCCAGGTTTCGCGCTTCAGCGTGATGGTGTCGGTGTGGCGCGGCAGGTCGTAGAAGTCGGGGCCGTGGAAGCTGGCGAAGCCTTCGAGCTTGTCGAGTGCGTTCACGCTGTCGAAGGCCTCGGCGTACAGCTCGATGGCGGTGAGCGCGGTGTAGCAGCCGGCGCAGCCCAGTGCATGTTCCTTCAGGTGCGCGGGGTGCGGCGCGCTGTCGGTGCCCAGGAAGAAGCGGTCGCTGCCGCTGGTAGCCGCCTCGACCAGCGCCACGCGGTGCGTCTCGCGCTTGAGCACGGGCAGGCAGTAGTAGTGCGGGCGGATGCCGCCGGTGAAGATGGCGTTGCGGTTGTACAGCAGGTGGTGTGCCGTGATGGTGGCGGCCGTGAAGCGGTCGGCGTCGCGCACGTAGTGGGCGCCTTCCTTGGTGGTCAGGTGCTCGAACACCACCTTGAGTTCGGGGAAGTCGCGGCGCAGCGGGATCATCACGCGGTCGACGAACACGGCTTCGCGATCGAACAGGTCGATGGCGGGGTCGGTCACTTCGCCGTGCACCAGCAGCAGCAGGCCGTGCTTCTGCATGGCCTCGAGCGTCTTGTAGGTCTTGCGGATGTCGGTCACGCCGGCATCGCTGTTGGTGGTGGCGCCGGCCGGGTAGAGCTTGAGCGCGCGCACGCCGGCTTCGGCGGCCAGCGCGATTTCTTCGGGCGGCAGCTTGTCGGTCAGGTAGAGCGACATCACGGGCTCGAAGGACGTGCCCGCGGGCACGGCGGCGCGGATGCGGTCGCGGTAGGCCACGGCCTGGGCGGCGGTGGTCACGGGCGGACGCAGGTTCGGCATGATCAGCGCGCGGCCGAACTGGCGGGCGCTGTGGGGCACGACGGCTTCGAGGGCGGCGCCATCGCGCACGTGCAGGTGCCAGTCGTCTGGGCGGGTGATCGTGAGGGTGTCTGTCATTGCGGCGAGATTGTCGCATCGCCCCTCGACCGGAGCACCCCCGGGCTACCCCAGCAGGTACTCGCGCACCAGCAGGCGCGCCCGGTGCAGCCGGCTCTTCACGGCGCCCGGCGGCTCGCCCAGGCGCTCGGCGATCTCGGCGATGGTGAGTTCCTCGAAGTCGCGCAGCAGCACGACCTCGCGGTAGTGCGCTGGCAGCGATTCGAGCGCATGGGCCAGGTCGATGCGCAGCGCGTGGTCGCTGCGGGCCGCGAGCTGGCGTTCGACGGTGTCTTCGTCGAGCGGGTCGTGGCGGAACATCGCGCGCTGCAGGCGCAGGCATTCGCGCCGGATGACGGTGAACAGCCACGACGAGAACGCCGCGGCCGCCTGCAGCCCGCGCACGCGGCGCGCGACCACGAGCAGCGATTCCTGCACGGCGTCGTCCACGTCGCTGGCCTGGCAGTGCCGGCGGGCGTAGCGGCGCGCGTCGGTCTGGCAGGCGGCGAGCAGGCCTTCGAGGGCGACGGGGTCGCCGGTCTGCGCGGCCAGGATCAGGCAGGTGCGGTCGATCGCTGCGGTGGCCATGGGTCAGCGGCCCTTGTCGAGCTTGCGCCCGACCATCGCGCACATCGGGCAGAAACCGACGAGTCCGGTGAGGGCCAGCATCGCGCCCATGAGGCCGACCGCGACGGCCAGGGCATTCGCCGGCCAGTTCATGGCGGCGAAGGCGAGGCCCAGGGCGATGCGCAGGGCGCGTTCCCAGCCGGGAACATTCTTGACGTAAAGCATGGTGGTTTCCTTCGATCCGTGACGTGTGAATGCGGGGGAGCAGAACGCCCCTCCCGCATGGAAAGAGGCAGCCACCCGCCAAAACGGTTCGCGGAAAGTCAGGATTTTTTCATGCGCTGGTGCCAATGGCCACAGCAGCCAGGCGCCACTACCGCTGGAACACCCCGCAGATGCGGTCCGCCACGGCCTGCATCCAGCGCACATGGCTGGTCGAGCTGCGCGCGCCCCGGCCCGGCGGCCAGGGGTCGAACAGGCGCAGCGTGGTGCCGCCCCCGCCGGGGTCGTTGTCGCCGCGGATGCCCGCGAGCACGACCATGTGGCCCGGCTGGCCGGCGGGCGCGCCGCCCTTGGCGCCCCAGCGCAGGTCGAACATCAGCGGCCCGGCGTGCAGCGCGGTGCGCAGCGCGGCGACGGTCCACGGGCCGTGGGTCCGCAGCGTGAGGCCGTGCGCAGCGGCGAAGCGGCGGTTGTCGTCGTCATCGGGGTCGCTGCCCTGCGCATGGCGGTCGCTGTCCACGCGGCGGCGCAAGGCGCCGTCGGCGCCCATCAACTCCGAGGGCGTGCGCGCGACCACGGTCTGCACGGTGGCGCGCGTAAGCATCGCGGTGGCGGCCGCCCAGCACAGCGCGGGCGCCGGTTGCGGGATCAGCGCCACGGGGTGCAGCAGCGGCGCGTGGGTTTCGTGGTCGAAGGCCACGTTGCGGGTGCAGGGGCCGGCTTCGCCGTCTTCGCACAGCCAGTGCGCGGCCTGCAAGCGCAGCACGGCCGCCCGGGTGACGGGGCCGTAGTCGCCGTCGGGCGCGAGGCCGGGGCTGGGCTGCAATTTGCGGTTCAGGGCCTCCTGCAGGCGACGGACATCGGCCCCGCGCCAGCCCTGTTTCAGCGTGCTCATCGGTGGGAATCCCCCTTGACACAAGGATGCACGGACGAAGGAAAGCGAGCGGATGCATTGTGAAAACGGCACGCTCCTGCGTCTATTGGTCGGATGACATAGCCGGAACATGTGATGCCACGGAGGTTTCCCCCCGGGCGCCAGCCCCGTGGCGGACCTTGGTAGGCTCGCTCCCCATGACCGCGCCCGCCCCGACCGCCCACCCCATCGCCACCGAACTCGCCGACGGCGGCCTCGCGGCCCTGTTCACCGCGCCCGGCGGCGCGCCGGCCTTCGCGGTGCGCTGGCAGGGCGCCGTGCACGGCTACCTGAACCAGTGCCCGCACGCCGGCGGCCCGCTCGATTTCGAAGGCCAGATCCTCGAAAGCTCCGGGCGCTACCTGATGTGCGCGCGGCACGGCGCGATCTTCGAGCCCGATACCGGGCGCTGCGTGGGCGGCCCGTGCCGCGGTGCGCGCCTCACGCCGCTGGCGCTGCGCGAGGCGGCGGACGGCAGCGTGTGGCTGGCCGACTGACGCCGCCAAGCGGCTACAGTCGCGGCCTCTTCTCTCCGCCCTGCCCCATGCGCCGATTCGCTGCTGTCTCCGTCCTCGTTCCGGCCCTGCTCATCGGCGCGGGCTGCGTCTCGCGACCCGCGCCGCGCGTCACCTT
Organism: Variovorax boronicumulans NBRC 103145; assembly: GCF_001591345.1. Classification (GTDB taxonomy): domain Bacteria; phylum Pseudomonadota; class Gammaproteobacteria; order Burkholderiales; family Burkholderiaceae_C; genus Variovorax; species Variovorax boronicumulans. The sequence goes on along the minus strand of NZ_BCUS01000075.1, from coordinate 13,192 downwards.
CCTGGCCGACGGCGTGTTCAAGTCGCCCACGGCGCAGGACGCCGAGAACTACTGCCGCAACTTCGGCGCGCCGATGCGCTTTTTGAGCAGCACGCTGTCGGAGGTGCCGGCGCAGGGCGTGCCGGCAGGAGAAGTCGTCTACCGCTGCGACTGAGCTTCTTCGGCTTCTTCCGGCCGCACCCGCGCCAGGATGAAATCGATGAACGTCCGGATCGCCCGCGTGTGCTGGCGGTTCGGCATGTAGAGCATGAACATCTGGGTGCCGAAGATCGACAGGCGCCAGTCGTCCAGCGTGGTCACCACGTCGCCGCGGCGCACGTCTTCCTGCACCACGTAGTCGGGCACGAGGCCCACGCCCAGGCCCGCGAGGATGGCCTGGCGCAGGAACAGGAAGTTCTCCGAGATCAGCGTCGGCTCCAGGATCACCTCGCGCCGCGTCTCGCCCTGGTAGGCCGAGATGCGCAGCTGCCGCCCGATGACGGCGGCCGTCACCACCGGCGTGGCGCGCAGCGCGTCCAGCTGCACGGGCAGCGGGTGGCGCTCGGCGTACGCGCGCGTGGCGCAGGCCACGTAGCGCACCGGGCCCATCTCGCGCGCCACGAGGTTCTGCGGCGGCTCGGGGATCACGCGGATGGCGATGTCGACCTCGTCGCGCAGCAGGTCTTCGATGCGGTTCTCGAACACCACGTCGAGCACGATGCCGGGGTACTGGCGCTTGAAGTCGATGAGCCAGTCGGCCATCACGAGCTGGCCGTATCCGCTGGGCACGCTCAGGCGCACGCGGCCCTGCAGGCCCTCGCCCAGCGCGGTGACCGACTCGCGCGCCGCCAGCAGCTCGCCCTGGATGGCCACGCCGTGCTGGTACAGCCGCAGCCCGATCTCGGTGGGCTCGGCGCGCCGGGTGGTGCGCCGGATCAGCTGCGCGCCCACCGAGCGCTCCAGCTGGTTCAGGTGGTAGCTGACGTTCGCGCGGGTCATCTTGAGCCGGCGCGCCGCCGCGCTCAGGTTGCCCGCGTCAAGGATTTCCACCAGCAGGGTGAGCGATTGCAGGTCCATGGGCGGATTGTGTCAAAAATTCTTTGACAGTCTGTCAACCACCTATGCAATTGTCAAAGCAGCGATGCCGGCCAAGAATGCAGGGCTCCCCAGAGCCCCGGACCCCTCGAGACTTCACGAGGGCCTGCCACGCAAGCAAGAGACAAGCGACACGCACATGGCCACCCCCACTCCCAGCCCCTCCACGTCCAACGGTCCCGTCACCTTCCAGCGTCAAGGCGACGTGTGCGTGGTGACCATCGACAACCCGCCCGTCAACGCCCTGGGCGTGGACGTGCGCCGCGGCCTGGCCGCCGCCATCGATGCGGCCGAGGCCGACAGCGGCGCCAAGGCGGTGCTGATCGTCGGCGCGGGCCGCAACTTCATCGCCGGCGCGGACATCCGCGAGTTCGGCCAGGCGCCGCAGCAGCCCTCGCTGCCCGAGGTCTGCCTGAAGATCGAGAACTGCACCAAGCCGGTGGTCGCCGCCATCCACGGCGCCGCGCTCGGCGGCGGGCTGGAGATTGCGCTGTCGGCGCACTACCGCCTCGCCGCGCCCACCGCCAAGCTGGGCCTGCCCGAGGTGGCGCTGGGCCTGCTGCCCGGCTCGGGCGGCACGCAGCGCGCGCCGCGCCTCATCGGCGTGAAGCCCGCGCTCGAACTGATGCTCAGCGGCCGCCATGCGGGCGCCAAGGAAGCGCTGACGCTCGGCCTCGTCGACCGCCTCGGCGCTGAAGCCGACGCCCGCGCCGAAGGCCTCGCCTACGCACAGGAACTGGTCGCCGCCAACGCCCCCGTGCGCCGCACGCGCGAAGCCGCCGGCCTGGCCGACAAGGAAGCCGCCCGCGCCGCCCTCGACGCCGCGCGCGCCGACACCGCCAAGAAGAGCCGCGGCCTGTTCTCGCCGATGAAGATCGTCGAAGCGGTCGAAGGCGCGCTCACGCTGCCCTTCGACGAAGGCATGGCGCTCGAACGCCAGCTGTTCCTGCAGTGCATCGACAGCCCGCAGCGCGCCGGCCTGATCCACGCCTTCTTCGCCGAGCGCGAAGTGCTGAAGGCGCCCGAGACCCGCTCGGCCAGCCCGCGCGCGCTCACCTCGGCCGGCATCGTCGGCGGCGGCACCATGGGCGCGGGCATTGCCGTGGCCATGCTCGACGCGGGCCTGCCCGTGACCATGGTCGAGCGCGACGAGCCCAGCCTGGCGCGCGGCCGTGCGCACGTCGAGAAGGTGTACGACGGCCTCATCGCCAAGGGCCGCATGACACAAGAGGCCAAGGCCGCCGTGATGGCGCGCTTCTCGGGCTCGACCAGCTACGACGCGTTCGCGAATGTCGACATCGTGGTCGAGGCCGTGTTCGAGGAGATGGGCGTCAAGAAGGCCGTGTTCGCCGAACTCGACCGCGTGTGCAAGAAGGGCGCCGTGCTCGCCACCAACACCTCGTACCTGGACATCGACGAGATCGCCGCCAGCATCTCGCGCCCGCAGGACGTGGTGGGCCTGCACTTCTTCTCGCCCGCCAACATCATGAAGCTGCTGGAGATCGTGGTGCCCGCCAAGGTGAGCGCCGACGTGGTCGCCACCGGCTTCGAACTCGCCAAGAAACTCAAGAAGGTGCCCGTGCGCGCCGGCGTGTGCGACGGCTTCATCGGCAACCGCATCCTGGCCGTGTACCGCCAGGCCGCCGACCACATGATGGAAGACGGCGCCTCGCCCTACGACATCGACGCGGCCGTGCGCAACTTCGGCTACCCGATGGGCCCGTTCCAGGTGTCCGACCTGGCCGGCGGCGACATCGGCTGGGCCACACGCAAGCGCAAGGCCGCCACGCGCGATCCGCAGGCGCGCTACGTGCAGGTGGCCGACCGCATCTGCGAGCGCGGCTGGTTCGGCCAGAAGACGCAGCGCGGCTACTACCTGTACCCCGAAGGCGCGCGCACCGGCGTGCCCGACCCCGAGGTGCTGGCCATCATCGACGCCGAGCGCGTGCGCGCCGGCATCACGCCGCGCAAATTCACCGAAGAAGAAATCATGCGCCGCTACATGGCCGCCATGGTCAACGAAGGCGCCAACGTCGTGCTCCAGCGCATCGCGCTGCGCCCGCTCGACGTGGACGTGACCTTCCTCTATGGCTACGGCTTCCCGCGCCACCGCGGCGGCCCCATGAAGTACGCCGACACCGTGGGCCTGCCCAAGGTGCTCGCCGACATCCGCGAGTTCGCCAAGGCCGACCCGATCTTCTGGAAGCCGTCGCCGCTGCTCGTGGAGCTGGTCGAACGCGGCGCCGATTTCGCCAGCCTGAATCAATCCGAGTAACCGTTAGAGCCCACCGTCCAGGAGACAAACCCATGCGTGAAGCCGTCATCGTTTCTACCGCCCGCACCCCGCTCACCAAGGCGCACCGCGGCGAATTCAACATCACCTCCGGCGCCACGCTGGCCTCGTTCGCGGTGAAGGCCGCGGTCGAGCGCTCGGGCCTGGACCCGGCCCTGATCGAGGACGCGATCCTCGGCTGCGGCTACCCCGAAGGCACCACCGGCCGCAACATCGCGCGCCAGTCGATCATCCGCTCGGGCCTGCCGATCAGCATCGCCGGCACCACCGTGAACCGCTTCTGCGCCTCGGGCCTGCAGGCGATCGCCATGGCCGCCGGCCGCATCGTGGTGGACGGCGCGCCGGCCATGATCGCGGGCGGCGTGGAAAGCATCTCGCAGATCCGCGGCCGCAGCCCCGGCGACGGCGGCGACCTCAGCCTGGACCCGTGGATCGTCGAGCACAAGCCCGAGCTCTACATGGCGATGATCGACACCGCCGACATCGTGGCCAAGCGCTACAACATCAGCCGCGAAGCGCAGGACCGCTTCTCGGCCGAGAGCCAGCGCAAGACCGAAGAAGCGCAGCTGGCCGGCCGCTACAAGGACGAGATCGTGGCCTGCACCACCACGATGGCCGTGACCGACAAGGAGACCAAGGAGGTCACCCACCGCGAAGTCACCGCCACCGAAGACAACTGCAACCGCCGCGGCACCACCTACGAGGCGCTGGCCAAGCTCAAGCCCGTGATGGGCGACGACAAGTTCATCACCGCCGGCAACGCCTCGCAGCTGTCCGACGGTGCTTCGGCCTGCGTGATGATGGAAGCCAAGGACGCCGAGCGCGCCAACCTGAAGCCGCTGGGCGCGTTCCGCGGCCTGGCGCTGGCCGGCTGCGAGCCCGACGAGATGGGCATCGGCCCGGTCTTCGCCGTGCCCAAGCTGCTCGCGCGCCACGGCCTGAAGGTGCAGGACATCGACCTGTGGGAACTCAACGAAGCCTTCGCCTCGCAGTCGATCTACTGCCAGGAGAAGCTGGGCATTCCGTCGGAACGCCTGAACGTGAACGGCGGCGCGATCTCCATCGGCCACCCCTTCGGCATGACCGGCGCGCGCCTCACGGGCCACGTGCTGCTCGAAGGCAAGCGCCGCGGCGCCAAGTACGCCGTGGTCACGATGTGCATCGCTGGCGGCATGGGTGCGGCCGGCCTGTTCGAAATTTATTGATTCATTGAGGAGTCCGCGATGGACCTGAACTTCACGACCGAAGAAGAAGCCTTCCGCAGCGAAGTGCGCACCTTCCTGGCGAACAAGCTGCCCGCGCGGCTGTCCGACAAGGTGCGCAGCGGCAAGATCCTGGAAAAGGCCGACATGCAGGAATGGCACGCCATCCTGAACGAACGCGGCTGGCTCGCCAACCACTGGCCCGAGCAGTACGGCGGACCCGGCTGGACGGCGGTCGAGAAGTTCATCTTCGAGAACGAGTGCGCCCTGGCCTTCGCGCCGCGCATCGTGCCCTTCGGCGTCAACATGCTGGGCCCGGTGCTCATCAAGTACGGCAACGAAGCGCAAAAGAGCTACTGGCTGCCGCGCATCCTGAGCGGCGCCGACTGGTGGTGCCAGGGTTACTCCGAACCCGGCGCGGGCTCCGACCTGGCCGCGGTGAAGACCACGGCCGTGCGCGGCATCGACGCGCAGGGCGACCACTACATCGTCAACGGCCAGAAGACCTGGACCACGCTGGGCCAGCACGCCAACATGATCTTCTGCCTGGTGCGCACCAACCGCGAGGCGAAGAAGCAGGAAGGCATCAGCTTCCTGCTGGTCGACATGACCTCGCCCGGCGTGGAAGTGCGCCCGATCATCACGCTGGACGGCGAGCATGAAGTCAACGAGGTGTTCTTCTCCGACGTGCGCGTGCCCGCCGAGAACCTCGTGGGCGAAGAGAACAAGGGCTGGACCTGCGCCAAGTACCTGCTGACCTACGAGCGCACCAACATCGCGGGCGTGGGCTTCTCGGTGGCCGCGCTCGAGCAACTCAAGGGCATCGCCGCCTCGCAGACCAAGAACGGCAAGCCGCTCGCGGACGACCCGGCCTTCGCGGCGCGCCTGGCGCGTGTCGAGATCGACCTGGAGAACATGAAGACGACCAACCTGCGCGTGATCGCGGCGGTGGCCGGCGGCGGTGTGCCCGGTGCGGAAAGCTCGATGCTGAAGATTCGCGGCACGGAAATTCGCCAGGAGATTTCGTCGCTCGCGCGCCGCGCCATGGGCGTGTACGGCCGCCCCTTCGTCGCCGAAGCGCTGCAGGACGGCTTCACCGGCGAGACCTTCGGCCCGGCCTACGCCAAGGCCGCCGCCTCGCGCTACTTCAACAACCGCAAGCTGTCGATCTTCGGCGGCTCGAACGAAATCCAGAAGAACATCATCTCCAAGATGATCCTCGGGCTGTAAAGGAGACACGCACATGAACTTCGAACACACCGAAGACCGGCGCATGCTCGCCGACAGCCTGAACCGCTTCATCGCCGAGCAGTACGCCTTCGATGCGCGCGACCGCATCGCGAAGTCGGCGCACGGTTTCAGCAAGGAGATCTTCCAGAACTTCGCCGAGCTCGGCGTGATCGGCGCGCTGTTCAGCGAGGCCGACGGCGGCTTCGGCGGCAGCGGCTTCGACATCGCCGTGGTCTTCGAAGCACTGGGCCGCGGCCTCGTGGTCGAGCCGCTGCTGGGCGCCGTGATGGTCGGCGAGGCAATCAGCGCCGCCGGCAGCGACGCGCAGAAAGAGAAGATCGGCGACATCGTCAACGGCGTGACCGTGGCAGCCTTTGCACACGACGAAGCCGACACGCACTACGAACGCACGCGCGTGGCCACGAAGGCCGAGCGCGGCGGCGACGGCTGGGTGCTCAAGGGCGCCAAGGCCGTGGTGCCGCAAGGCGAGCAGGCTGACCTGTTCCTCGTGTCAGCCCGCACCTCGGGCAATGTGGACGACGAAGCCGGCATCTCGCTCTTCCTCGTGCCTGCCAAGACCGCCGGCCTCACCGTGCGCGGCTGCCCCGCCATCGACGGCGGCCGCGTGGCCGAACTCACGCTCGACGGCGTGACGCTCGGTGCCGACGCGCTGCTGGGTGCCGAAGGCCAGGGCGCCGCCACGCTGGAGCGCGCCATCGGCCGCGGCGTGCTCGCGCTGTGCGCCGAAGCACTGGGCGCGATGGAAGCCGCCAAGACCGCCACGCTCGAGTACCTGCGCACGCGCAAGCAGTTCGGCATTCTCATCGGCAGCTTCCAGGCCCTGCAACATCGCATGGCCGACCTGCTGCTCGAGATCGAACAGGCCCGCTCGGCCGTGATCAACGCCGCCGCCGCCATCGACGGCAGCGACCGCGTGGCGCGCGAGCGCGCGCTGTCGGCCGCCAAGTTCAGCATCGGCCGCATCGGCGCGTTGGTGGCGGAAGAAAGCATCCAGATGCACGGCGGCATCGGCATGACCTGGGAGCTGCCACTGCCCCACTACGCCAAGCGCCTCGTGATGATCGACCACCAGCTCGGTGACGAAGACCACCACCTGCAGCGCTACATCGCTCTGGGCAAAGAGGTCGCAGCATGACGGACAAGACCGTCCTCATCTCGCAGGAAGGCTCGGTCCGCATCCTGACCAACAGCAACCCGGCCGCGCGCAACGCGATCACGCCGACGCTGTACGCCGAGCTCTCTGCCGCGCTCACCGACGCGCAGAACGACCCCGAAGTGGGCGCCATCGTCTTCACCGGCGCGGGCGACTTCTTCTGCTCGGGCGGCGACCTGAACCTGCTGGCCAAGCGCCGCGAACTGCCCGAGGCCGAACGGCGCGAGAAGCTCGAAGGCCTGCACGACCTGATCCGCGCGATCCGCGACTGCGGCAAGCCCGTGATCGCGGCCGTGGAAGGCGGCGCAGCCGGCGCGGGCCTGTCGATGGCGCTGGCCTGCGACATGCTGGTGTCGGCGCGCGATGCGTTCTACACGGTGGCCTATGTCAAGGTCGGCCTCACGCCCGATGGCGGCGCCACGGCCTTCCTCGCGGAGTTCGTCTCGCGCCAGCTGCTCACTGAGCTGTGCCTCACCGGCGACCGCCTCACGGCCGAGCGCCTGCACGCGATGGGCGCGGTGAACCGCCTGACCGACAAGGGCGGCGCGCTGGCCGAGGCCATCGCACTCGCGGCCAAGGTGGCCAACGGCCCACAGCGCGCGAGCGCACGCATCAAGACGCTGTGCCGCCAAGCCCATCGTGCAACGCTCGAGGAACAACTCGAGGCCGAAGCGGTCTACATGGTGGCGTCGCAGGCCGACGCCGAGGCCGCCGAAGGCATCGGCGCCTTCCTCGGCAAGCGCAAGGCCGACTTCGTCGCGTTGCGCCACGCACCCCAGCCCGACGCGTCCTGACGCGCTGAGCCCCTCCCCGCGTGTGCATGCCGATGCAGATGCGGGGGTCTTTCGTTTTCCTGGAGTTGTTCCCATGCCCTCGCTGAATTCCTCGCTGCCGCTCGCCGGCGTGCGCGTCCTCGATCTGTCCCGCATCCTCGCCGGCCCGTGGTGCGGCATGGTGCTGGCCGACATGGGCGCCGAGGTGATCAAGGTCGAGCACCCGGGCCGCGGCGACGACACGCGCGACTGGGGCCTGCGCGTGGGCAAGACCGAAACCGCCTACTTCAACAGCGTGAACCGCAACAAGCGCTCCGTCACGCTCGACCTGCAGACGCCCGAAGGCCAGCAGATCGCGCGCGACCTCGCCAAGCAGTGCGACGTGGTGCTGCAGAACTTCAAGTTCGGCGGCATCGACAAGCTGGGCCTGGGCTACGAACAGCTGCGCAAGGAGAACCCGGGCCTCATCTACTGCTCGATCTCGGGCTACGACCGCACCGGCCCCGAGGCCGCGCGCCCCGGCTACGACCTCGTGGTGCAGGGCGAGGCCGGCCTGATGGCGCTGAACGGCGAAGCCAACCAGCCGCCGCTGAAGTTCGGCGTGGCCGCCGTCGACCTGTTCACCGGCATGTACTCGGCGCAGGCCGTGCTGGCCGCGCTCTACCAGCGCGAGAAGACCGGCACGGGCCGCCACATCGAGATGGCGCTGTTCGACTGCGGCCTGATGATCACCGCCTACTACGGCCTCGAAGCGCTGCTGATGGGCGAAGACCCGCCGCGTTATGGCAACTCGCACCCGTCGATCGTGCCCTACGGCGTGTTCGACGCGGCCGACGGCCCGCTGGTGATCACCGTGGGCAACAACGCCCAGTTCATGCGCTTTTGCACCGAGGTGATCGAGCGCCCCGACCTCGCGGCCGACGAGCGCTTCAAGACCAACATCCTGCGCTCGGCCAACCGCGCGGCGCTGCTGCCCGAGCTGACCGCCGAGCTCGCGAAGCGCCCGCGCGCCGCGCTGCTCGAGAAACTCAACGCCTCGGGCATTCCCTGCGGCGAAGTGCTGGGCCTGCTGGAGGCATTGAACTCCCCGCGCGCGACCGACGCCGGCCTGGTGACCAAGCAGCCGCACCCGGTGGCCGGCGAAGTCAATGTGCTGGCGCCTCCCTACCGTTTCGATGGCGAGCGCCTGCCCGTGCGCAGCGCGCCGCCCACTTTGGGCGAAGGCACGCACGACGTGCTGAAGTCCCTGCTCGGCCTGTCGGATGAAAAGCTGGCAGCGCTGAAAACGAACGGCGTCGTCTGATCGCACACAGCGAAGACAACGCCCGCATCCCTGAAGAGAAGTCCATGGCCTTTCCGTTCCTTAGCTCCCCCCGTAATCCCGTGCGCCGCGCCCTGATCGCGCTGGCCCTTCCCCTTCTCGCAGGCAGCGCCTTCGCCCAGGCCTGGCCGACCAAGCCGATCACGCTGGTCGTGCCCTTCCCGCCCGGCGGCCCGACCGACGTGGCCTCGCGCATCGTGGCGCAGAAGATGTCGCTCGCGCTCAAGCAGAACATCCTGGTCGACAACCGCAGCGGCGCCTCGGGCACCATCGGCGCGGCCTTTGCGGCCAAGGCGGCACCCGACGGCTACACCTTCGTGATGCTGGCCACGCCGACGCTGCTGGCCTCGCACCTGTACGGCACCGTGCCCTACGACATCTTCAAGAACTTCACGCCCGTGGGCACGGTGTACGACCTGCCGATCGTGATGGTGGTGAACCCGAAGGCGCTGCCCGGCGTGAACGGCCTGCAGGACCTGATCGCCAAGGCCAAGGCCGACGGCGGCAAGCTCAACTACACGACCGCCGGCGCCGGCAGCTTCGGCCACCTGACGACCGAGCAGCTGAAGAACATCGGCAAGTTCGAGATGCAGCACGTGCCCTACCGCGGCAGCGCCCCGGCCGTGACCGACCTCATCGGCGGCCAGGTGCCGGCGATGTTCTCCGACCTCGTCGCCGTGATCCCGCACATCCGCGCCGGCACGCTGCGCCCGATCGCCGTGGGCTCCGGCAAGCGCGTGAGCCTGCTGCCCGACGTGAAGACCGTGGCCGAGCAGGGCTTCCCCGGCTTCGACGCCACCTCCTGGGGCGGGCTGCTGGCCCCGGCCGGCACGCCGAAGGACGTGGTGGAGCGCATGAGCGCCGAGCTGAAGAAGGCGCTGGCCGACAAGGAAGTCGGCGAGAAGCTGCAGAGCGTGGGCTCCTTCGCGGCCTACGGCACGCCGGAACAGACCGCCACGCGCATGCGCCAGGACTTCGAGCGCTGGGGCAAGGTCATTCGCGACAACAAGATCACGAACCAGTAAGACACGGCCTCCGTCCGCAGCCGGCAAGACCCCTCAAGGAGACAACATGACAACAGGCAACGACAAGAACAACCCCACGGGAACGGCCGGCGCGCCGTTCCGCCCCCTGTTCCCGGTGCGCGGTCTCGCCGACATCCGGCGGCTGGAAGAAACGCCGCTCGAAGAAGCGCTCACGGTGCGCAGCACCTACGAGCTCTTCCGCAATTCCGGCGCAGCCTTCGGCAACAAGACCGCGCTGACCTTCCTGCGCAGCGGCAACCCGGCGGATGAACCCATCCGCTGGTCGTATGCGCAGCTGCTCGCGGGCATCCACCAGACGGCCAACCTGCTGCACACGCTGGGCGTGGGGCCTGACGATGCAGTGGCGGTGCTGCTGCCCGGCTGCCTCGAGTACCACCTGGCGCTCTGGGGCGGCGAGGCGGCCGGCATCGTGCAGCCGCTGAACCCGCTGCTCACCGACGAGAAGCTGGTCGCGCTGATGACCGCAGGCCGCGCCAAGGTGCTCATCGCCTACGGCTCGGACAGCGAATCGGGCATGTGGTCGAAGGCGATGCGCCTGCGCGGCCAGGTGCCCACGCTCACCACCGTGCTGCGCGTGGCGCCGCACGACGAGGCACCGGGTTCTGCGGGTGCGTTGCCCGAAGGCGTGGCCGAGTTCGACGTGCTGCGCGCCGCGCAACCGAGCGACCGCCTCGTGAGCGGCCGCGACATCGCGCCCACCGACATCGCCGCCTACTTCCACACCGGCGGCACCACGGGCGCGCCCAAGCTCGCGCGACACAGCCACGGTGCGCAGGTGTTCACCGCCTGGACCAGCGTGCAGCTGGCGGGCATGAACGAACAGGGCATCTCGATCAACGGCTACCCGCTGTTCCATGTGGCGGGCGTGCTGCCGGCCTCGCTCTCGTCGCTGTCGGCGGGCGTGGAGGTGATCATTCCGACGCCCTCGCTGCTGCGCAACAAGGAGGTGCTGGCCAACTACTGGAAGCTGGTCGAAAAGTACCGCCCGACCTCGCTGTCCGCCGTGCCCACGGTGCTCGCCGCGCTGGCCAACGTGCCGCTGGACGGCGCCGACATCTCCTCCATCACCTACTGCCGCACCGGCGCCGCCGTGCTCGCGCCCGAGCTGGCCGCGCGCTTCGAGCGCCTGTTCGGCCTGCACGTGCACGAGAGCCTGGGCATGACCGAGATGGCCGGCATCTCGACCATCACGCCGCCCGGCGTGAACGGGCCTGCGGGCTGCGTCGGCTTTCGCTTGCCCTACGCGCAGGTGCGCATCGTGGCGCTGGACGAGAACGGCAACGCCAGCGACCGCGAAGTGGCGCAGGGCGAGACCGGCATGGTGCTGTTCAAGTCGCCCAACGTGTTCTCGGGTTTCGTCGATCCGGCCGACAACGCCAAGGCCTTCACCGCCGACGGCTGGCTCGCGACCGGCGACCTGGGCTGGATGGACGCCGAGGAGCGGCTGCACCTCACTGGCCGCTCGAAGGACCTGATCATCCGCAGCGGCCACAACATCGACCCCAAGACCATCGAGGACGCGCTGGGCGCGCACCCGGCCGTGCAGCTGTGCGCCGCCGTCGGCGCCCCCGACGCCTACGCGGGCGAGCTGCCCGTGATCTTCGCGACGCTGGTGCCCGGCGCCTCGGCCACCGAGGACGAGCTGCTGGCCTTCACCTCCGCGCGTGTCGACGAAGCGCCCGCGCGTCCCAAGTGGGTGTCGGTGATCGCCACGATGCCGATGACCAACGTCGGCAAGATCTACAAGCCCGAGCTGCGCGCCATGGCAGCGCGGCAGGTGGTGGCGGCCACGGTCGCCGAGGTCTGCGCCGCGCTCGGCGTGGGTGATGCGGCCCGGCCGGCAGTGAGCGCCGAAGGCGAAAGCCTCGTGCATGTGCAGATCGACGCCACCGCGGTGGGCGCACAAGCCGCTGCACTGCAGGAGCGGCTGCACAAGGCCCTGGAGCCCCTGCCCTTCAAGACGCGCATCGCGCTGAAGTGAACACGCTGCTTCTTCGACACGATTTTCTGAAACCGAACGGGAGACAAACCATGACCCATCAACCCTCGACCCGTCGCGCGCTGCTGTGCGCTGCCGCCTCGACCGCCGCGCTGTTCGCGCTGGCCCCCGCGCATGCGCAGGCGCCCTACCCGAACAAGCCGATCCGCCTCGTCGTGCCTTTCCAGGCCGGCGGTGCGACCGACGTGCTGGCGCGCGTGCTGGGCCAGAAGATGGCGGCCAGCATGGGCCAGCCCATCGTGGTGGACAACAAGCCCGGCGCGGCCGGCATCATCGGCACCGACACGGTCGCCAAGGCCGCGCCCGACGGCTACACCATCGTGCTGTCGCTGAGCAACTCGCTCATGACCAACGAGTTCTTGTACGACAAGCTGCCCTACGACACGCAGCGCGACCTCACGCTGGTCTACCAGATCGCGATGGCGCCGCTGGTGCTGGTGGTGCACCCGAGCGTGCCCGCCAAGACCGGCCCCGAGCTGCTGAAGTACGTGGCCGCGAACAAGGGCAAGGTCGCCTACGGTTCGTACGGCGTGGGCGCCTACCCGCACCTGGCCGGCGCGCACATGAGCCTCACGCAGCAGGCCGACATGAACCACGTTGCCTACAAGGGCGAGGCACCGATGGTGCAAGACCTGATCGGCGGCCAGATCCAGATGGCCTACGCGAGTGCGCTCGCGGCCAAGCCGCACATCGACGCGGGCAAGCTCAAGGCCGTCGGCGTGACCGGCGAGCGCCGCATGAGCACGCTGCCCAACGTGCCCACGCTGGCCGAGCAAGGCCTGAAGGACGAGGCCTACCGCGTGACCGGCTGGCTCGCCATTGCAGCGCCCGCCAAGACGCCCAAGGCCATCGTGGACCGCATCGCCGACGAAGTGCGCAAGGCCACGCAGCAGCCCGACGTGCGCGAGCGCGTGGCGGCCATGGGCTTCGAGATCAAGGACAGCTCGCCCGAGCTCTTTGCCGCGGCCTGGAAGCAGGAGCGCCCCGTGTGGGAGCGCCTGATCAAGCAGTCGGGCGCCAAGCTCGAGTAACCCCTTTCCCCATTTTTGTCATCAAGAGGAACAGCCATGAAAGTTCTGG
>NZ_BCUS01000074.1 GCF_001591345.1 Variovorax boronicumulans NBRC 103145 | reverse complement strand
CCGCCGCGCGCCACGGCCAGCCGCACAGACCGCATCATCATCGTGGCGCTCGACCCCGGCCACGGCGGCGAAGACCCCGGCGCCATCGGCCCGAACGGCACGCGCGAGAAAGACATCGTGCTGCAGGTGGCGCACCGCCTGCGCGACCGCATCAACGCGGCCAGCGTCAACGGCAGCCCGATGCGCGCCTTTCTCACGCGCGACGCCGACTTCTTCGTGCCGCTGGGCGTGCGCGTGCAGAAGGCGCGGCGCGTGCAGGCCGACCTGTTCGTGAGCATCCACGCCGACGCCTTCACCACGCCCGCCGCGCGCGGCGCCAGCGTGTTCGCGCTGAGCCAGAGCGGCGCCTCCAGCAGCGCCGCGCGCTGGCTGGCCAACAAGGAAAACGACGCCGACAAGGTCGGCGGCGTGAACGTGGGCAACCACGAGGCCCAGGTGCAACGCGCGCTGCTCGACATGAGCACCACCGCGCAGATCAACGACAGCCTGAAGCTCGGCGGCGCGATGCTCGGCGAGATCAAGGGCATCGGCGCGCGGCTGCACAAGGCACAGGTCGAGCAGGCCGGCTTCGCGGTGCTGAAGGCGCCCGACATCCCGAGCGTGCTGGTCGAAACGGCCTTCATCAGCAACCCCGAGGAAGAAGCCAACCTGCGCCGCGCCGACTACCAGGAGAACCTGGCCGACGCGCTGATGCGCGGCATCCAGCGCTACTTCGCGCAGAACCCGCCGCTCGCGCGCAGCCGCCAGCTCTAGGCTAGAAGCCCGCCACGCGGGCAACCCACGCGGCCAGATAAAGGCCGACGCCGAAGACGCTGTGCGTCACCACGCTCTGGAACCGCGCCATCGCCGGGCGCGGCGTGCGCCGCGCCGCAAAGCCCGCCCCCATCGCAGGCTGCATCACGCAGAACGGCACGAGCACGGTGCCGACGCCGACGATCAACGCAGGCACCAGCGTCGGCTGGCGCGCCCACGCCAGCCCCCAGCCTGCGAGCAGCACGGCCGCGAACGCGATGCCGAGCAGGTAGTGCGCGGTCCAGCCGATGGCGCCCTCGCCCGCCACGCGCGGCGACTTGCCGATGGGGTCGTGAAAGAAGCGCCCGCGCGTCAGGTGCACGAGCCAGCGGCCCACGAGGGCGTAGTCCAGCGAGGGAATGCCGAACAGGCGCTGGCGCAGCACGGCCCACAGGTCCATCACCACGGTCGCGCCGGCGCCGATCCACAGCGTGCGCAGCGCGCATTCGACGGCCTCAGACATGGCCGCGCTCCCGCACCGGCGCGCGCGCCGCGATCATCCAGCAGGCCGCGACAAAGCGCACGTCGTCGCCCTGCACATAGGGCGCGAAGGCGGCGTGCAGCGTCTCGATGACCTGCGCGCGCGTTGCGGCATCCACCTCCTGCAGGACGAGGCCGACCGGCCCGAGCCGCGTGAAGTAGTCGGCCAGCGCCGTCGCGGGGAACGCGCATTCGACCTCGAAGGGCTGGATGTCGACCTCGCCCCATCCGCTCGCCGCGAGGATGCCCGCGACCCGCACGCGGTCGGCGAACGCGAACTGGCCCGGTGCGTTCGGCTGGCGCGGCGGCAGACCGGGCAGCAGCGGCGCGGCGGCACGTTCGGCCGTGGTCATGAACGGGTTGTCGGCCCCGCCGCGCCAGGCAATGCAGCGCAGGGCCGCGCCGTCGGTCGCCGCGTGCCGCAGGTTCGCGAAGGCCCGCACCGGGTCGTCGAAGAACATCACGCCCAGGCGCGAGATGACCGTATCGAACGCGGCCGGCTCGAAGGCGTGGCCCTGCACATCGGCGCAGACGAAGCGGGCCGATGGGAGCACCTCGCGCGCGGCGCGGGCCTTCGCCGCCTCGATCATCGGTACCGAGATGTCGACGCCAAGGCATTGGCCGGTCGGGCCGAGTTGCCGCGCCACGGCGAGCGTCGTGCGGCCGGTGCCGCAACCCACGTCGAGCACGCGGCGGGCGCCCACGGCGCGCACCGCGTCGCTCAGCCGCGCTTCGAGCGGCTGGAACATCGCGTCGAGCACGGCTTGCGTCCGGACCCAGGCGCTGCCGGCGTGGCCGTTCCACAAGGCGGCCTGCTCGGCATTGGCGGGGGATGTGTCGTCCATGATCGTTTTCCTTCAGGTGCCTTCAAGCGGCGAGAGCTAGACTGTGCCAATTCAAGTCGACTTGAAGTCAAGAGGGGGCCGGCACATGGACATTTCGGAAGTGGCACAACGCGCCGGCGTTCCCGCCTCGACGCTGCGCTTCTATGAAGAAAAAGGGCTGATCGCCTCGACCGGCCGGCACGGCCTGCGCCGCGTGTTCGCGCCCGAGGTGCTGGAGCGGCTGGCGCTCATCGCGCTGGGGCGCGCCGCCGGTTTCTCGCTGGAGGAAATCGGCCACATGTTCTCGCCCGAAGGCAAGCCGCGCATCGACCGGCAGGTGCTCGCGGACAAGGCGCGGGACCTGGACCGCACGATCCGCCAGCTCACGGCGATGCGCGACGGCCTGCGGCACGCGGCGGTCTGCCCCGCGCCCAGCCACATGGAATGCCCCACCTTCCGCCGCATCCTGCGGGCCGCGTCGTCGGGTGCGCTGGAAGCCCCGAAGAAGAAGGCGCCGAAGCCGCGAACCCCGTAGCACCACGTAGCCACACCCGCTTTCAGGCGTTGCGTTCCGCAACACGCGCCCCTGCGCACAGGCAAGCGCGGCAGGCTCCTACACCGCGAAATGCATACTTTTGACCATGATGAGCCATCACTCTCGAAAGGTGGACCTCATGTTGAAGACACGTCTCTGGATCGCCGCTGCAGCTGCCACTTCGGTCATGACGCTGGCAGGTTGTGCGAGCGGTCCGAACCAGAACCTCGGCACCGGCATTGGCGCACTCGGCGGCGCGGCGGTGGGCCATGCGATCGGCGGCAACACGGGCAGCACGCTCGGCGGCGCGGCCATCGGCGGCATCATCGGCAACCAGGTGGGCCGCAACGTCGACGAGCGCAACTACTACAACCAGCAACGCTACCCGCGCGGCAGTGGCTACTACCCGGACAACGGGCCGCGCTACTGATTGATCCTTCCAACCCTCAACGAAAAAACGCGCCCTCCGGCGCGTTTTTTTCTGGGGCGGGCCGAGAGCCGCTCAGGCCTGCGATGCCGCCGCCCGCGCCTTCTCGGCCTTCGAGGCGCGCCACGCACCGAAGATCGCCAGCAGGCCGGGCACGAAGATCAGCGCCCAGATGATCTTGTCCAGGTGCTGGCGCACGAACGGCAGGTTGCCGAAGAAGTAGCCCGCGGTGGCGATGCCCAGCACCCAGATGAGCGCACCGCCCACGTTGTAGGCCGTGAACTTCGCGCGGTTCATCTCGGCCACGCCGGCCACGAAGGGCGCGAAGGTGCGAATGAACGGCATGAAGCGCGCCAGCACGATGGTGATGCCGCCGTAGCGTTCGTAGAAGCTGTGGGCCTGGTCGAAGGCCTTGCGGTTGAAAAAGCGAGAGTTCTCCCACTGGAACACCTTGGGCCCGAAGTAGCGCCCGATCGAGTAGTTGCACTGGTCGCCCAGGATGGCCGCCGCGATCAGGATGCCGCAGGCCAGCGGAAAACTCATGAGCCCCACGCCGCACAGCGCGCCGACGATGAACAGCAGCGAGTCGCCCGGCAGGAACGGCATGACCACCGCGCCGGTCTCGACGAACACGATCAGGAACAGCAGCGCATAGACCCAGGGGCCGTAGGCGACCACGAAGGCCTCGAGGTGTTTGTCGACGTGAAGGATGAAGTCGACGAGAAAGCTGATGATTTCCATGGGCGCGGATTATCCTTGTTGGCATGTCGCACCTTTTCCGAATCACCCCATGATCCAGATCCGCGAAGCCCTCGATGCCGACTGGCCCGCCCTCTGGGCCGTTCTCGAACCGACGTTCCGCCGCGGCGACACCTACACCTACCCGCCCGATGTGACGGAAGAACAGGCCCGCCATTCGTGGATGAAGGTGCCCACGCTGACCTTCGTGGCCTGCAACGATGAAGGCGCCGTGCTCGGCACCTATGTGATCCGCCCCAACCAGCCCGGCCAGGGCGCGCACGTGAGCAACTGCGGGTATGTGGTGTCCGAGGCGGCGCGCGGCCTGGGCGTGGCCTCGGCGCTGTGCGAACACTCGCAGCAGCAGGCCCTGCGCATGGGCTTCCTGGCGATGCAGTTCAACTTCGTCGTCTCCACCAACGAGCGCGCGGTGCGGCTGTGGCAGCACATGGGCTTCGCCATCGTCGGCACGCTGCCGGGCGCATTCAGGCATCCGCAGCTGGGCTTCGTGGACGCCTTCGTCATGTACAAGCAGCTGCAGCCTTTCCCCGGCGCGGCATGAAGAAGATCGAGCCCCGGCTCCTGCAGGCCTTCGTGGCCGTGGCCCGCGAGGGCTCGGTGTCGCGCGGCGCGCAGCGCCTGTTCCTCACGCAACCGGCCGTGAGCCTGCAGCTCAAGGAACTGGGCGCGCTGGTCGAGCTGGAGCTGTTCCAGCGCACGCCCACCGGCCTGCTGCTCACGCGCGACGGCGCGGCGCTGCTCAACCATGCCGAACATGCGCTCGAGAGCCTGAACGATTTCGCGGTGGCTGCCGAGCGGCTCAAGGGCGGCGTGCGCGGCTCGCTGCGCATCGGCACCATCCTCGACCCCGACTTCACGCGGCTCAGCCCCTTCCTCACCGAACTGGTGGCACTGGCGCCCGAGCTCGAGACCGAGCTGCACCAGGGCACGAGCGGCGACGTGCTCGCCCAACTGCTGAACAAGGAACTGGACATCGGCTTCTACCTCGGCGACCCCGAGGCCACCGACCTGCCGCAGGCCAGCGCCGCCTCACGGCGCCACGACGGCGAGCTGTTCCATTCGCAGGTGCTGGCGCGCTTCAACTACCAGGTGATCGGCCCGAGCGGCTGGGCGCCGCAGGTGCTGGGCCGCGACTGGCCCGAGCTGGCGTACCTGCCGTGGGTGCTGGCACCGGCAACCTCCTCGCATTCGCGGCTGCTGGCGCCGGTGCTGCAGGCCCACAAGCTGGTGCTGAAGAAGGCCGCGCAAGCCGACCAAGAGATGTCGATGCTGGCGCTGGTGCGCGCCGGCGTGGGCATTTCGCTGGCGCGCGATGCGCTGGCGCTGCAGGCCAGCCAGCGCGACGGCCTGGTCATTGCCGACCGCGTGAGCATCGGCTGCGACCTGCGCTTTGTCTGCCTGGCCGGCGCGCTCAAGCGGCCGGAGGTGGACTGCGCATGGCAGGCCCTGTCGCGCGTCTGGCGACAGGCCTTCTGAACGACTAGGCGCGTGCCCGGCCGTCGAGCACGGCCGCCGGCGCCGCCGCAGCCCCACTCTTCTTCGCCACGCGCCAGCCCTTGGGCATGAGCGCGAGCATCAACGCGGCCAGCAGCGCCGCGCTGCCCAGCGTGTACAGCCCCGCGGCCGAGCCGCCGTGGTTCTGCTCCACGTAGGTCCGCAAGTTGGGCGCCACGAAGCCGCCCAGGTTGCCGATGGAGTTGACCAGCGCGATGCCCGTGGCAATGCCCAGGCCCGACAGCCGCTCCGACAGGAAGGCATAGAAGATCGGCGTGCCCGACAGGTAGGTCGATGCGCCGATCGACAGCGCCGCGATCGCGAAGATCGGCGAGCCATGCGCCGACAGGCACACGCACACGCCGAAGATCGTGTACAGCGTGGCCACGGTGACGCGGCGGCGGTCGTGGTGGCGGTCGGACCAGCGCGTGACGAAGTACACGACGAACAGCGCCAGCAGCCACGGGATGCTGGTGACGAAGCCGACCAAGAGGCCGATCTTCTGGCCCAGGATCTGTCCCACCTGGGTCGGGAGATAGAAGATGAGGCCGTAGGCGGCGATCTGCACGATGAAGAAGTTCAGCGCGAAGAACATGACGCGCGGATTGCACAGCGTCTGCCACACGGTCTGCGGGCTGTCGGCCGACTTCTCCGCCGCTTCCTGGTCGAGCACGGCCTGCAGCGCGTTCTGCTGCGCGCTCGTGAGCCAGGGCGCGTTGTGCGGCCGGTCGACGATGACGAAGAAGGCCACGATGCCCACCACCACGGCCATCAGGCCCTCGATGAGGAACATCCACTCCCAGCCCTTGAGGCCGCCGATGCCGTTCATGTCGAGCAGCGCACCGGAGATCGGCCCGCCGATGACGAGCGCGCCCGCAAAGCCGAACAGCAGGATGCCGTTGGCCTGCGCACGCACCTTGGCGGGGAACCAGTAGGTCAGCGTGAGCAGCACGCCGGGGTAGAAGCCCGCCTCCGCGATGCCGAGCAGGAAGCGCAGCACGTAGAAGGAGGTCTCGGTGGTCGCGAACATCATGGCCGAGGCCACGAGCCCCCAGGTGACCATGATCCGGCACAGCCAGATGCGCGGGCCGACGCGCGACAAAATCACGTTGCTTGGCACTTCGAAGATCGCGTAGCTCACGAAGAAGATGCCGGCGCCGAGCGCGAAGGCGCTGTTGCTCAGGCCGGTGTCGATCTGCAGCGCCTGCTTGGCGAAGCCGACGTTCACGCGGTCGAGGATCGACATGATGTACATGACGATCAGCATGGGCAGCAGGCGCCAGCGCGCCTTGTGGATGGCGCCTGTGACCAGCTCGCCGTAGGGACTCGTGGTTGTCATTGTTGTTGTCTCCTGAATAGGTATGTCTGTCTGAAAGGCGCCGAGGCTAGCCCCTTGCGACCGCGCCGTGGACCGGGTTCGTCACCGAACCCAGCCCATCGATCTCGACCGAGACCACGTCGCCGCGCTTGAGGAAGCGTGGCGGCTTCAGGCCCAGGCCGACGCCGGCGGGCGTGCCAGTGAGGATCAGGTCGCCGGGCTCCAGCGTGATGGCGCGCGAGAGGTACGCGACGAGGAACGCGACCGAGAAGATCATTTCGCTGGTGTTGGACGACTGCACGGCCTCGCCGTTGACGAGGCAGCGGATGCCCAGCGATTGCACGTCGACCACTTCGTCGCGCGTGACGACGGTGGGCGCGAGCGGGCAGAAGCCGTCGAGCGACTTGCCGCGCACCCATTGGGCCTCACCCAGCTGCACGTCGCGCGCGCTCACGTCGTTGGCGGCGACGTAGCCGAACACATGCGAGAGCGCATCCGCTTCGCTCACGCCCTGTGCACGCTTGCCGATGACGACGCCGAGTTCGGCTTCCCAGTCGACCTTCTCGGTGAAGCCTTCGGGCCAGGTGATCGCGTCGCCGTCAGCGGCCAGCGTGTTGCTGAACTTGGCGAACACGACGGGCTTCTCGGGGATCGCCAGGCCGGTCTCGATGCAGTGGTCGCGGTAGTTGGCGCCGATGCAGATGATGTTTCTCGGTGCGAACGGCAGCGTGGGCTTGACGTCGGCGAGCGGGATTGGCCGACCTTCATCTCGCCAGGCTTTGCCTTCGACGATGTCCTGCATGCGGGCCGCATCGACGGGCTGCAGTGCGCCGTCCTTGATGTAGCCCATGCGGGGGCCCTGCGGCGTTTGAACGCTCATCCACTTCATGTCTGACTCCTTCTTCTGATTTAAAAAATTCTGGGTGCGGGGGCGGGTTCATTCAGGGCGTGTGCACAGGCCACCGGGTACTTCCCTCCGCGAATGTCCCCCGGGGCTTCGCCCCTCCTCCTTGATTTCGCTGCGGGAAGCACCCAGTGTCCTGAGCACGATGGGCGCGGTCGTTGTGCGGGCTGATCCACACGTGCTCTGAACACGCTCACGTCGATGGGGTGCCTTGCGCAGCGAAACCAAGGGGGAGGGGCGGAAGCCCGCAGGCCGGGGGACATTCGCGGAGCAAGGCTCCCCGTCGGCGGGAGCGTCGCCCTGAACAGCAGTCCTCAGTGATTCCGACGCGGAATCCCCGCCGTCTGCGCCACGCGCTGGTACTTGGTCGCCGGCTTCAGCACCATGCCTTCGGACAGCGTGTCCACCATCGCGCGCTGAATCTCCTGCCATGGCGTCTGGCTCGCGGGAATCGGGTAGCCGCCCTTCGCCTCGAGGTCGCGGGCGCGCGCTTGCAGCACGGCGTCGTCGACGAGCATGTTGACGGTGCGTTCCTTCAGATCCACGCGCACCTTGTCGCCGGTCTGCAGCAATGCCAGGCCCGCGCCTGCGGCGGCTTCAGGCGAGGCGTTGAGGATCGACGGCGAGCCCGAAGTGCCCGACTGCCGGCCGTCTCCGATGCAGGGCAAGGCCGACACGCCGCTCTTGAGCAGGTGCGAGGGCGCGCGCATGTTGACCACTTCCGACGAGCCCGGGTGCCCGATGGGGCCGACGCCGCGCATGAACAGGATGCAGCTCGCGTCGATGTCCAGCGACGGGTCTTCGATGCGGGCTTCGAAATCTTCGGGGCCGTCGAACACGATGGCGCGGCCCACGAAGGCGTCGAGGTCGCCGGCCTTGCTGAGGTAGCGCGCGCGAAACTCGTCGGAGATCACGCTGGTCTTCATGATCGCGCTGTCGAAGAGGTTGCCCGACATCACGAGGAAGCCGGCGTTCTCGCGCAGCGGCTGGTCGAAGGGGCGGATCACGTCGGCGTCTTTCACCGGTGCGTCGGCGCAGTTGGCGGCCAAGGTGTGGCCGTTGACGGTGCGCGCGTCGGTGCGGATCAGGCCATGGCGATGCAGCTCGGCCACCACCGCGGGCACGCCGCCTGCGCGGTAGAACTCCTCGCCGAGGTACTTGCCGGCGGGCTGCATGTCGAGCAGCAGCGGCACGTCGAGGCCGACCGTTTCCCAGTCCTGGATGTTGAGTTCGACGCCCGCGTGCTTGGCGATGGCGATGAGGTGGATCGGCGCGTTGGTCGAGCCGCCGATGGCCGAGTTGACGACGATCGCGTTCTCGAAGGCCGAGCGCGTGAGGATGTCAGAGGGCTTGAGGTCTTCGCGCACCATGTCGACGATGCGCCGGCCCGTTTCGTAGGCCATCTGGCCGCGCTCGCGGTACGGCGCGGGAATGGCCGCGCAGCCGGGCAGGCTCATGCCCAGTGCTTCGGCCAGCGCGTTCATGGTCGAGGCCGTGCCCATCACGTTGCAATGGCCGGCCGAGGGCACGGTGGAGCCCACGAGGTCGATGTAGCCAGGGAAGTCGATGCTGCCCTTGGCGAACAGCTCGCGCGCCTTGAACAGCGTGGTGCCGGTGCCGGTGCGCTGGCCTTCGTGCCAGCCGTTGAGCATGGGACCGCCCGACAGCACGATGGCGGGGATGTTGGCGGTGGCCGCGGCCATCAGCGCGGCAGGCGTGGTCTTGTCGCAGCCGGTGGTCAGCACCACGCCGTCGATCGGGTAGCCGGTGAGGATCTCGACGAGCCCCAGGTAGGCCAGGTTGCGGTCGAGCGCGGCGGTGGGGCGGCGGCCGTTCTCCTGGATCGGGTGCATCGGGAACTCCATCGCGATGCCGCCCATCTCGCGGATGCCTTCGCGCACCCGCAGCGACAGCTCGCGGTGGTGGCGGTTGCAGGGCGTGAGGTCGGAGCCGCTTTGCGCGATGCCGATGATCGGCTTGCCCGATTGCAGCTCTTCGCGGGTGAGGCCGTAGTTCAGGAACCAGGCCAGGTGCAGGACCGAGAGTTCGCTGTGTTCGGGGTTGTTGAACCAGGCGGCGGAGCGCAGGGGGCGGGGTGTCGTCATGGCGTCGGCTTTCAGGGTGGTCGGCGAACGCGCGCGGCGGCCCCCTGCGCGGCATGGCGGTGGGCCATGGCGGTGTATCGGGTGTCTCCGGTGCGTTCTTGTTGTGCGAATACGTTGGCGAAGGGGAGCTTAGGTTTTCGCCTTCGCCAAAGCCAATGAGATCGGTTGAGGATCGGTATAAGCGCGCCAAATACACCGCCAAACGCCCTGCTCGGGCGCCGCTTTTAGAATGTTTCCGGTGAGTGCCCTACCCTCCTCCCTCCCCCCCGCCGAACGCCGCCCGATCCGTGAACTCCCCGACGAGCTGATCAGCCAGATCGCCGCCGGTGAAATGGTCGAGCGTCCCGCCTCGGTGGTGCGCGAACTGCTCGACAACGCGCTGGACGCCGGCGCGCGCCAGATCACCGTGCGGCTGGCCTCGGGCGGCGTGCGGCTGATCTCGGTCGAAGACGACGGCCTGGGCATTCCCCGCGAGGAACTCACGGTGGCGCTGCGCCGCCACGCCACCAGCAAGATCGCGAGCCTGAGCGACCTCGAAACGGTCGGCACCATGGGCTTTCGCGGCGAGGCGCTGGCGGCCATCAACGCGATCGCCGAACTCAGCATCCTCTCGCGCTTCACCGGCGCCGACAGCGCCTTCGTGCTCGACGGCGGCACCGGCGAGTTGCGGCCCGTGGCGCGCTCGGTGGGCACCACGGTCGAGGTGCGTGAGCTGTTCTTTGCCACGCCCGCGCGGCGCAAGTTCCTGAAGACCGACGCCACCGAGCTGGCCCACTGCATCGAGGCCGTGCGCCGCCATGCGCTGGCGCGGCCCGAGGTGGGCTTCTCGGTCTGGCACGACGGCAAGTTGATCGAACAATGGCGCGCCGCCGCCACGCCCGAGCAACGGCTGGCCGATGCGCTGAGCGACGACTTCGTGTCGCAGAGCGTCTCCGTGCTGCGCGAAGGCGGCCCGGTGCGCGTGGTCGGCCGTGCCGGCATTCCCGACGCGGCGCGCTCGCGCAACGACCAGCAGTTCTTCTACGTCAACGGCCGCTTCGTGCGCGACAAGGTGCTGTCGCACGCGGTGCGCAGCGCCTACGAAGACGTGCTGCACGGCCAGCGCCAGCCGGTGTACGTGCTGTACCTGGAGATCGATCCCGCGCGCGTCGACGTCAACGTGCACCCGACCAAGATCGAGGTGCGCTTTCGCGACGGGCGCGAGGTGCACCAGGCGGTGCGCCACGCCATCGAGGACGCGCTGGCCGCGCCGCGCGCCGGCGATGCGCTGGCACCGGCCGACGCGCCGCCGCAGCCCTTCTTCAAGCAGACCCCGCTGCCGCCGAGCGCCAGCTGGTCGCAGCCCGCGATCCCGTTCCAGGCACGCGAGCGCGGTGCCGGCGACTTCGAGGCCATGTGGCCGCGGCGCACCGAGGAACAGGGGCACGCGCCGGTCACGGCCCCGTCGCAGTGGCAGACCGAAGCGCCGGCGATGTCGTTCCGCGCGCCGGTCGGACTGCCCGACAGCGAGGCCCTGGCCCCCATGCCAGCGCCCGTCATGAACCAGGACGCCTGGCCGCTGGGCCGCGCGCTGGCCCAGCTGCAGGGCATCTACATCCTGGCCGAGAACAGCCAGGGCCTCGTGATCGTCGACATGCACGCGGCGCACGAGCGCATCGTCTACGAGCGGCTCAAGACCCAGCTCGACGGCGCGGCCATCACGAGCCAGCCGCTGCTGATTCCGGCCACCTTCGCCGCCACGCCGCAGGAAGTGGCCACGGCCGAGGCCTGCGCCGAGGTGCTGCCCACGCTGGGGCTGGAGATCACGCCCTTCTCGGCCCGCACGCTGGCCGTGCGCGCCGTGCCCGGCACGCTGGCCGACGGCGACCCGGTGGAGCTGGCGCGCAGCGTGCTCGCCGAGCTGGGCCAGCACGACGCGAGCACCGTGGTGCAGCGCGCGCAGAACGAACTGCTGTCGACCATGGCCTGCCACGGCGCGGTGCGTGCCAACCGCAAGCTCACCATCGACGAGATGAACGGCCTGCTGCGCCAGATGGAAGCAACCGAGCGCTCCGACCAGTGCAACCACGGCCGGCCGACCTGGCGCCAGCTGTCGATCCGCGAGCTCGATTCGCTGTTCATGCGCGGGCGCTGAGCCCGTCGTCGGCGGCCACGCCGACATGCCGCAGCGTGACGGCGGCCAGCACCGCCAGGACCGCGATGCTGACAGCGCTGGTGGCTGCGGCGGCATTCAGTCCTGCGAGGAAGGCGGCTTGTGCCTGCTCCAGCACGCCGGCTGGCAACTCGCGCGCGACCGCTGTAGCGCCTGCAAGGCTGTCCGATACCGCGCGCTGAAGCCCCATGGCCATGCCGCCGATCGGCTCGCCCATCCGCGTGCGATACACCGCCGTCGTCAGGCTGCCCAGCGTGGCGATGCCCACGGCCAGGCCCAGCTCCTGCACCGTTTCGGACAAGGCCGAGGCCGATCCGGCCTTCTCGGGCGGCGCAGCGCCCACCACCAGATCGGTGCCCAACGCGGCGATGGTGCCCAGGCCGAGGTACACGAGCGAGAACGCGGCCGTCACCCACGCGACGCCATGCGGCGTGCGATCGAGCTGGCTCAGCACCAGATAGCCCACGACCGACAACCCCAGCGCCCCCGCCATCACATGGCCCGGCCGGATGCGCCGCGCGAGCAGCGGCGCCGTGATGCCGGCCACCAGCATCGCAAGCGCCGGCGGCCCCATCCACAGCCCGGCTTCCAGCGGCGACAGGCCCGCCACCAGCTGCAGGTACTGGGTCACCAGCAGCATCGTGCCGCCGACACCGACCAGCCCCACCAGCAACACCACGAGCGCGACGCTGAAGGCCCGGCTGGCGAACAGGCCGAGGTCGATCAGCGGATGGCGCAGCCGCCGTTGCCGCCGGACGAACCCCAGCGCGAACGCCAGCCCGCCGACGAGCGCCAGCACGGCCCCGACACCGATCCCGTCCTTCGCGACCTGCTTGATGCCGTAGACCACCGGCAGCAACGCAAGCAGCGACAGCGCGACGCTGGGCAGATCGAGCCGCCCCTGCTGCGGCGCGCGGTACTCCGGCAGCAGGAACGGCGCCGCCACCAGCAGCAGCCCGACCACCGGCAGCGCGACGAGAAAGGCCGCGCCCCAGCCGTGGTGCGCGAGCAGCAGGCCGCCCACCACGGGCCCGGCCGCCATGCCGAGCGCGAACATGGTCGCCCACAGCCCGATGGCCAGCGCGCGCTGGTGCGGGTGCAGGAACATGTTGCTGATCAGCGCCAGCGTCGACGGCATCAGCGTCGCGCCCGCCACGCCAAGCACGGCACGCGCGGCGATCAGCTGGTTGGCGCTGGTCGAAGAGGCCGCGATCACCGACGCCACGCCAAACGCCGCCGCCCCCACCATGAGCAGCTTGCGCCGCCCGATGCGGTCGCCCAGCGTGCCCATCGTGACGAGAAAGCCGGCAATCATGAAACCGTAGGCATCGACGATCCACAGCGCCTGCGCGCTCGTGGGGCGCAGGTCCAGGGCCAGCGCGGGCAGTGCCAGGTGCAGCAGCGTGAGGTCGAGCCCGAGCAGCAAGGTCGGCAGCGCCAGCAGCGCGAGCCCGGTCCATTCGCGGGCGCCGGCGCGGCCGTCGCGCCTCGCGGCGGGTGGGCTGTCGGAAAGGGAAAGTGAATCGCAAGGTGCGGTCAAAAGGGGCCTCCGGGTGCGCGTTCGGGTTGCGGAAGCCCCATCTTCAGGACAAGATCATCACATTACAATTTAAGCGTTTATCCTATTACTGGAGACAACAGCCTTGATCGAGCGCAGCCTCAGCCGCACCAAGAACGAGCTGTCGGAGTTCCTGACCCGGCACCGCCGCAAGCTCACGCCCGCCGATGTGGGCCTGCCCTCGCAGGGGCGGCGCCGCACGCCCGGCCTGCGGCGCGAAGAAGTCGCGGTGATGGCCGGCGTGGGGCTCACCTGGTACACCTGGTTCGAACAGGGGCGCGAGATCCAGGTGTCGCAGAAATTCCTGCTCGGCGTGGCCCATGCCCTGAAGCTGGACGACGCCGAGTGCAGCCACCTGTTCCTGCTGGCCCACAAGCGCCCGCCGCCGCCGGAGGCCCATCAGCAGGCGTCGGTCACGCCCCGCATCCAGCAGCTCATGGACGAGCTGCCCACCCGCCCCGCCTACGTGTTCAACCTGCGCTGGGACGTGGTGGCCTGGAACGCCGCGGCCGACGCGCTGTTCGGTTTCAGCGCGCGCGAGCGCGAGGCGCGCAACCTCCTTCGCATGGTGTTCGCCGACCCCGAACTGCGCCGGCGCCTGCCCGCCTGGCACGACGATGCGCCCGCGCTGCTGGCGCAATTCCGATACGACTTCGCCATTGCGCCCGACGATCCGGCCATGCTGGGTCTGGTCACGGACCTGAAAGCGCTCTCGCCCGACTTCCGCCGCTGGTGGGACACCCCCGACAGCGCGCCCGCCCGGCGCGGGCTCGGATGCGTACAGATGGCCGACAGCGGAACGTTGGAGTTTCACCACGAAACACTCGTGGTCGACACGCACCGGCACCTGCGGATGGCGGTGTATTTCGTGCAGCCGGCACCAGGCTGAACACCGGGGCCTGTGCGGCAGATAAGCGCCGTCAGCGCCCATTTCGAGGGTTTTCGAGGGTTTTGTGGCGTCATCCACGGTGCGGGCACGCACGTTGCATGGTCTCGTGCCAGGCGCCGGCGAGCGCTGCACAGGGGGAGCTGACACGCGATGCCGACGCGTTTCAGAAAGCAAGCAGATGAACTTTCGGCCGACTTTCGCTGTCCCTCCACCCCATGATCAAACGCTGGCCCCTCCTCGCGTCCATCTTTTCGCTCTGTGCCCTCCTGGCAGCCGGCTGTTCGACCCTCGACGAACGCCAGCGCGAATGGATCTTCCAGCCCAGCGACCGCAGCTGGGGCAATTCGGCCCAGATGACCGAAGGCATGCAGGACGTGTGGATCGACTTCCAGTCGTCCATCACCGGTGAACCGGCGCGCCTGCACGGCCTGTGGCTCGGCGGCGCCCCCGAAACCACCGAGACCCCCGTGCTGCTGTACCTGCATGGTGCGCGCTACAACGTGGCCGGCTCGGCACCGCGCATCCAGCGCATGCACGAGCTGGGCTTCTCGGTGCTGGCCATCGACTACCGCGGCTTCGGCAAGAGCTCCAAGGGCCTGCCCTCGGAAGCCTCGGCCCGCGAAGACGCCCGCGCCGCCTGGACCTGGCTGGCCGCACGCCATCCGCGCCAGCACCGTTACATCTTCGGCCACTCGCTGGGCGGCGCCATCGGCATCGACCTGGCGGCCACGGTGAACGACGAGAGCGGCACCATCGTCGAGAGCACCTTCACCTCCATCGCCGACGTGGCCAGCAGCTTCAAGTGGGGCTGGCTGCCCTTCGGCCCGTTCATCACGCAGCGCTTCGAGGCGATTCGCACCGTCAAGGACATCGGCGCGCCGCTGCTCGTGGTGCACGGCACCGCCGACAGCCTGATCAACCCGACGCTCGGGCGCAAGCTGTACGACGCGGCCACGGTGCCCAAGATGTTCGTGCTGGTCGAGGGCGGCTCGCACCACAACACCAACTCGGTGGGCGCGACGCAGTACCGCGCGGCGCTGTCGCAGCTGTTTCGCATGAAGCCCGAGGACAGCAGGACCGTGGCGGACAGCCGGCCGCAGCCGCGGCTGGTGTCGCCGCGGCCTGCACAGCCTTCATTGCCTTCCGCGGCGCTGTCGCCGCAAGAGGTGCGGGGCGAGGCGCACACGCCCGCCCCCGCCGCCATCTAAACCGGCTTCTTCAACCGGTTCCGTTCCCGCGTCAGGCCGAGGCCAGATCGAACGGCAGCTGGCGCAAGGGCTTGCCCGTCAGCCGCGCCACGGCGTTGGCGAAGGCAGGCGCCAGCGGCGGCAGGCCGGGTTCCCCCATCCCCTTGGGCGCATCGGCACTCGGCACGATGTGCACATCGAACTCGGGCACCTGCGTGATGCGCGCCACGCTGAAGTCGCCGAAGTTGCCCTGCTGCACGACGCCGTCCTTCAGCGTGATGGCGCTGCCCTGCAGGCAGGTCGACAGCCCCATCACCGCCGCGCCCTGCACCTGCGCTTCCACGCTGCGCGGGTTCACCGCCAGGTTGCAGTGCACGCCCGAGGTCACGCGGTGCAGCACGGGCTGGCCGTCCTTCACCGACGCTTCGACCACATAGGCCACCACCGACTCGAAAGACTCGTGCACGGCCACGCCCCAGGCGCGGCCTTCGGCCAGCTTCTTCTTGCCGTAGCCGCTCTTGTCCACGGCCAGCTGCAGCGCGGCGCGGTGGCGCGGGTGCTTGTCGCCGAAGAGGCTCATGCGGTAGGCCACCGGGTCCTGCTTGGTCGTGCGGGCGATCTCGTCGATCAGCGTCTCCATCACGAAGGCGGTGTGCGTGGAGCCCACGCTGCGCCACCACAGCACCGGCACGTTCACCTGCGGGTGGTGCACCGTGAGGCGCATCGGCACGGGGTACGGATCGCGCATGCCCTCGACGGCCGTGGCGTCGATGCCGTCCTTCACCATGGAACCCGCGAACACCGTGCCCGCGGTGATCGACTGGCCCACGATCACGTGGTCCCACGCGAGGATCTTGCCGCGCGCGTCGAAGCCGATGCGGGCGCGATGCAGGTGCATGGGGCGGTAGTAGCCGCCCTTGATGTCGTCCTCGCGGCTCCACAGCAGGCGCACCGGTGCGTCTTTCAGGCCGGCGGTGCGCGCGGCCTTGGCGATCTCGCAGGCCTCGACCACGAAGTCGCTCGAGCCCACGAAGCGCCGGCCGAAGCCGCCGCCCGCCATCTGCACGTTCACCTTCACCTGCGCGGGATCGAGCTTCAGCGTGCGCGCCGCGGCCTGGCCGTCGAGGTCGGCGGACTGCGTGCCGACCCACAGCTCGGCGCGGCCGTCCGACAGCTTCACGGTGCAGTTCTCCGGCTCCATGGGCGCATGGGCCAGGTAGGGAAACACGAACTCGGCCTCGAGCTTGTGCGGTGCGCCGGCCAGCGGCGCCATGTCAGCGTCGAACTTGCGGTTGCCGGGGCGACCGGCCAGTTCGCGGTACTGGGCCAGCTGCTTGTCGCTGTCGACCTTCTCCACCGCCTCGGTGTTCCACTGCAGCTTGAGCGCGTCGCGGCCCAGCTTGGCGGGCCAGTAGCCGTCGGCCACCACGGCCACGCCCTCGGCGCCGCGGTCCAGCGGAATGCGCAGCACGGCCTTCACGCCCTTGACGGCACGCGCCGCGCTGTCGTCCACCGAGGCCAGGCGGGCGCCGAACACGGGCGGATGCGCCACCACGGCCGTGAGCTGGCCGGGCTGCTTCACGTCGATGCCGAAGTCCTGCCGCCCGCTGCTCTTGGCGCGCGCGTCCAGGCGCGTGGTCGGGCGGCCGATGATCCGGAAGTCCTTCGGGCTCTTCAGCGTGACCGTCTCGGGCACCGGCAGCGCCATGGCTGCTTCGGCCAGCTCGCCGTAGCCCGCCTTGCGCCCGCCCGGGCCGATCACCGTGCCGGCCTGCGTGCGCAGCGTGGCCACATCGACCTTCCAGCGCTGCGCCGCGGCCGACAGCAGCATGGCCCGCGCACGTGCGCCCAGCTCGCGGTACTGCGTGTAGCTGTTCTTGATCGAGTTGGAACCGCCGGTCAGGTGCATGCCGAACAGCGGGTCGGCGTAGGCCGCATCGTTGGTGCCGTTGCGGCTGCGCACCAGGGCCCAGTCGGCGTCGAGCTCTTCGGCCAGGATCATCGGCAGGCCGGTCTGCACGCCCTGGCCGAACTCGAGGCGGTTGATGGTGACCGTGACCTCGCCATTGGGCGCGATCTGCACGAAGGCCGAGGGCTGTTGCGTCGGCTTGAGCGCACCGCGGGCCTTGGCCGGGCCGTCCGCCTGCGCCATGGCCATGTGAGGGAACGCGCCGAGCACGAGGCCGCCGGCGCCGGCCATCTTCAGGAAGCTGCGGCGCGGCAGCGTGGCGACCTCGTCGGATGCATCGGTCGCAGGCTGGGCCATCAGGCGCTGCAGCGCGCGCGGCAGGTCGTTGTAGTCGATGTGGGGCAGCATGTCGGCTCCTTAGGCGAGGGTCTTGGCCGCATCGGCCACGGCGGCGCGGATGCGGGCGTAGGTGCCGCAGCGGCAGATGTTGCCGGCCATGGCCGAGTCGATCTCGTCGGTGCTGGGCTGCTTGCCCTTGGGCAGCGACTGCAGGAAGGCGGTCGCGCTCATGATCTGGCCGCTCTGGCAGTAGCCGCACTGCGCGACGTCGTGCTTGACCCACGCGGCATGCACGGCCGCGCCCACGCGGTCGCTGCCGCCGGTCACGGCTTCGATGGTGGTGATCTTCTTGCCCTCGGCCGCCGCGATGGGCGTGATGCACGAGCGGATGGCCTGGCCGTCCATGTGCACGGTGCAGGCGCCGCACAGCGCCGCGCCGCAGCCGAACTTGGTGCCGGTCATGCCCAGCGTGTCGCGCAGGGCCCAGAGGATAGGGGTGCCGGGGTCGGCGTCGACCGTGTGGTCACGGCCGTTGACGTGGAGCGCGCTCATGTGGGTTTTCTCCGTAGGTGGGTGGGATGGGTCGGATTCACTTGGCGCCGTCGAGCACCCATTGCGCGAGGGCTTGCAGGTCCGCGTCGGGCACCTGGGCTTGCGCGGGCATGGGCATGGCGCCCCACTTGCCCGAGCTGCCGGCTTTCATGCTGGCGGCCAGCTGCGCGGCCGTGCCCTTGCCGTCGCCATAGCGCGCGCCGATTTCTTTCCAGGACGGGCCCACCACCTTCACGGCGGGCTGGTGGCAGGCCACGCACGCGTACTTCTGCGCCAGCGCGGTGCTGGCGATGGCGGGTGCGGACCAAACAGCGCTCGCGCCGATGGCCAGTGCGGCCACGAGCGAGGCGGTGATGCGATGCGGATGTCGTTCGTCGTGGGTCATTTCTTTTTTCATCATCGTGGAGGGGAAAGCACGGTCCTCGCGCCGCGCGCGGCAGGACTTCACGGCGGCCAGTGTCCGACGAAGCGCCCGCCGCCACTTGCCCAATCCGCGCGCGTTCTTGCCTGAAACAACGAGACTGAGCCAAAAACGCCAAGCGCATGAGAAGCGCCCGCTAGACTTTGCGCAAGCACCCGAAAGGATTCAGATGGAAGTGCTACAGCCGACGCAGCCAGACGATTCGGCCGTCCTCGGTGCCCTGGCCGCGGCCGTCGGGCGCATTGCCCGAAACGACGGCGACCACGCCACCGCCATTCCCGAGCTCTCGCTGCACCGGCGCAGCGCCGCGACCGAGCCCGTGCATTGCATCTACGGCTTCGGCCTGGGCATCACGGTCGGCGGACAGAAGCGCGCGGCGCTCGGCGACGAGATCTATGAATACGGCGCCGGCCAGTCGCTGCTGATCACGGCCGACCTGCCCGTGGTGGCGCACGTCACCCGCGCCAGCGCGGCACAGCCCTTCCTGGGCCTCATGATCCGGCTCGATCCGCGCGCCATCGTGCAGGTGGCGACCGAGATGGCGTTGCCGCCGCCCTCCAGGGAGCCCCACAACCAGCGCGCCCTGTCGCTGGGCGCGCTCGACCCGACGCTGCTGGGCACCGTCACGCGGCTCGTCGAGCTGCTGGCCGAGCCCCGGCTCGTTCCGCAGCTCGCGCCGCTGCTGCAGAAGGAAATCGTCGTGCGCCTGCTCGCCGGGCGCCACGGCCCGCAGCTGCAGCGCCTCATGACCGTCGGCTCGCCCAGCCAGCAGGTGGCGCAGAGCCTGGCGTGGCTCAAGATGAATTTCAGGAAGCCCGTGCAGGCGGACGAGCTGGCCGCGTCCGCGCACATGAGCCCGTCGACCTACCGCCAGCACTTCCGCGCCGTGACCGGCATGAGCCCGATGCAGTACCTGAAGCAGCTGCGCCTGCAGGAAGCCCGGCAGCTGATGCTGAACCAGAACATCGATGCAGGCACCGCCGGCGTGCGCGTGGGCTACGAAAGCGCCTCGCAGTTCAGCCGCGAGTACGCGCGCCTGTTCGGTGCGCCGCCGCTGCGCGACATCCGGCGGATGCGGGACGCGACCGCCGTCGCCTGAGCGCTGCGTCACGGGCAAAGCCCCGGGCAGCCGCCCGGCGTCCCAGACAAGCCCCGTGCAGCGGCCCGGTGCGTGCCATTTGCTACCCTCGACGCATGCCCCCCGCTTCCCCTGTTCCCCCCCGCTACATCGCGCTCGCCGGCCCCACCGCGTCCGGCAAGACCGCCGTCGCCCTGGCCGTGGCCCGGCTGCAGCCGGTCGAGATCGTCAGCGTCGACTCGGCGCTGGTCTACCGCGGCATGGACATCGGCACCGCCAAGCCCACCGCCGCCGAGCAGGCCGCGGTACCGCACCACCTGATCGACATCCTCGATGCGCGCGACAGCTACAGCGCCGCCGCCTTCGTGGCCGACGCCACCCGGCTCATCGACGCCATCCGCGCGCGCGGCGCGCTGCCCCTGCTCGTGGGCGGCACCATGCTGTACTTCAAGGCGCTGTTCGACGGCATCGACGCCATGCCCGCCGCCGACCCCGCCGTGCGCGCGCGCCTCGATGCCGAAGCCGTCGCGCTCGGCTGGCCCGCCATGCATGCGCGGCTGGCGCAGGTCGACCCCGTCACCGCCGCGCGGCTCGCACCGCAGGACAGCCAACGCATCCAGCGCGCGCTCGAGGTGTGGGAAAGCAGCGGCCAGCCGCTGTCGAGCTTCCATGCGAGCGACACCAAGGCCGCCAAGGCCGTCGACGGCGGCGTGCTCGTGTCGCTCGAACCCGAGGACCGCGCCTGGCTGCACGGGCGCATCGCCGAGCGCTTCGACGCCATGCTCGCGGCCGGTTTTCTCGACGAGGTGAAGGCGCTGCGCGCACGCGGCGACCTGTCGCCCGACCTGCCCTCGATGCGCTGCGTCGGCTACCGCCAGGCCTGGGAGATGCTCGACGCCTGCGGCGACGCGCCGCCCGATGCCAAGGCCTTGAACGAGTTGCGCGAGCGCGGCATCGCCGCCACGCGCCAGCTCGCCAAGCGGCAGATCACCTGGCTGCGCAGCATGCCGCAGCGCACCGTGATCGCCTGCGACGCGCCCGACGCGGTGCAGGCCGCCGTGCGGCACATCGCACAGATCGCTCACATCGCGCGCGGGGCGACGCCCGCATGACGCTGCACCTTTCCAACCTCGGCAAGCACTACGGCGACGCGCCGGTCTTCGAACACGTGAGCCTGCAGGTCGCGCCCGGCGAGTTCGTCGCCATCGTCGGCGAATCGGGCGTGGGCAAGTCGACCCTGCTCAACTGCATGGCCGGCCTCGACAGCTGGGACGAAGGCAGCGTGTCGCACGACGGCACCGACATCGGCGCACTCGACGGCGAGGCCCGCGCGCTCTGGCGCCGCCAGCACGTCGGCTTCGTGTTCCAGGCCTTCCATGTGCTGCCGCACCTCGACGTGGCGCAGAACGTGTCGCTGCCGCTGATGCTGCTGGGCCGCCCGCGCGAAGACGCGCGCGTGGCCCACATGCTGGAGGCCGTCGGCCTGCCCGGCATGGGTGCGCGGCTGCCGCAGACGCTCTCGGGCGGCCAGCTGCAGCGCGTGGCCATCGCCCGCGCGCTGGTGCACCGGCCCGCGCTGCTGCTCGCCGACGAACCCACCGGCAACCTCGACCCATCGACCGCCGCGAAGGTGATGGACCTGCTGATCGGCCAGACGCGCGAGCACGGCGCGTCGCTGGTGCTGGTCACGCACTCGGAGAGCGCCGCGGCGCGGGCGGACCGGTTGCTGCACCTGACGGCGAGCGGCATCCGGGCCTGAGGAGATTCAGCCGATCAGCGAGGCGTAGCGCGACAGGTCGACGTTCCCGCCGCTGATCACGATGCCCACGCGCTGGCCTTCGATGGCTTTCGCAGCCGCAATGGCGCCCGCGAACGCGAGGCATCCCGTCGGCTCCACCACCATCTTCATGCGCTCGGCGAAGAAGCGCATCGCCTCGACGAGCTGCTCGTCGGTGACGGTGAAGATGTCATCGACATCCTTTTTGATGATGCCGAAGGTGTACTCGCCCAGGTGCTGCGTCTGCGCGCCGTCGGCGATGGTCTTGGGCGTTTCGATGTGCACGATCTTCCCGGCGCGCAGCGACTGCTGGCCGTCGTTGCCGGCCTCGGGCTCCACGCCGTAGACCTTGCAGGCGGGCGACAACGCGCGCGCCGACAGTGCCGACCCCGAGAGCAGCCCGCCGCCGCCGAGGCACACGAAGAGGTGATCGAGCGGGCCCGTCTCTTCGATGAGTTCCTTCACCGCCGTGCCCTGCCCCGTGAGCACATCGGGGTGGTCGTAGGGCGGAATCATCGTCATGCCGCGCTCCTGCGCGAGCCGCTTGGTCAGCGCCTCGCGGTCTTCGGTGAAGCGGTCGTACATCACCACTTCGGCGCCGTAGCCCTTGGTGGCCGCGACCTTCGCGGCGGGCGCGTCCTTGGGCATGACGATCACGGCCGGCATCGACAGCAGGCGCGCCGACAGCGCGATGGCCTGCGCGTGGTTGCCCGACGAGAAGGCGATCACGCCGCCCTTGCGCTGCGCCGCGTCGAACTTCGACAGCGCATTGAACGCGCCGCGGAACTTGAACGCGCCCATGCGCTGGAAGTTCTCGCACTTGAAGAAGAACTGCGCGCCCCAGCGCTCGTTGGCGGTGGTCGATTGCAGCACCGGCGTGCGGTGGGCATGGCCTTCGAGCCGCGCGGCCGCGGCGATGACGTCGTCGTAGGTAGGGAGTTGCATGGGTCGAGCTTAGCGGCGGCGTGCCGTTCCTTGCAGCCCCGATGGGTAAAAACCCGGGGATGCGCCCCGTCGCCGAAGTCCGTACTCTGTATACAGAGTTCAGAAAAGGCCCCGTCATGCCCGCCCAGTTGCTCAGCATCGAAGTCGCCCCCGACCTCGTCGACCAGGTCTACCGCGCCCTGCTCGGCGCCATCAGCAGCGGCGCGCTCGCGCCGGGCGAGCGGCTCACGCAGGAGGACATCGCGGCGCGGCTCGCGGTGTCGCGCCAGCCGGTGCTGCAGGCGCTGCGGCTGCTCAAGAAGGACGGTTTCGTGCAGGACGCGCCCGGGCGCGGCGTGCTGGTGGCGCCGCTGGAGGCCGAGGCGATGCGCAAGGTCTACCAGGTGCGCGGCGCGCTCGACGTGCTGGCCGCGCGGCTGGCGGCGCAGCAGCGCTTTCGCATCGACCCCAAGCTCATCGAGCGCGGCCGGCGCGCGGCGCGCGGGCGCAATGTCGAAGCCATGATCGATGCCGACGTCGCTTTTCACCAGGCCATCTACGCCGCCTCGGACAACCCGCTGATCGGCCAGAGCGCCGACCCGCACTGGCGCCACCTGCGCCGCGCGATGGGCGCGGTGCTGCAGGCCGAGCCGCAGCGCGAGTCGCTGTGGGACGAGCACGAAGCCATTGCCGACGCCATTGCCGCCGGCGACGTCGAACGCGCCGCGCGCCTGAGCGACGAGCACGTCTCGCGCGCGAGCGACGCGCTGGCCGAGCGGCTCGCGCAGCAGCTGGCGCGCACGGCATCCGCATCTGGAACCCCCACCAAGAAAGGAGACAAGGCATGAAGCTGACCCCCGAGCAACGCGCGCAGTTCGAGCGCGACGGCTACCTGTTCTTCCCCGGCCACTTCTCGCCCGAAGAGACGAAGGTGCTGACCGAGGCGGTGCCCGACCTGTACAGCAAGCGCGCGGCCTTCAACGTGCGCGAGAAGGGCTCCGACGCCGTGCGCACGAACTTCGCGGCGCACCTCATCAGCGAGCCCTTCGCGCGGCTGGCGCGGCACCCGCGCATGGTCGAGCCGGTGATGGACCTGTTCGACGAAGCGGTCTACATGCACCAGTTCAAGATCAACGGCAAGATGGCCTTCGAGGGCGACGTGTGGCAGTGGCACCAGGACTACGGCACCTGGCTCAACGACGACCTGATGCCCACTGAGCGCGCGATGAACGTGGCCATCTTTCTGGACGAAGTGACCGAGCACAACGGCCCGCTGATGTTCATTCCGGGCAGCCACCGCAAGGGCGTGGTCGACGCGAAGCATGACCTCACGACCACCAGCTACCCGCTATGGACGGTCGACAACGACCTGATCCGCCAACTGGTCGATCGCGCGGGCGGCAAGCAGGGCGGAATCGTCTCGCCCAAGGGGCCGGCCGGTTCGATGATCCTGTTCCACAGCTGCCTCGTGCATGCCTCGGGCAGCAACCTCTCGCCCTTCAACCGCGTGGCGGTGTACCTGAGCCTGTGCGCCGTCAGCAACCACATCCGCCGGCACCAGCGGCCGGAGTACATCGCGCACCGCGACTTCACGCCCATCGAGGTGCTGCCCGACGACTGCCTGCTGACGCCCTACCCCGTCGAGGTGCCGTGGAAAGACGGCCTGCCCGAGAGCGCGCTGCGCACCTCGCCCGACCTGATCGAAACCGTGGAAGCCTGACCGCCATGAGCCTGCACACCCGCCTGCAACAGCGCGCCGCCGAAGGCCGCCCCATCCGCATCGGCCTGATCGGCGCCGGCAAGTTCGGCGCCATGTACCTGGCGCAGATTCCGCGCACGCCCGGCGTGCAGCTGGTCGCCATTGCCGACCTCTCGCCCGCCGCCGCGCGCGTCAACCTGGAGCTCGTGGGCTGGCAGGCCGAGCGCAGCAACGCCGCCTCGGTACAAGAGGCGCTGAAGACCGGCGCCACCTGGATCACCGACGACTGGCAGGCCGTGACGCGCGAGCCCAGCATCGACATCGTGGTGGAGTGCACCGGCAACCCGGTCGCCGCGGTCGACCACTGCCTGGATGCCTTTGCGCACGGCAAGCACGTGGTCAACGTGACGGTCGAGGCCGACGCCTTCTGCGGCCCGCTGCTCGCGCACAAGGCGCAGCAGGCCGGCGTGGTGTATTCGCTGGCCTTCGGCGACCAGCCCGCGCTGATCTGCGACCTGGTCGACTGGGCCCGCACCTGCGGCTTTCCGGTGGTGGCGGCCGGGCGCGGCCACAAGTGGCTGCCGCACTTCACCGAATCGACGCCCGAGACCGTGTGGGGCAACTACGGCCTCACGCCCGAGCAGGCGAAGCGCGGTGGGCTCAACCCGAAGATGTTCAACAGTTTTCTCGACGGCTCCAAGCCATCGATCGAAAGCTCGGCCGTGGCCAACGCCACCGGCCTGGGCGTGCCTTCCGACGGCCTGCTCTACCCGCCCGCGAGCGTGGAAGACATTCCCTTCGTCACGCGTCCGAAGAGCGAAGGCGGCGTGCTGGAGCGCAAGGGCATGGTCGAGGTGATCTCGTCGCTCGAGGCCGACGGCCGCAAGATTCCCTACGACATCCGCATGGGCGTGTGGGTCACGGTCGAGGCCGAGACCGACTACATCAAGAACTGCTTCGAGGAATACAACGCCCACACCGACCCGAGCGGGCGCTACTTCACGCTGTACAAGCGCTGGCACCTGATCGGGCTCGAGGTGGGCATGTCGGTCGCCAGCGTGGCGCTGCGCGGCGAGCCCACCGGCGTGGCCACCGGCTGGAACGCCGACGTGGTCGCCACCGCCAAGCGCGACCTCGCGGCGGGCGAGATGCTCGACGGCGAAGGCGGCTACACCGTCTGGGGCAAGCTGCTGCCGGCCGAGCGCTCGCTGCGCCTGGGCGGCCTGCCGCTCGGGCTGGCGCACAACGTCAGGCTCGTGCGCCCCGTCAAGAAGGGCCAGAGCCTGAGCTGGGCCGACGTGGCGATGGACACCACCACCGCCGCCTACCGGCTGCGCCAGGAAATGGAAACGCTGTTCACGCCCGCGGTACGCGCCCACGCGGCCTGAGCGCGGGGCCTGGCGCCCACGTTGCGCCAAAGAGCGAACAGGACAAGAATCTTCTGCTCGGCACCGGTCCGGTGTCGAAATGACCGGCTGCGGGCCGTCATTGTGGTGAGCGATCTTGCTCGGCAAGCTTTTCCTCACGGAGAAACACCATGCAGTACATGTTGATGTTCTACCAACCCGCGGCCGAATTCGAACAACGCAACGACGCCTCGTCACAGGCCTACCGCGCCAGCTGGGTCGCTTACGCCGACGCGGTGCGCCAGTCGGGCATTTCGCTCGGCGGCCACGGCCTGCTGCCGCCCATGACCGGCACCACGCTGCGCGTGCGCGGCGACAAGCGCCAGGTGCAGGACGGCCCCTTCGCCGACACCAAGGAGCAGCTCGGCGGCTACTTCGTCGTCGACGTGCCCGACCTCGACGCGGCGCTCGAATGGGCCGCGCGT
The DNA here is from genome assembly GCF_001591345.1 of Variovorax boronicumulans NBRC 103145. Taxonomy (GTDB): domain Bacteria; phylum Pseudomonadota; class Gammaproteobacteria; order Burkholderiales; family Burkholderiaceae_C; genus Variovorax; species Variovorax boronicumulans. The sequence continues at coordinate 4,835 of NZ_BCUS01000074.1, read as the reverse complement.
GCGCCCTGCGCCGCCAGCGGCGGTGTCGAAGTGCGGCCGGTCTTCACCGCCACCGCAGCGGCGGGCGCGAGCCAGACGTGACCACTCCGGCGGCACACCACGCCGCCGAACGCGCGGCACGCGAGTCGTACGGGCGGCTGCTGGCCATCCTGTCCGCCCGCACGCACGATATCGCGGCCTCCGAAGACGCGCTGGCCGACGCCTTCGCCCGCGCGCTCGAGCGCTGGCCCGCCGACGGCGTGCCGGTGCAGCCCGACGCCTGGCTGCTGAGCGTCGCGCGGCACCGCAAGCTCGACGCCTGGCGCCACAGCCGCGTGCAGGACGACGCCACGCAGACCCTGCTGCTGCTCGCCGGCGAGATGGACGAGGCCGACCCCGATGCCGCCACCGTGCCCGACGAGCGCCTGCGCCTGCTGTTCGTCTGCGCGCACCCGGCCATCGACGCCGCCGCGCGCGCGCCGCTCATGCTGCAGACCGTGCTCGGGCTCGATGCCGCGCGCATGGCCGGAGCCTTCCTCACCTCGCCTTCCGCGCTGGGCCAGCGGCTGGTGCGCGCCAAGGCCCGCATTCGCGCGGCCGGCATTCCTTTCGAATACCCGCAGGCGCGCGACCTGCCCCACCGGCTGCGCGACGTGCTCGACGGCATCTACGCCGCCTACGGCACCGGCTGGGACGACGTCGACGGCGCCGATGCCCTGCCGCGCGGCCTGACGACCGAGGCCATCGACCTGGGCCGCATCCTGTGCCGCCTGCTGCCCGCCGAGCCCGAGCCGCTGGGCCTGCTGGCGCTGATGCTGTTCTGCGAGGCGCGCACCACGGCCCGCCGCACCGAGGCCGGCGCCTACGTGCCGCTCGACCAGCAGGACATCACGCGCTGGGACCACGCGCTGCTGGCCGAGGCCGAGCACCATCTGCGCATCGCGTCGGCCATGCAGTCGCTCGGTCCCTACCAGCTCGAGGCCGCGATCCAGTCGGCCCACTGCGAACGCCGCGCCGGCGCACCGGTGCCGCCCGAGGTGCTGGTGTCGCTGTACGAAGGCCTGCTCGCGCTGCGGCCGAGCATCGGCGCGCAGGTCAGCCTGGCGTGCGCGCTGGCGAATGCGCGCGGGCCCGAAATCGGGCTGCGCGCGCTCGATGCGATTCCATCGGACGAGGTGGCGAGCTACCAGCCGTTCTGGGCGGCGCGCGCGCACCTGCTCGCGGCCGGCGGCGCGCGCGTGGCGGCGCGGCAGGCGTACGACCGGGCGATCGGGTTGAGCAGCAATGGGGCGGTGCGGGCGTACCTGCACGCGATGTCGGAACGGGCCTGAGGCGACCCGCGCCTACCGCGCATTGAATGTGCGCGGAAACAACGCGGCCTGCGATCGGTCTCGCAATCGGTAGCCCATGGCGGGCCGGCCCAGGCTGCCCGCCACCATGCCCGCTTCTTCCATGAACCCACCGTCCAGCATCCGCTTGCGGAAGGCACTCTTGTCGATGTCACGGCCCAGCACGACCTCATAGGCGTGCTGCAGCGACGGCAAGGTGAAAGGCTCTTCCAGAAGAAAGGCCGGCAGCGAGGTGTATTCCACCTTGGCGCGCAGACGCGCAACGGCCGCCTCGAGCAGTTCTCCGTGGTCGAACGCCAGACGTTTGCGCAAGGCCGCATCGACCTCGAACCACGCCACCTCGGCGGCGTTGGCGCCGCTGCGCAATTGCATGGCCTGCGCAGGGATGAGTGCATAGAAGCAGTGCGTGGCCGACCACCCGCGCGGATCGCGCTGCGCCCCGCCCCAACTCCCGAGCTGCTCGAGATAGGGCGTGACCACGCCGGTCTTCTCACGCAGCTTGCGCAGTGCGCAATCGAGCAACGAAGCATCTTCATTGGTGTTGATGAAGCCGCCCGGCAATGCCCATTTGCCAGGAAACGGCTCGTTGCTGTCGGCCGCTCGTTTCACCAACAAGACCTGCAATGCGTCGTCGAGCACAGTGAACATCGCCACATCGACAGTGACCAACGGGCGGGGAAAGGTCAAGGCAGGGAACGTTGAAGCGGGCATGGTCACGATCAGCTTGACTCCGGATTTATTAGTTGTACTATACAACCCATCATTAGTTGCACAGAGCAACTCAATGAGATCGCTAGAAGAACAACAACGAGAGGAACCCAGAACAATGAACAAGCAGACCACGCCGCTTCCCACCGAACCCCATCTCGCCCAACGCGAGCGCTGGCCGCAGGACGGAAAGCACATCCTGGCGCATCACGATGCCCAGTCCGTCATCGTCTACCAGGCCTACCGCCCCGCCATCGGCGAATACGCGGTCCGGCACGGCCGTCTCGACGGACCGGACTTCAGCCTTTCACGGATGAGCTGGATCAAACCCAACTTCCTCTGGATGATGTATCGCTCCGGCTGGGGCACCAAGGAAGGCCAGGAGGTCACGCTCGGGCTGCGGCTGCGCCGCGCGTTCTTCGAACGGGTCGTGCGCGAGGCCGTGCCTTCGACCTTCGATGCCGAGCGCTATCCTGATCGCGATGCGTGGCAGGAGGCGGTCAACCGTTCCGAGGTTCGCCTGCAATGGGACCCGGACCACGCACCGGCAGGCAACAAGCTGGAACGCCGCGCGATTCAGCTGGGCTTGCGGGGCCGAACGCTCGCCGCGTTTGCGAATGAAGAACTGCTCGAGGTGATCGACATGCGCGCCTTTGTGGACGCTCAACGCCCGATGGCGCAGAACGACAACCCCGGGCTGCAATTGCCGGTCGAGCATGTGCTCGGCTTCGAATCCTGAGGACCACAAGGAATGACGACGAACACACCCCACGCGCTGCGCAGCAACAAAGACCTGCTCGCGCACATCGCCCAAGGCCACAAGATCGACTGCCTGTTCTTCTGGGGCCACCAGGTTCCGAAGGACGGCAGCATCGGCAAGAGCTGCTTCAGCCAGTGGTACGAGGCGCCCTTCACTGTCGAAGGCGTCACCTACCGTACCGCCGAGCATTTCATGATGGCCGGCAAGGCGCGGCTCTTCGGTGACGCGGCCACCTGCGAAAAGATCATCGCCGCGCGCACGCCCGGCGAAGCAAAGAAGCTGGGGCGCCAGATCGGCAACTTCGATGAAGCGGCGTGGCTCGAAGCGCGCTTCGACCTCGTGACGCGCGGAAACGTTGCGAAGTTCTCGCAGAACGCGGCGCTCGGCGCGTACCTGCTCGGCACCGGCCGGCAGGTGCTGGTCGAGGCGAGCCCCGTCGATGCGATCTGGGGCATCGGCCTCGCTGCGACAGACGCGGCAGCGCAAGACCCACGCACCTGGAAAGGCCTGAACCTGCTGGGCTATGCGCTGATGGCAGCCCGCGACGAACTGGGGGCGGCCCCATGAACGCGGCGCGCTACCAGGGGTGCCTGCTCGGGCTGGCCTGCGGCGATGCGGTGGGCACCACGCTGGAGTTCCGCACGCGCGGCACGTTCGAGCCCATCACCGACATGCGCGGCGGCGGCCCTTTCGGCCTGATCCCCGGCGAATGGACCGACGACACCTCGATGGCGCTGTGCCTCGCGGCGAGCCTGATCCATTGCCAGGGCTTCGATGCCACCGACCAGATGAACCGCTACTGCAACTGGCGCAGCGTGGGCTACATGAGCAGCACGGGAAGCTGCTTCGACATCGGCTTCACGGTGTCGGGCGCCCTCACCCGCTACCTCGCATCGGGCGATCCGTTCGCGGGCGACCCCGATCCGCGCACGGCAGGCAACGGCGCGCTGATGCGGCTCGCGCCGGTGCCGATGCTCTACGCAGCGAGCGCCGAAGCGACGTGGCGACAGGCCGGAGAAAGCACCCGCACCACGCACGGCGCGCAGGAGGCCATCGAGTGCTCGCAGGTCTTCGCACTGCAGCTGCGCGCAGCGCTGCAGGGCAAGAGCAAGGCTGCGATCCTGGCCACCGCGCCGTTGGCACCTTTGAGCGAAAAAGTCGCGGCGCTGGCACGCGGCGACTACGCCTCGAAGCCGATCGAACGCATCAAGGGTTCGGGCTATTGCGTCGAATCGCTCGAAGCAGCGCTCTGGTGCTTCGCGCACACCGACTCGTTCGAGCAGGCGGTCCTCGCGGCCGCCAACCTGGGTGACGATGCCGACACCACCGCGGCGATCTGCGGCCAGATCGCGGGTGCCTTCTACGGCGTGGACGGCATTCCCGCCGGCTGGCTGCGCCAGCTCGTGATGCGCGACGAGATCACGCAGATGGCCAACGACCTGCTCGCGCTGGCGCAACGCTGAACGCGTCCGCGCTCAATCCGACGTCACGGCAGCGGCGGCCCCCACGCGCCGCCCTTCAAGCCGGCTGCCACCCTGCGACAGCGTGACCCCGATCACCTCGCCCCCATCGCCGCGCCGGAACACGAACTGCGCCCCGATGGCCGTCACCGCAAAACGATCCGGCCCGGTGGGCGTGAGAAGGTTGTAGCCCTTGCCCGATTCACGCGCCAGCAGGCGCCCATCGCGCACGGTGAAGCCCAGCACCTGCGCCTTGCCGACGCGGAATTCGCCCGCGTAGTCGAGCAGGCGCTTCGGATCGATGGGCACTTCGGTCGTCGGCACCGGGTAGCGGCTCTTGCCGATGGCGAGCATCACGGGCTGCAGCGGCGCGCGCTGATTGCTGGCGAGCACGATGAGCGCCTCGCCGGTGTCGGGCGCCAGCAGCCAGAGCGTGCGGTAGCCCTCGGTGACGCCCGCGTGGTAGTAGGTGCGCCGGCCGGTCTCGGGGCCGCGCACCATCACGGCATAGCCGATCTCGGCGCCCTCGTAGCGCGCGAGCGGCGTGAGCAGCCGCGCGGCGGCCGGGCCCAGCGGGCC
>NZ_BCUS01000073.1 GCF_001591345.1 Variovorax boronicumulans NBRC 103145 | reverse complement strand
AGGCGGCCAGCGCGGCGGCGATGGGCGTGGCGTCGCGCAGCCAGGCCTGGGCGTTCGCCCAGTCGCGCAGCATGGCTTCGACGCCTTGCGTGACCCAGGCTTCGGGCAGCGGTGGCAGGCCGGCCGCGCGGGCCGCCTCCAGGTCGTACAGCTGGCTGTCGATCACCAGGGCGGGGGCAAGCCCGCCGGCGCGGCGGTAAGTGGCGAGCGCGATCCAAGACATTCGATTGACTCCTCTTTTGTAGGTGGGTTGGAATCCGCGACGGGTGTTTTGCATTCAGTGTCTGCGAATTGTGTGCAATTTTATGTTTTGGTGTTCACGAACGTCAAGGGTTTGTCGCGGCATGCCTGAAACGAGCGTGCGGACGCATGCCGCGGCCGGCCTGCGCCGGGAGCGGCGGGCCGGGGCGGGCCAGCGGAAACGGGAGGGAGGGAGAGGGCGCGACAGCCGCGTCAGGCGGCGGCGCTGGAAGACGGGGTGCGGGAGGCGCTGCCGTCGAAGTGCTGCAGCACGTTCATCGCCGAGTTGGCCGCATGGCTGTGCATGGCGGCGGCGGCGGCGTCACCGTCGTGCGCCAGCAGGGCGGCAACGAGGGCGTCATGCTCGACATGGGAATGCTGCAGGCGGTTTTCCGTCGTGAAGAAGCCTTGCGAGCGGAAGGGGGCGAGGCGCTGCCGCAGGCTCAGTGCGAGGTCCTGCAGCGTCTTGTTGCGGGCGCCGGCGTAGATCAGCGCGTGGAATTCCTCGTTCAGCGCGGCGTACGCTTTCGCGTCGCCCTCGGCCGCGGCGTGTCCGGCTTGCTGATGAACGAACTCGATGCGCTTGCGCTCCGACGGCGCGGCGCGCAGCGCGCACAGCTTGGCGCACAGGGCCTCCAGTTCGCCGGAAGCTTCGAAGAGGCCGTCGAGGTCGGCGGGCGCCATCGTCGCCACCGAGAAGCCGCGGCGCGGCAGGTGCTCGATCAGCCGGGTCGAGGCCAGCTGCCGCAGCGCGTCGCGCACCGGGCTGCGCGAGACGCCGAAGCGCGTCGCGATCGTCTGTTCGTCCAGGCGTTCGCCCGGTTGGAAACGGCGCAGCACGATTTCCTCGGCCAGGCGGTCCGAGATGGTCTGGGACAGCGTTTTTCCAGGCTCGTTTTCCATGGTGTGCTTCTTCGGGGGCATGTCGTCCACGCGGTGCGGGACGACATATTGTCGACAAAATTAAATTGTCGCATGCAATTACGCCGGCAAAAACGCCCCCTGATGGGCGTGCGCCGATCAGACCCCGAGCGGCAAGCGCGCGCTGCTCTTCACCTCTTCCATCACCGCATAGGTCCGCGTCTCGCGCACGCCGGGCAGTTGCCACAGCACCGTGCCAGCGAACTCGCGGTAGGCGGCCATGTCGGCCATGCGGGTCTTGAGGAGGTAGTCGAAGCCGCCGGCGACCATGTGGCATTCCATGATCTCGTCGCGCACCTGCACGGCGGCCTTGAACTGGTCGAAGACGTTGGCGGTGGTGCGGTCGAGCAGGACCTCGACGAACACGGTGAAGCCGCGCCCCAGCTTGTAGGGGTCGAGGCGGGCCTCATAGCCCAGGATGAAGCCGTCGCGCGTGAGGCGCTGCACGCGCGCCAGCACGGCGGTGGGGGACAGCGCGACCGCCTCCGCCAGCTTGAGGTTGGTGATGCGGCCGTCTTCCTGAAGGATCTTCAGCAGGCGCAGATCGATGCGGTCCAGATCAAGCATTCGAGGATTATCCGGCGCACACATCGATCGGCTGCAAGAAATGCGGCCTATTTGCCACGGCCATAGGAGATAGAACCAAGGAAATGCCGTTGGACTACCCTTTCGCAGTCATTTGAACTACCGAAAGCCGTGGGTCACCGCATTCAACGCACCGTGGGCGCGCCGGGTGCGGCGGCCTGGCGGCCCGAGAGCTGGTCGACCAGCGCGCCGTAGGCCGGGCCTTCGCGCAGCTTGGTGTAGGCGGCCTGGGCTTCGCGGTAGCCGGGGCGCGACGTGTCGGCGCCGGCTTCGCCCGACTGCTGGGCGGCCAGGCCCGAGCGGATCCACAGCTGGGTGTCGGCGGCCACGGCGGCGCGGCTGTTGGCCGACACCACGACCGGCTCCTGGCCCATGTTCTCGTTGTAGCCCTGGGTGGGCGCGGTCTTCAGCCACTGCTGGGCGTCGGCCGTCACGGCGGCGCGCGTCGTCGACGACGCGAAGGGCGCGGGACGCGGGTCGCCTTCGGCGTAGTTGCCGGCAAAGCTCGGCGCGGCGGCCAGGCCCAGCAGGGCGGCGACGGCGGCGGTGTTCAGAAGGCGGGTGGTGGCAGACAGCTTCATGTTCGTTCACTCCTTGAGGTGGTTGCTTGGTTGGTGAGAACGACTGTACGAAGCGCATCCACGCGACCGATAACGTCTGGATGACGGTTTTGTCATGTGCGTATCCACCTGCATCGGGCCGCGCCGAGAGGGACCGCAAGGGGCCTTCCAACTTCTCTTGCATAACCGCCATCGCGGCATGCATAAGCCATGGCGCGCGGCCCTCAGTCGGAATATCGTTGCGCCCATCCATTCCAACCAAGGGAATCTTCCATGAACGAGAAACTCTCCTTCGTCAATCCGACGGCCAACAGCCCCTGGGGCACCTACCTGTCGCAGGTCGATCGCGTCGTGCCGTACCTCGGCCCGCTGGCGCGCTGGGTCGAAACCCTCAAGCGCCCCAAGCGCGCGCTGATCGTCGACGTGCCGATCGAGATGGACAACGGCACCATCGCCCACTTCGAGGGCTACCGCGTGCAGCACAACATGAGCCGCGGCCCGGGCAAGGGCGGCGTGCGCTTCCACCCCGACGTCACGCTGGAAGAAGTGATGGCGCTGTCGGCCTGGATGACCATCAAGACCGCCGCCGTGAACCTGCCGTACGGCGGTGCCAAGGGCGGCATCCGCGTCGACCCGAAGAAGCTGTCGCTGCAAGAACTCGAGAAGGTCACGCGCCGCTACACCAGCGAGATCGGCATCATCATCGGCCCGCACACCGACATCCCCGCGCCCGACGTGAACACCAACGCGCAGATCATGGCGTGGATGATGGACACCTACTCGATGAACGTCGGCGGCACCGCCACCGGCGTGGTCACGGGCAAGCCGCTGCACCTGGGCGGATCGCTGGGCCGCGTGAAGGCCACCGGCCGCGGCGTGTTCGTCACCGGCCGTGAAGCGGCCCGCCGCCTGGGCATGGACCTGCGCGGCGCGCGCATCGCGGTGCAGGGCTTCGGCAACGTGGGCTCGGTCGCGGCCGAACTCTTCGTCGAAGCCGGCGCCAAGATCGTCGCGGTGCAGGACCACACCGGCACCATCGTGAACACCAACGGCCTCGATCTGACCCAGCTGGTGCCCATCTCGCGCACCGACGGCGTGGTCGGCTTCAAGGCCGGCGGCGACATCGTGCCGAATGAAGACTTCTGGGACGTGGCCTGCGACATCCTGATCCCGGCCGCCCTCGAAGGCCAGCTCACGGCCGAACGCGCCAAGAAGACCACCGCCAAGCTGGTGCTCGAAGGCGCCAACGGCCCGACGGTGCCCGAGGCCGACGACATCCTGGCCGAGCGCGGCGTGCTGGTCGTGCCCGACGTGATCTGCAACGCCGGCGGCGTGACGGTCTCGTACTTCGAATGGGTGCAGGACTTCTCGTCCTTCTTCTGGGACGAGGACGAGATCAACGTGCGCCTCGACCGCATCATGATGAACGCGCTCAACCAGATCTGGGACACGGCCGACAAGCACAAGATCCCGCTGCGCACTGCCACCTACGCGGTGGCCTGCGAGCGCATCCTGATGGCGCGCCAGGAACGCGGTCTGTACCCCTGACGCGATCTCCGGGGCTTGCAGGGCCTTTCGGGAACCCCCGGCCTGCCGGGGGCTCGAAGCGAAGCCGCCGGTTGGTTAGCATCCGGTGTCTTTCCCGCCCTGCCATGCCCCAGACCTCTTCTGCCGCTTTCTTCGCTTCGCCGGCCCGCGTGCCGGCGTTTCTGTTCCCGGGCCTGCTGTCGGCCCTGTTGCTGGCCGGCTGCGGCAGCTTCGGCACGCGCCAGACCTACGAGCCCGAAGACTTCGACTCGACCACCACCCACACGCGCAACTACGCCGCCAGCGAGGCCCAGACCTGCGAGGCGGCGCGCCGTGCGCTGCTGAGCCAGGGCTACATGGTCACGGCCGCCAACGCCGACCTGGTAACCGCGCGCAAGAGCTTCCAGCCCGCGGCCGAGACGCATGTCGAGGTGGAGTTCCGCGTGGTCTGCGCGCGGGAAGGGGGCGCCGGCAGCGCCTCGGCCGGCCGCAGCACCGTGGCCTTCGCCACCGCACTGCAAGACCGCTACGGCCTGAAGAAGGGCAGCAACTCGGCCAGCCTGGGCGTGGGCGCCATCGGCTCGCTCTCGCTGCCCTTCGGCGGCAGCAACGAGGCGATGGTCAAGGTGGCGAGCCAGACGCTCACCGACGAACGCTTCTACGACCGCTTCTTCACGCTGGTCGAGCGCTTCCTGCAGGGCGGCGGCCCCGACATGCCCGCCGATGCGGCACCGGCCGACGACGCGCCGAAGCCCGCCACCCGCCCCGCCGCCACCACCTTCCCGGTGGCGCCGTCGCCCAACCGCGGCTGAACAGGCTTCGCGCTCAGCGCACCAGCGTCGACTTGCCGAACAGGCTCTCGATCAGCTCCACCGCCACCTCGGCCGTCTGGTTGCGCACGTCGAGCGCGGGGTTGAGTTCCACCACGTCGACCGAGCCGAGCCGGCCCGTGTCGGCGATCATTTCCATGCACAGCTGCATCTCGCGGTAGGTCGGCCCGCCGCGCACGCCCGTGCCCACGCCGGGTGCGTCGGCCGGGTCGAGGCAATCGAGGTCGAAGCTCACGTGCAGGTGGGTGTCTTCGTCCACATCTTGAAGCGCCTCAGTCATGGTGGTGCGCATGCCGTTCTCGTCGATGTGGCGCATGTCGAACACGTGCAGACCGAGTGTGCGGATCGCTTCCTTCTCGTCGGCATCGACGCTGCGGATGCCGATGAAGCGGATGGCGTCGTGCGCCAGCGCCGCGGGCTCGCCGCTCCAGCCCGTGAGGTCCGCCGGCCCGTGGCCCAGCAGGCACGACACCGGCATGCCGTGCAGGTTGCCGCTGGGGCTCGTGGTCTCGGTGTTGACGTCGGAGTGCGCATCGAGCCACAGCACGCGCAGCTTCTTGCCGCGTTTTCGCGCATGCCAGGCCACGGCGCTGATGGAGCCGATCGCCAGGCAGTGGTCGCCGCCCAGCATCACCGGCACGTGGCCGGCGCCCAGCGCGGTGTCGACGGCGGCGTAGACCGAGCGGTTCCAGGCGATCACCTCGGTGAGGTGGCGCAGTCCGTTGGCCGGCGGTGCCCACGGCGTGGCCGGGCCCGCGAGGTTGCCGCGGTCGAGCACCGTGAAGCCCTGGCCCGCCAGCGCCTCAGCCAGGCCGGCCACGCGCAGTGCGTCGGGGCCCATGCCCGCGCCGCGCACGCTGGCGCCGATGTCGGTCGGCGCGCCGATCAGTTCGAGGGTGGTTGTCCCGGTGCTGCTGTTCATGTCGGTCTCCCGATGTGGTGCCAGAGGTAGGCGTAGCCGAGCGCATCCATGAAGGCGGACGCCTTGTTGTCCGCGGCGGCGCTGTGGCCGCCTTCCATGTTCTCGTAGAAGCTGCTGTCGTGCCCCTGCGCGAGCAGCTTCGCGTGCATCTTGCGCGCATGCACGGGCCCCACGCGGTCGTCGCGCGTGGAGGTGGTGAAAAGGGCGGGCGGGTAGGGCGTGCCGGCCCGGGCGTTCTCGTAGGGCGAGAAGGTCCGGATGAACTCCCACTCGTCGGGCAGTTCCGGGTCGCCGTACTCCGCGATCCACGAGGCGCCGGCCGACAGCTGCGTGTAGCGCTTCATGTCGAGCAGCGCCACCTCGCTCACGATGGCGCCGTACAGCTGCGGGTACAGCGTGAGCATGTTGCCCATGAGCAGGCCACCGTTGCTGCCGCCCATGGCGCCCAGGTGCGCGGGCGAGGTGATGCCGCGCGCGAACAGGTCCTGCGACACGGCCGCGAAGTCTTCGCAGGTGCGCAGCCGGTTCTCCTGCAGCGCGGCCTGGTGCCAGCGCGGGCCGTACTCGCCGCCGCCGCGGATGTTCGCCACCACGTACACGCCGCCGCGCTCGAGCCAGGCGCGGCCGATGCCGCCGCTGTAGCTCGGCTCCAGCGAGATCTCGAAGCCGCCATAGGCGTACTGCAGCGTGGGGTGGGTGCCGTCGGCCACGAGGTCTTTCGCGGCGATCTCGAAGTAGGGCACGCGCGTGCCGTCCGCCGAGGTCGCGAAATGCTGGCTCACGCGAAAGCGCGAGGCGTCGAAGAAGCCGGGGCTGTGCTTCAGCGGCTGCGGCTCGCCCTGGCCGAGGGTGCCGATGTACAGCGTGGTCGGCTGCAGGAAGCCGCTCACGGTCAGGAAGTAGTCGTCGCTCTCGGTCTCGTCGATGCCGCCGGCCGCCACGCACGAGAGCGCGGGCGCGCCGCCCAGGCTGTCGCGCGCCCAGTCGCCCAGGCCGTCCGCCGGCGGCGTGAGCACCTCGAGCCGGTTCACCACGTCGTGCATCACGTTGAGGATGAGGTGGTGGCGCGTCCACGAGTAGTCGTCCAGCGCGGTGGTGTCGTCGGGCTCGAACAGCAGCGTGAGCTCGCGCGCGCCGGCCATGTAGTCGTCGAAGCGCGCGGCCAGCAGCGAGCCGGCGGTGTAGGTGCGGCCGGCCACGGTCCAGTCTTCGCGCGGCTCGATCAGCAGCCACTCGCGTGTGACGCCGGTGTTGGCGTCGTCGGGCACGTCGATCTTGGCCAGCGTGCCGTCGGGCGCGCGCAGCCAGGTCTCGCTGTCGTAGAAGTCGATCTGGCGCGAGACGAAGTCGCGCTCGAAGCCGGGCGTGTGGTCGCTCCAGGCGCTCACCGACATGTCTTCGTGCGCGCCTTCGTACACGGTGACGGCTTCGGCCAGCGGCGTGCCGCGTTGCCACTCCTTCACCAGGCGCGGGTAGCTCGAGCTGGTCATGGAGCCGGGGCCGAAATCGGTGCCCACGTACAGGTGGTCGATGTCTTTCCAGGTGACGTGGTTCTTCGCCTCGGGCAGCGCGAAGCCGCCTTCGACGAACGACATGCTCACCAGGTCGAACTCGCGCACCACGTCGGCATCGGCGCCGCCGCGCGACAGCGAGATCAGGCAGCGTTCGTACGCGGGCTCCAGGCAGTCGGCGCCGTGCCAGACCCAGTTCTCGCCGTCCTGCGCGGCCAGCGCGTCGAGGTCGAGCACGGTCTCCCACGCGGGCTCGGGCGTGCGGTATTCATCGAGCGTGGTGCGGCGCCACAGGCCCTTGGGGTGCGCCTTGTCGCGCCAGAAGTTGTAGTACAGCGCACCGATCTTGCTGACCATCGGAATGCGCGCGTCCGAGTCGAGCACCTCGAGCAGGCCCTGCTCGATCGACTGGAAGGCCGGCGACTGCGCATAGGTGTGAACGGCGTGTGCATTCTGCTGGCGAGCCCAGTCCAGAGCGGCTTCGCCGTCGATGTCTTCGAGCCAGAGATGGGGGTCTTCGTTGTGCGCAGAGGTCATGCGGCACAGTGTACGAAGCCCCCGTGAATGCGGCGGCCTGTGAGCAGTTGTTGCTGCATTCGAGGCGCGTCGATTTTTTCATTACATGTGGATGCGCGCCCCGGCCATCCTTGGGGCAAACCCCTGTCCCGGGCGTGCCTTCCCCCGGTGGAAACACTGAAGAAGCGAAGGCCCACGAACGCGATGCCCACGGTATCCTGCCGGACGGCGCATGCCCCAACGAGGAGAACCACACATGAAACACCTGAGCGGTCTTGATGCCACCTTCCTGCACCTGGAGACCCCCGAGATGCCGATGCACGTGGGTTCGCTCAACGTGCTGGACCTGCCCAAGGGCTATAAGGGCGACTTCTACGAAGACGCCAAGGCCTTCATGGCCAGCCGCATCCACCTGGCCGACGTGTTCACGCGCAAGCTCGCGCTGATGCCCTTCGACATGACCAATCCGGTGTGGGTCGAGGACGACGACATCGACCTCGACTACCACGTGCGTCACATCACGCTGCCCAAGCCCGGCACCAACCGCCAGCTGCAGCAGTACGTGGCACGGCTGCACTCCACGCTGATGGACCGCAGCCGGCCGATGTGGGAGTTCTTCATCATCGACGGCCTCAAGAGCGGCCAGGTGGCGCTGTACACCAAGGTGCACCACGCGGGCATCGACGGGCAGGCCGGCGTGGAGCTGGGCAAGGCCATCTTCGACCTCGAGGCCACGGGCCGCGTGATCAAGCCGCCGCGTGCGCGCCCGCGCAGCAACGGCTACCAGCTGGGCATGGCCGAACTCGCCACGGCGGCGCTGCGCAACACGGCGCAGCAGTACGTGAAGCTCTTCAAGATGGCCCCGGCCATCGCGCGCGCCATCGGCGGCCTGGCCCAGCCCGACGAGAAGGCGGCCGACAAGGCGGCCGCCACCGCGCCGAAGAAGTTCAACCTCTTCGCGCCGCGCACCTCGCTGAACGTGTCGATCACCAACCAGCGCACCTTCGCCGGGCGCACCATCTCGCTGGCCGAGACCAAGTACATCGCCAAGCATTTCGGCGTGTCGCTCAACGACGTGGTGCTGGCCACCGTGGCCGGCGCGCTGCGCCACTACCTGGCCGACAACAACGAGCTGCCGGCCAAGCCGCTGGTGGCCGGCGTGCCCGTGAGCCTGCGCGAGGCCGGCGACCAGACGGCCAACAACCAGGCCAGCATGATCCTCGTGAGCCTGGCCACCGACATCACCGATCCGCTGCAGCGGCTGAAGGCGATCAACGCCTCGTCGAACTCCTCGAAGTCGACGATGAACCGCTTCAAGGCCGTGATCCTGGACGACTTCCCGACCTTCGCCGCGCCGTGGCTGGTGTCGGGCATCGCGTCGATGGTGGGGCGCTCGGGCATCGTCAACCTGCTGCCGCCGGCGGCCAACGTGGCCGTCTCGAACGTGGCGGGCGCGCCGTTCCCGATGTACTTCGCGGGGGCGCTGGTCACCTGCTACTACCCGGTGTCGATCGCCAGCCACGGCACCGCGCTCAACGTCACCGTGCAAAGCTACAACGGCCGCATGGACTACGGCCTGATCGCCTGCCGCCGCGCCGTGCCCGACATCACCGAGATCGGCGACTACCTGCTGGCCGAGCACAAGCTGCTGATGGAGCTGACGCAGAAGCACCCGGCCGTCTCCGGCGCGCCGGCCACACCGCCCAAGCCCGTGGCCGCCCCCGCGCCGGAAGCGGACGAAGAGGCCCAGGCCGCTGCACCGGCCCGCAAGCCGGCCGCGCGCAAGAAGGCGCCGGTGAAGGCCGTCGCCGCCAAGAAGACGGCGCAGAAGGCCCCTGCCAAGGCCGCGCCGGTCAAGGCGGCGGCGAAGAAAGTCCCTGCGAAGAAGGCTGCGGCGAAGAAGGCCGCACCCCGGCCCGCGGCCCGCAAGGCCGCCGCATCGCCGCGCGCTGCTGCGGCATGATCGACAGGGCCGGCGGCCTGGACAAAAAATTGGGGCAGTTGGACTAGTTTTCCGACCGTTCTAGTTTTCCAGGCCTAGGCCCTGCGGAAGATGATTGGCCCATCGCGATTCCCCGCGAGCCATTCAACTTCAAGGAAATCTCACATGTCCACGCGAACCAACATCGCTTCCGCCGCCATCCACGTCGTCGGCCAGTACAACGACGCAGGCAAGACCCTGGTCGGTGCCTACCGCACCGGCGTGCAACGCCTGCTGGGCGGTGCCGCTTCGCGCTACAGCGAGTTCCTGGGCAACCGCCAGATCCCGCTGGTGAGCGAACAGATCAAGGCCAACCTGATCGGCGCGCAAGAGAAGGTGCACGGCTTCCTGGCCAACCGCCTGGACATCGACACCAGCCGCATCGTGAACGTGATGGACCGCGTCGCTGCCGGCACCACCAGCGGCATCGAAACCGTCGCCAACCGCGTCGCCCAGATCGAATCGCCCGCTGCCACCACCGTGCTGAACGCCCTGTCGGCCGTGAACCAGCCCTTCGCCACCGTGTCGGTGCAAATCGCTGACCGCATCGTCGCCGGCACCAAGCAGATCGAAGCCCGTGTGAGCGGCACCGAAGAAGCCGCCCCCGTGCGCACCGTGAAGGCCAAGGTCGCTGCGGCCAAGAAGCCGGTTCGCCGCGCTGCCCGCAAGGCGGCCTGATCCCGGGGCGCTGAGCGCGCCCTTTTCATTCCTTACGCCCCTGGAGCACCCACCGCATGGCGACCCGTCCCGATGACACTGCAAAGTTGAAGAAGAGGGCAGCGCCTGCGAAGAAGGCTCCGGCGGCGAAGAAGAAGGCCGCGCCCCGCAAGGCGGCGCCGGCTGCGAAAGCAGCGCCCGCAGACACTGCGGCGGCCGGCACCAACAAGGCCGAAGCGCTGCTGCGCGCCGGCCTCAAGGCGCTGGACAACGTGCGCAACGACGTCGCCAAGCGCCAGGCCAACGTGATCGAAGGCCTGCTCGGCATCGGGCACGGCAAGGCCGACGTGGCCGGTGCCAAGGCGGCGCTGACGCGCGGCTTCCCCAGCCTGGACACCTTCGGCATCCGCAAGTTCGAGGACGTGTTCGACCAGCGTGTCGCCACCGCCCTGCAACGCCTGGGCATGCCCAGCGCCGACGAGGTACAGGCCCTGCGCGACGAGGTGGCGCAGTTACGCGAACGCCTCGCCAGACTCGAGAAACCGTCCAGTTCAAGTGGCTCCGGCGGCAAGCGCTGAGCGGCACACAACGCACGCAACACGCCGCTTGTGGCCAGCTCCAACACCACGCGCGATCGCATCCTGCAGACCAGCCTTGCGCTGTTCAACGCGGAAGGTCTTCCGGCCGTGTCCACGCACAAGATCGCGGCCGAGCTCGGCATGAGCCCGGGCAACCTGCACTACCACTTCAAGGCCAAGCAGCTGATCGTCGAATGGCTGTTCCGGCGCTTCGAGCAGCGGCTCGAGGTGCTCAACGGCTCGTCGGCTTCCATCACCGCCATCGACGACCTGTGGCTCGCGCTGCACCTGCGCTTCGAGGCCATCGACGAGTACCGCTTCATCTACCGCGACATGGCCTTCCTGGCCAGCGAGTACCCGGCCCTGGGGCAGCGCGCCCAGGCCATGACGGCGCAGAACCTGCTGGCGGCCCAGACACTGTGCGAAGGGCTGGTGGCCTCGGGCGTGATCGAGACCAGCGCCGAGCAGGCGCGCATCCTCGCGCTGCAGATGGTCTTCACCACCACCTGCTGGCTCTCGTTCGAGCGGCTGGTGCCGGGGCGCGACGCGCTGGCGCAGGCCGACCCCGGTTTGGCGGCTTTCTACACACTCACGCTGGTTTCTCCGTATGTTTCCAGCGAATCGAGGGCTTATCTTGATTACCTGAGGGGCAAATACCTCGGATAAATGAAGTTGTCGTCCGACGGGGCATGCAACTTCGCACCCCCATCGTCGTCCTACAGAAGAAAGAAACAGAAAGGAAGCCGCCATCATGTCCACCGCCACCCACGAACCCATCGCACCGCCGTCGCGCCTGCTCTTGCTGGCCGAAGCGCGCGCCCTCTGGGAAACCGGCGCCGGCCTCGCCATGTGGCCGCTGCTGCAGCTCGCGCCGCGCGGCGACGGGCACCCCGTGCTTGTGCTGCCCGGCCTGGTGGCCAGCGACATGTCCACGCTGCTGCTGCGCCGCTACCTGTGCAGCCGCGGCTACGACGCGCACGGCTGGGGCCAGGGCCGCAACCTGGGCCCGCGCGCCGGCGTCGAGGACGGCATGGTCGACCTGCTCAAGACCCTGGCCGACAAAAGCGGCCTGAAGGTCAGCGTGATCGGCTGGAGCCTGGGCGGCGTCTACGCGCGGCTCTTGGCCTCGGCGCAGAAGGACCTCATCCGCAACGTGATCACGCTGGGCAGCCCGTTCTCGGGCAGCCCGCGCGCCACCAACGCCTGGCGCGTGTACGAAGGCGTGAGCGGCCAGAGCTCGCACGACCCGCGCCGCATGAAGTTCGTCGAACCCACGCCGCCCGTGCCCACGACCTCGATCTTCAGCCGCACCGACGGTGTCGTCGCATGGCGCTGCAGCCTCGAAAAGACTGGCCCGCAGTCGGAGAACATCGAGGTGGTGGCAAGCCACCTGGGGCTCGGCGCGCACCCCGCCGTGCTCTATGCGGTGGCCGACCGGCTGGCGCAGCCCGAGGGCGAGTGGAAGCCGTTCAACCGCGGCATGCTCGGGCCGCTGGTGTACCCGGACCCGGACCGCAACGTCTGACCTGAGGCGAACGCTCCCCAAGAAAAAAGACCGGCAAATGCCGGTCTTCTTCTTTGGGGCTCCAGACTTGGTTCTTCAGGCCCCGGCCCACACGTCGAGCACATAGCGCTGCTCGGCAATCATCTGGTCCATCCACGCCGCGCTGTCCTGCCCATGCTCGCGCGCGAGGTCGCTGAGCGTGCGCCGCACGTCGGGCTCCATGCGCGAGCCGTCGCCGCACACGTACACGACGGCGCCGGCTTCGAGCAGCTTCCACACGGCAGCGCCCTGTTCGCGGATCAGGTCCTGCACGTAGACCTTGCGGTCGCCGGCGCGCGAGAAGGCCGTGTGCAGCTTCATCAGGCCGCGGTGCGACCAGGCCTGCAGCTCCTCGGCGTAGATGAAATCCTGCTCGGGGTGGCGGCAGCCGAAGAACAGCATCGCCTCGCCCAGCGCGTCGCCGCGTTCGACCTGCGACGCGCGCGCCTGCAGGAAGCCGCGGAACGGCGCCAGGCCGGTGCCCGGGCCGATCATGATGAGCGGCCGGTTTGCATCCTCTGGCAGGCGGAAGCCCTCGGCCGTGGTCTCGCGGATCACGCCGTGCACCGTGTCGCCGGCCTCGGCGCGCGCCAGGAAGTTGGAGCACACGCCCTCGAAGGTGCCGTTGCCCGACAGCGCGGGCGCGCTCACCACGCCCACCGTCACGCTGCAGCGCCCCGGCGTCATCGTCGGTGACGAGGAGATCGAGTAGTAGCGCGGCGACAGCGGCGACAGCATTTCCAGGAACACCGAGAACGGCACCTGGCAGGCGCGGTGCTCTTCGAGCAGCTCCAGCAGCGACTTGCGCTTGTGCAGCACCTCGGCCTTGTACGCGGCCTGCGAGGCCTCGTCGCTGCCCGACAGCGCCTGCAGCTTCGGCTTGGTGAAGGGGCACTCGGTGTGCGCCGCCAGCGTGGCGATCTGCTTGCGCGTGGCCACGTCCTGCAGTTCGACGTAGTCGCCCAGCAGGCGATCGACCGCGATGACCTGGTCGACCGGCAGCGCCGCCTTGCGGCCCGGCACCGCCGACAGGCGCACGTGCGCCGAGCGGTCGAAGCCGAAGCGCGCCATCGCGCGTTCGACCTGCGCCGGGCTGTTGCGCGGCACCACGCTCAGGTGGTCGCCGGGCACGTAGTTCACGCCCTCGGGCAGCATCAGCTCGACGTGCCGCGTGGAGCGCCCGGCCTCGCCGTTGGCGCCGGCGCTTTGCAGCTCGCGGTTCTCGATCACGCGCAGCGGCACGGCGCCCAGCGCATCGACCAGCGCGTTCTTCTGCGGCGGCGGCAGCTCTTCGAGCGTGTACAGCGGCTCGGCCTCGGCCGGCGTGTCGGCGCCGTTCTTGATGTCGAAGGTCTTCACCAGCGCGGGCCACAGCGCGTCGCTCCAGTCCTGGAAGGCACCGTCCATGTCTTCGCGCGCATCGCCTTCGCCGCGCTCGTGCACGCGGTCGGCGCCCAGCGCTTCGAGCCGTTCGTCGATGCGGCGCGGCACCGCCTGGTAGGTGGCGGCCCAGTCGGTGTTGCCGCAGCCGAACACGCTGAAGCGCACGCCGTTGAGCGAATCGTCGGCCTTGTCGAGCCAGCGGTGGAACTCCGCCGCGTTGTCGGGCGCCACGCCGTTGTACGAGGCGCAGACGATGGCCACCGCGCCGCTGGCCGGCAGCCGCTCGGCGTAGTCGTCGAGCGAGGCCAGCTGGGTCGAGAAGCCGCGCAGCTCGCCGGCCTCGGCCAGCTGGCGCGCCAGGTCTTCGGCGGTGCCGAGGTTGGAGCCCTGCAGCACCAGCAGCGAGGTGCCGTGGCGCGCCGCCTGCGGCTTGCGCGCGGCGGGCTTGGCCGGCGTGTCGGGCGTGGCCGCCGCTTCCACGGTGCCGCGCGGGCGCGAGGCCGGGTCGCGCAGCAGCGCCTTGATCTTGAAGTTCTCGGGCTTGATCGTCAGCGCTTCCTTGATCTTGAGCTTGTAGCCCGTGTGATCGACGAGGTTGAAGCGCTGCAGGATCATGCCCAGCGTGAGCACTGCCTCCTGCAGGGCGAACTGCCGCCCGATGCAGGCGCGCTGGCCGTTGCCGAAGGGCTTGAAGGCGTTCACCGGCCGCTCGCGCTCGGCCTCGCGGCTGAAGTGGTCGGGGTTGAACTGGTCGGCGTCCTCGCCCCAGATGCCCTTGTCACGGTGCAGCGCCAGCGCGTGCATGATGACCATGTTGTTCTTCTTGATCGTGTACTGGCCGCCGATCTTGGTGTCTTCCTTCGCGCGCATCGAGATCGCGGGCGCGGTCGGGTACAGGCGCAGCGACTCCTTCAGCACCTGCATCACGTACTGCAGGCGGTTGACCTGCGCGTAGGTGGGCTTTTGCGTGGTGTCGCCGCCGAACACGCTGTCGACCTCGGCCTGCGCCTTGGCCATCGCCTCGGGGTTGTTCAGCAGGAAGTAGATGGCGAACGACAGCAGGCCGCTGGTGGTCTCGTGGCCCGCGATGAGGAATTCGATGCACTCGTCGCGGATCATCTTGTCGGTGAGCTTCTCGCCGCTCTTCTTGTCCACGCCCGCGATCATGTAGCTCAGGAGGTCGGGCTTGGTGGCGATGTCGGCACCGCTGGCGCGCCGCTCCTCGATGATGTCTTCCACCATCTTGTGCATGTAGCGGATGTCCTTGCGCTGCTGCGCCAGCTCCTTCTTGAGCATCAGCTCCTCGAGTGGAATGCCGCGCCGGTTCTGCACCGTCTCCAGCGTGCGCACCATCGCATCGACGAAAGGATGGAAGCCCTCGCGGTAGAACGAGTTGAAGCGGTAGCCGAAGCCGCACAGGCCGATGGTGTCCAGCGTGAGCGCCGTCATGTCGCGCACCACGTCCACCTCTTCGTCGAAATTGAGGCGCTCCCACTTGGTGACCAGCTGCCCTGCGATGTCCAGCATCATCGGGTGGTAGGCCTGCATCGCGCGCTGGCTGAAGTTGGCCAGAAGGATGTTGTGCGGCTTGGACCACGTCTCCTCGTGCGTGTCGGACGTGAAGAGGCCGTGCGACGCGGCGCGCAACCGGCGCAGTGCGCCGCGCGTGCTCTTGTCGAAGCGCGGCTCTTCGCACAGCTCGTCGACCAGCGCGGGCGACGACACCACGATCACCGGCATGCCCGGCATGTCGAGCCAGTAGATGCCGCCGAGGTCCTGCGCGATCTTCCACATGTCGAGCACCGGCGAATCGGAGCCGATGGACAGCAGATTGCCGACGAAGGGTTTCTTCGCCGGATGGGGGATCGGATGGAGCGAGTTCTTTCCTGCCATGGTGTACCTTGTTGTGCCTTCGGTATGGACCCGCTTCGGATGTCCGGGATGCGAATCCGGAGTATCCCGATGGCACAGGGGGTGGGCAGGACGGGGTTTCCCTAGGAAACAATGACGCGGCGCAGGGGGCGATCACGCCGTCAGCGTGATCGCTATTCACAGTGGCCTGGGCAGGTCCCCCGAAAGAACTCAGTCAGGGTCGAACCATCTTGCAGTCGGTGCCTTGCGCCAGCTCGTTCCCGGTATAGACCGCATCGGTGCGGAAGCCGTAGTTGGTGCCTTCCCAGCCCGTCTTCACCGCCTTGCCGTCCACCGGTGCGATGGTGTTCACCACCTGCGGCAGCAGCAGCTGGTGGTCTTCGCCGCGCATGCGCACCGGGCCCACCACCGAGTCGAAGCTCAGGTCTTCGAGGGCGCGTGCCACCTTCACCGTGTCGGCGCTGCCGGCCTTGGCGATGGCGGCGGCCAGCAGGCGCGGCGTCATGTCGATGCGCGGCGCGAGGAAGTCCTTGCCGGTCTTGGCCTTGTAGGCCCTGGCCAGTGCATCGACCTTCGGCGTGTCGGCCTGGCCCGGGTGCCATTCGGCCACCCAGGTGAGCTGCCCCGTCTTGGCCTGCGACACGGCGGTGACCGTGCCGGGCACCGAGCCCGCGCTGTGGTTGAAGTAGCGCAGGTTGTAGCCCGCATCGCCCGCGGCCTTCTGCAGCAGCGTCATGTCCTGGCCCCAGTTGCCGGTGATGACCGAGTCGGCGCCGCTTTGCTTGATGTTGGCGATGTAGGGCGCGAAGTCTTTCACGCGGCCGATGGGGTGCAGCGTCTCGCCGACGAACTGGATGTCGGGGCGCGCCAGGCCCACCAGCTGGCGGCCGTAGCTGGCCCACTGCTTGCCGTGGGCATAGTCCTGGTTGAGCAGGTAGACCTTCTTCACGTCCGGCGTCTTCTTGATGTAGTTGGCCAGCGCCTTCATCTTCATCGCCGTGTTGGCCTCGGTCTGGAAGTGCCAGAAGCTGCAGCCCTTGCCGGTCATCTCGGGGTCGATCGAGGAGTGGTTCAGCACGATCAGTTCCTTGCCCGGGTTGCGCTGGTTCCAGCGCGCCACGGCCAGCACCAGCGCTGTCACCACCGACGAGCCCGAGCCGCCCGTGACGATCGCCTTGGCGCCCTGGTCGATCGCCGCCTGCAGCGCGCTCTGGCTTTCCTGCGCCGAGAGCTTGCTGTCGAACTGCAGCAGCTGCAGCTTCATGCCGCCGAGCACGCCGCCCTTGGCGTTGATGTCCTCGATGGCGTACTGCGTGTGCATGAGCATCAGCTCGCCCACGTTGGCGAACGGGCCCGACAGCGGATCGATGTAGGCGATCTTGTAGGTCGGCTGCTGGGCCTGCGCTGCCGTGCCGGCGATGGCAAACAGAGAGGCAAGGGCGATCCGCGCCAAAGGCGCATGCGTGAGCTTCATGAAGTGTCTCCGGAGGGTGTGTGAAAGACGGAATCAGTTCTTCGCGCGCAGCCCGATCACGCGGCTGGCCAGCTTCGTGAGCTGCGCCACCACCTCGTCGGGCGAGAGGCGCCCGCCGGGGCGGTACCAGCTGTAGAGAAAGCCCGGCAGGCTGCAGGCCGCGAGCGCGGTGATCTTGGTCTCGTCGAAGTCGAGGTCGCCGTCGCGCCGGGCTTCTTCGAGCAGCGGGCACAGCAGGTCGTAGAAGTGGTGCGCGAGCTTCTTCTGCGCTTCGAGGTATTCGGGGCGGTACACCTGCGGCTCGCGGTACGCGAAGAAGGCCACCGGGTGGTGCGAGATGGTGGCGCGGATCAGCCGCTCGATGCCTTCCATCACCTTCTCGCTCGCGCGGCGCGGGTCGGCGGCGGCGAAGTCGAGCGCGGTGAAGCAGTCGACCGCGGGGCGCCACGACAGCGTCTCGAAGATCTCCTGCTTGTCGCGGAAGTAGTAGTACACGAAGGGCTTGGTCACGCCCAGCTCGCGCACGATCTGCGCCATGGTCGTGTTGGCGTAGCCCTGCGCGGCAAACAGCTGCGCCGCCGCCTGCAGGATGCGCTCGCGCTGCAGGTCGGTGCCCTGCGTGGCCGCGCGCTGGCGGCCCGTGCCCTGCGGCAGGTGCGGCTGCGCCGCCAGCGCCGCGTGCGTGACAGAGGGTTTGTTCGGTGTCGCGGAAGTTATACCCATGGGTAGGATTGTTCGTGCACCATGCCGCATTGGCAAGCGCCGGCCATGCGCAGGCGGCTATCGATAACCCTGAGAAAGTGACGCCATGGAGACAACGCCCGCCACCCCGCCACGCTTGAAGGAACTGCCGCCCCGCGTGCAGCAGCCCCTGCATGCCTACCTGCGCGACCACGCACGCACGCGCGGCGACGCCACCGCCTGCCTCTGGTACGGCCAGGCCCTGAGCTGGGCCGAGCTCGACCGCGCGAGCGACGCCTTCGCCGCGCGCCTGCAGGCCCTGGGCGTGGCCAAGGGCGAACCCGTGGTGCTGTTCCTCAACAACTGCCCGCAGTACCTGGTGGCGCACTTCGGCATCCAGAAGATCGGCGCCATCGTCTGCCCGAGCGGCCCGCTCAACAAGGAGCACGAGCTGGCCTACCAGGTCAACGACCTGAAGGCGCGCGTGATCGTCGCGGCCGCGCCGCTCGTGCCGGTGGTGCGCAAGGTGCAGGCCGAGAGCGCACTGGCCCACGTGTTCGTGGTGCACTACGCCGACCTGCTGCCCGCCGAGCCCACGCTCGACCTGCCGGCCGAACTGGCCGCCGAGCGCACGGCCGAACGCACCGTGCCCGAAGGCTGCGAAGACTTCCTTGCCGTGATGCGCAGCGGCGCCACGCCGCAGCCCGTCGCCATCGACATGGACGACATCGCGCTCATGACCTACACCTCGGGCACCACCGGCCTGCCCAAGGGCGCGATGCTCAGCTACGGCAACGCGCTCTTCAAGACGCGCGCCGCGGCCGACTGCAACGGCGTGGGGCCTGGCGACGTGCTGCTGTCGATCGCGCCGCTGTATCACATCGCCGGCATGCTCATGGGCGTCAACGTGCCCGTGCTCAGTGGCGCGGCCTCGGTGCTGATGCATCGCTTCGATCCGCGCGCCGTGCTGCAAGCCATTGCCGCTTACAAAGTGAGCTGGTGGTACAGCATCGCGCCGATGAACGTGGCCTGCATGCAGGTGCCCGACATCGCCCGCTTCGACCTGTCGAGCCTGAAGATGAACCCGGTGACCAGCTTCGGCATCGCCTTCACCGAACCGCTGGCCGCGCAGTGGCGCTCGTACGCCAACCACTGCAGCTCGTTCGAGGCCGCCTACGGCCTGAGCGAAACCCACACCTGCGACACCTACACGCCGCACGTGGCGCCGCGCTGGGGCACGCAGGGCGTGCCGGTGCCGGGCGTGACCATCCGCATCATCGACACCGAGACCCAGGCCGACATGCCCACGGGCGAGGTCGGCGAGATCGTGCTCACCAGCGCCGGCTCGTTCAAGGGCTACTGGAACAAGCCCGAAGCCACGGCCGCCACCCTGCGCAACGGCTGGGTGCACACGGGCGACATGGGCAAGCTCGACGCCGACGGCTACCTCACCTTCATCGGCCGCTTCAAGGAAATGATCAAGGTCTCGGGCTACAGCGTGTTCCCCGAAGAGGTCGAGACCATCCTCATCAAGCACCCGGCGGTGGCGCAGGCGGCGGTCATTGCGCAGCCCGACCCCGAGAAGGGCGAGGTCGTGAAGGCCTTCATCGTGCGCAAGCCCGGCGCCGCGCTCGAGGCCGACGCGCTCGTGGCCTGGGCGCGCGAGAACATGGCGAGCTACAAGGCGCCGCGCGCCGTGAGCTTCATCGATGCATTGCCGACCACCGGCGCGGGCAAGGTGCTGCGCCGTCTGCTCAAAGACAAGACCTGAAAGGCTTCCTCGCGTGTTTTCCAAAGTTCTGATTGCCAACCGCGGCGAGATCGCCGTGCGCCTGGTGCGCGCGCTGCGCGACCTGGGCATTGCCAGCGTGGCGGTCCATGCGCGCGACGATGCCGCCGCGCTGCATGTGCAGCTGGCCGACGTGGCGGTGGCGCTCGACGCGACCGGCCCTTCGGCCTACCTCGACGTGGCCGCGCTGATCGCGGTGGCGAAGGCGCAAGGCTGCGATGCGGTGCATCCCGGCTACGGCTTCCTCAGCGAACGTGCCGACTTCGCACAGGCCTGCGCCGACGCGGGCCTGGTCTTCATCGGCCCCACGCCCGGGCAGCTGGGCCTGTTCGGCGACAAGGCCCGCGCCCGCGAACTGGCCGCGCAGTGCGACGTGCCCGTGATGCCCGGCAGCGCCGGCGCGGTGACGCTCGCGCAGGCGCAGGCCTTCTTCGCCGAGCAGCACGCGCAGGGCGCGGGCGTGATGGTGAAGGCCATCGGCGGCGGTGGGGGGCGCGGCATGCGCGCCGTGCTCACGGCCGACGAGCTGCCCGAGGCGCATGCGCGCTGCATGTCCGAGGCCAACGCGGCGTTCGGCATCGAGGGCGTGTACGTCGAGCGCCTGATGCGCAATGCGCGGCACATCGAGGTGCAGGTGCTCGGCGACGGCAGCGCCGTGGCCAGCCTCGGCGAGCGCGAGTGCACGCTGCAGCGCCGCTTCCAGAAGCTGGTGGAGATTGCGCCCAGCCCCTCGCTGCCCGAGCCGCTGCGCGCGCAGGTCACGCAGGCCGCGCTGCGCATGGCCAAGGCCGTGGGCTATCGCGGCCTCGGCACCTTCGAATTCCTGGTCGATGCCGCATCGACCACTTTGCCTTTCGTCTTCATCGAGGCGAACCCGCGCCTGCAGGTCGAGCACACGGTGACCGAGGCGGTGACGGGGCTGGACCTCGTGCAGCTGCAGATCGCCGTCGCTTCGGGCGACACGCTGGACGCGCTCGGCGTGGAGGCCGGCCGCACGGCGCCGCAGCGCGGCTTCGCGGTGCAGTGGCGCATCAACGCCGAGACGCTCGACGCGCAGGGCAACGCACGCCCCGCGGGCGGCACGCTCGCGCGCTTCGACCTGCCGGCCGGCCCCGGCGTGCGCGTCGACACGCACGGCTACGCAGGCCTGGCGCCTTCGCCGCACTACGACACGCTGCTGGCCAAGCTCATCGTGCATTCGCCGTCGCCGCGTTTCGCGGACGCGCTGCGCCGCTCGCTGCGCGCGCTCGACGAATGCCACATCGACGGCATCGCCACCAACCTGCCGCTGCTGTGCGCCATTGCCGCTCGGCCCGAATTCGCGACGCAGGCCGTGCACACGCGCTTCGTGGAAGCGCACCTGGGCGACCTGCTCGCGGACGCGAAGGCGTTCGAGAAGCACGCGAAGAAGGTCACCGCGCCCGCCGCCGCGAGCGCACCGGCGCAGGACGCGGAAGACGACGACGGCCTCACCGTCAAGGCGCCGATGCCCGCGAAGCTGGTGCAGTTCGAGGTCGCGGTGGGCGACGTGCTGCCCGCCGGCGCGCAGCTGGGCGTGCTCGAGGCCATGAAGATGGAGCACCTGCTGCACGCGCCCGTGGCCGGCCGCGTGCTGGCGCTGCTGGCCGCGCCCGGCGACTACCTCGTCGAAGGCCAGTCGCTGGTGCGGCTGGAGGCCGTCGACGCGCAGGGTGTGCAGGCGCAGGCGCGCGTCGCGCACGACCTCGATGCGATCCGCCCCGACCTGCAGAAGGTCATCGACCGCCACGCGCCCACGCTCGACATCAACCGCAAGGCGGCGGTCGACAAGCGGCATGCGCAGGGCGGTCGCACCGCGCGCGAGAACATCGCCGACCTGTGCGACATGGCCGGCGACCCCGGCAACTTCATCGAGTACGGCGCGCTCGCCATCGCTGCGCAGACGCGCCGCCGCTCGCTCGAAGACCTCATCGCCAACACGCCGGCCGACGGCATGGTGACGGGCCTGGGCAGCGTCAACGCGAAGCAATTCGGGCCCGAGAAGTCGCGCTGCGCCGTGCTGGCCTACGACTACACCGTGCTGGCCGGCACGCAGGGCATGCGCAACCACCACAAGACCGACCGGCTGCTCGCGGTGGCGCACCAGCTCAAGCTGCCGGTGGTGCTGTTCGCCGAGGGCGGGGGCGGGCGGCCGGGCGACACCGACATGCCGATCGTCGCGGGCCTGAATAACCACACCTTCAGCCAGTTCGCGGCGCTGTCGGGCAAGGTGCCGGTCGTCGGCATCGTGCACGGGCGCTGCTTCGCGGGCAACGCGGCGCTGCTGGGCTGCGCCGACGTGATCATTGCCACCAAGGGCAGCAACATCGGCATGAGCGGCCCCGCCATGATCGAAGGCGGCGGCCTGGGCACCTTCGCGCCCGAGCAGATCGGGCCGAGCAGCGTGCAGTCGCGCAACGGCGTGATCGACATCCTGGTGGAAGACGAAGCCGCGGCCGTGGCGGCTGCGAAGCAGTACCTGTCGTACTTCCAGGGTCCGGTGAGCGACTGGCAGTGCGCCGATCCGCGCACGCTGCGCCATGTGGTGCCCGAGAACCGCCTGCGCGTGTACGACGTGCGCGCCGCGATGCGCGGCGTGGCCGACACCGGCTCGTTGCTCGAACTGCGCGCGGGCTTCGGCGCGGGCATCGTCACGGCGCTGGCGCGCATCGAGGGCAAGCCGGTCGGCCTGATGGCGAACAACCCGCACCACCTGGGCGGCGCGATCGACGTGGAGGCGGCCGACAAATCCGCACGCTTCATGCAACTGTGCAATGCCCACGGGTTACCGATCGTGTCGTTGTGCGACACGCCCGGCTTCATGGTCGGGCCCGAGGTCGAGGCGCAGGCGCAGGTGCGCCACGTGTGCCGCATGTTCATGGTGGCCTCGCACCTGCGCGTGCCTTTCTTCGCGGTGGTGCTGCGCAAGGGCTACGGCCTGGGCGCGCAGGCCATGACCGCCGGCGGCTTCGATGCGCCCGTATTCACCGTGGCCTGGCCCACCGGCGAGTTCGGCGCGATGGGCCTCGAAGGCGCGGTGCGGCTGGGCTTTCGCAAGGAGCTCGCGGCCGTGCCCGAGGGCGCCGAGCGCGACGCGCTCTTCAAGCAGCTGGTGGCGCAGCAGTACGCGAACGGCGAAGCGATCCACATGGCGCAGACGCTGGAGATCGACGCGGTGATCGACCCGGCCGACACGCGCACCTGGCTGGTGCGCGGCCTGGCGTCGGCGACGCGGCCGGCCGAGGCGGTCTCGGCGTACGTCGACACTTGGTAACTTTGGGTTAGACCTCGTCACCGGCGCGGGCAAGGCGGCTCCGTACACTGGGCCGCTTTTGCACGCATGAAGCTTCCTGCTCGCTGGCGCGTCCGACTGCGCGACGCCGCCTTTTCCCCTGCACACTGGATGGCCGTTCTCGGCCTTGCGGTGCTGCTCGTGGGCGTGCAGGCGGTGTGGGCCGAGAAGGTCGAGCAGGCGGCACGCCAGCCGGCCGAAGCGCGCTGGGTGGCGAGCTGGGCCGTGGCGGTGCTCGACTTCGCCGAACTGGATGCGAACCCCGCCACGGCCGCCATCGGCGGGCCGGGCGACCATGTGTTCCGCGGCCAGACCTTGCGCCAGATGATGCGCCCGACGCTCGACGGCGAGCGCATCCGCGTGCGGGTGTCGAACCGCTTCGGCAAGACGCCGCTGCGCATCGCCGCCGCCACCGTGGCCCTGGGCGCGGGCGGCGACGCCATCTCGCCGGCCTCGTTGCGCACGCTGCGTTTCGGCGGCCGCGCCACCGTCACCGTGGCGCCGGGCGCGGAAGCATGGAGCGACGGCGTGGCGCTGAACGTTGCGGCGGGCCAGGCCGTGGCCGTGAGTCTTTTTCTCGACCGCGCGACACCGTTCGCCACGATGTACCTGCTGTCCAGCGACACGGGCTGGCTGGCGCAAGGCAACGCCGTCTCGGCGCCCCGGCTGTCGAAGGCGGTGGCGCTGCCGATGAGCCACATCGTGACCGGGCTCGACGTGCTCACCACCCGACCCGTGCGCACCGTCGTTGCGTTCGGCGATTCGATCACCGCGGGCGGTGGCGAGTCGGGCGACGGTTCGTACCCCGACATGCTCGCCACGCGGCTGCGCGACAGCCCGCAGGCCGCGCACGCGGTGTCGGTGATCAACGCCGGCATCGGCGGCAACCGGCTGCTGGTGAACGGCATCGGCCCCGACGGCCTGTCGCGCTTTGCGCGCGATGCGCTGGGCCAGAGCGGCGTGACGCACGTCATCGTGCTGCTGGGCACCAACGACATCGGCCGCGCCATCTTCGCGGGCATCCCCGGCCTGAAGGTGCCGCCGCACGACGTGCCCACGGCCGAGCGTGTCACCGAGGGCCTGGGGCAGCTCGTCAACCAGGCGCGCGCCAAGGGCGTGAAGGTGCTGCTGGGCACCGTGCCGCCCTTCGGCAACACGATCTACGGCACCGACGCCAACGAGGCCATGCGCGAGGCCGTGAACCGCTGGGTGCGCAGCCGCCAGGACGTCGATGGCGTGGTCGACTTCGATGCCGTGCTGCGCGACCCCGCGGCGCCGCGTCAGCTGAATCCGACATTCGACAGCGGCGATCACCTGCATCCCAACCGGGCCGGCCACGCGGCCATGGCCGCGGCCATCGACCTGCGCGAATTGCAGGAATAAAGCGCGTCCGCGGCAGCGAAACAGCTCTACACAAGATTTCGCGCAGCGCTTACAGGCGCTTCACACGGTCCCGGCAGCATGAAGGCTCCTCCAACAACCATGGGGCTTTCTCATGAAAACACTCGCAGTCGCTCTTTCCATCGGTGCCGCTTCGCTGCTGTCGGTGGGCGCCCTGACCGCTCCCACGGCCGCGCAGGCGCAGGCGGTGATCACCATCCAGGGGCCGCCGCCCCCGCCGCGCTACGAGCGCATGCCGCCGCCGCGTCGCGGCTACGTGTGGTCGCCGGGCCACTATGAGTGGCGTGGCGGTCGCCATGTGTGGGTGCGCGGCATGTACGTGCGCGCCCGCCCGGGCTATGCCTACCGCGCGCCGGAATGGCGCGAGAACAATGGCCGCTGGGAATACAACCGCGGCCGCTGGGACCGCGACGGCGACGGCGTGCCGAACCGCCAGGACCGGCGTCCGGACAACCCGTACCGCAATTGATCGATAGAGAGCGCGCGGCGCGCGCCCGGGGCTAGCGGATGCTCACCAGCTCGAGCACTTCGCTGACCTGGAACGCGCCGCCGCTCGCACCGCCGCGTGTCTGCACTTCGAAGCGGACGACGCGGCCCAGCTCCGGCGAGAACCACACGCTGGCGCGGTAGGTCCCGTACTGGTTGCCACTCCAGGCGCCCGCGTTCGCAAAGCGCTGGGTGTGGCCGCGGTAGTCGATCTTCACCACCTTCATCTCGCGGCCGTTGACCGGCAGCATGGCGGCGTCGTCCACCACGTGGGCGCGCAGGTCCATCTTGATGCGCGTGCCGCCCATGGTGGCGTCGTATTCCGTGGCCCAGGCGGCGTCCTGTTCCAGGGTCGGCCGGGCCCAGCCGCCCGGCGGCATGACGCTGTCGAACTCGCCGCCCACGGCCGTCGTGACGCCGATCACCTCGCCGCCCGGCTTCTCGATCCAGCCGCCGTTGTTGAAGCTGAGCCGGTCGTCCGAGGCGGTGGCCGTGTCCGCGCGGTAGATCACCTTGCGGTAGGTGTTGGTGAGGCGGTCGTGCAGCTGGTACTCCACCATGCTCGGGCGCTGCAGCGACACGCTGGCCGGCGCGGGCTGCGAGGCGAGGCGCTCGATGGCCCGCTGGCCGCGCGTCGGCAGTTCCGCGATCCATGCGGCCGGCATGGCGAGGGTCGCCGGGGCCGATCCGGCGACGAGGCCCACGAGGCGGCCTTGCGCATCGAACAGGCCGGCACCGGCCAGGCCCGCCTCGGTCGGCGTGGCCAGTTGCAGCGACTCGAGCGCGCCCGCGGCGTTGCGGCGCACGCCGCCGAGCATGGAAATGCCGAGCGTGAGCTCGCGCCCGCGCGGCGATCCGATGACGTACAGCGGCATCCCGACCTGCAACGCCCCCGCGGGCACGACGCCCAGCGTCGGCGACACGAGGTTCGCGATGCGCAGTTGGCACAGGTCGCGTTCGACGTCCGGGTGCTCCAGCACGGCGCCGTAGCTCACGTTGTCGCGGCGCAGCGCCACGGCGCTGGCCTTGGCCAGCAGCTTGCAGCTGGTGACGGCCGTGCCCGGACCGGTGGCCACCGCGCTGCCGGTGGCCAGGACCTTGCCCTGGGCGTCGCTGGCCTGCACCACCCAGACGCTGGGCGAGACGCGCGCGAACAGCGCGTCGGGCGCCAGCGGGGCGCCGCCGGCGCGGGCGTCCTGGGCGAAGGTGGCGGGCGCTGCCAGAGCGGCAGCAAGGGCGAAAAGCGGAAGCTGCAGGCGCATCTGGGAGCGGCGATGGAGTGGGTTAGCGGAACACGACCGTGCGGTGGCCGTTCAGCAGCACGCGGTGCTCGCTGTGCCACTTCACGGCACGGGCCAGCACCTGGCTTTCGGTGTCGCGGCCGCGGGCCGTGAGGTCTTCGACCGTGTCGGTGTGGTCGGCGCGGGCCACGTCCTGCTCGATGATCGGGCCTTCGTCGAGGTCGGCCGTCACGTAGTGGGCGGTGGCGCCGATCAGCTTCACGCCGCGGTCGTGCGCCTGGTAGTAGGGCTTGGCGCCCTTGAAGCTGGGCAGGAACGAGTGGTGGATGTTGATCGCGCGGCCGGCCAGGCTCTTGCACAGGTCGTTGCTCAGGATCTGCATGTAGCGCGCGAGCACCACGAGTTCGGCGCCCTCGGCCTCGATGATCTCCAGCTGTTTGGCCTCGGCCTGCGCCTTGGTCGCGGCCGTCACCGGGATGTGGTGGAAGGGCACGTTGTAGCTGGCGGCCAGCTGGTAGAAGTCGCGGTGGTTCGAGATGATGGCGCGCACGTCGATCGACAGCAGGCCGCTCTTCCAGCGGAACAGCAGGTCGTTCAGGCAGTGGCCTTCCTTGCTGACCAGGATCACGGTCTTCATCGGGTCGGCGGCGGCGTGCAGCTGCAGGCTCATGCCGAAACCGGTGGCGAAGGCCTTCAGCTCCTCGCGCAGCACGGCTTCGCTGTGGTCGCCGCAGGCGAAGCGCACGCGCATGAAGAACAGGCCGGTGCCGTGGTCGTTGTATTGGGCGGCCTCTTCGATGTTGGCGCCGCGCTCGAGCAGGAAGCCCGACACGGCGTGCACGATGCCCGTCCGGTCGGGACAGGAGAGGTTCAGGATGTAGGCAGGCGTAGTGGTCGTCATCAGGGGCAGGATTGTGGCAGGGGTGCCAGAATCGCGATTTTCCCTCCCCACATAACCGCAGGAGCGAGACATGGCCTTCCAGGACTTCAACATGGACAACCAGTGGTTGCCCTTCACGCCCAACCGCCATTTCAGGAAGGACCCGCGGGTTTTCGTGGCGGCCGACGGCATGACGTTCACCACGCACGACGGCAAGAAGGTGGTCGACGGCATTTCCTCGCTGTGGTGCGTGGGCGCGGGCCACAACCGCAAGCCGATCAACGAGGCGATCAAGAAGCAGCTGGACACGCTGGACTACGCCACCGCCTTCCAGGTCAGCAACGACAAGGCCTTCAAGGCGGCCGAGATGATCGCCGCGCTGGCCCCGGGCGACCTGAACAAGGTGCTGTTCTGCAACTCGGGCTCCGAGGCCGCCGACACCTCGATGAAGGTGGCACTGGCCTACCACCGCGCGCGCGGCGAGGGCCACCGCAACGTGTTCATCGGCCGCGAGAAGGGCTACCACGGCGTGGGCTTCGGCGGCATGTCGGTGGGCGGCATCCCGGGCAACCGCAAGGTGTTCGGCTCGGCCTTCCTGCCGCGCGTGGACCACATGCGCTTCATCCACGACCCGGTGAATCACGCCTACATCCACAACGCGGAGCCGGTGTG
Organism: Variovorax boronicumulans NBRC 103145; assembly: GCF_001591345.1. GTDB lineage: Bacteria > Pseudomonadota > Gammaproteobacteria > Burkholderiales > Burkholderiaceae_C > Variovorax > Variovorax boronicumulans. The sequence continues at coordinate 3,882 of NZ_BCUS01000073.1, read as the reverse complement.
GACCGAAGACCCGCTGGTCGAGCTCGAAACCCGCATCCTGCCGCTGCACGACCCGAGCAACGTGGCCGCGATCATCGTGGAGCCGGTGGCCGGTTCGGCCGGCTGGTACCTGCCGCCGCAGGGCTACCTGAAGCGCCTGCGCGAGATCTGCGACAAGCACGGCATCCTGCTGATCTTCGACGAGGTCATCACCGGCTTCGGGCGCATGGGCACCAACTTCGCGTCGGACTATTTCGGCGTCGTGCCCGACATGCTGAACTTCGCCAAGTGCGTGACCAACGGCGTGATCCCGCTGGGCGGCGTGATCTGCCGCGACAAGCTCTACGACGCGATGATGAAGACCGACGCGCCCGAGCACGTGGTCGAGTTCTTCCACGGCTACACCTACTCGGGCCACCCGGTGGCCTGCGCCGCCGCCATTGCCACGCTCGACCTGTTCAAGGAAGAAAACCTGTTCGCGCGCGCCGGCGAAATGGGCAAGGTGCTGGGCGATGCCTTTCACAGCACCTTCAAGGGCCTGCCGAACGTGGTGGGCATCCGCAGCCTGGGCCTGGCGGCGGCGGTGGAGCTCGCGCCCATCGCCGGGTCGCCGGGCAAGCGCGCCTACGAGGTGTTTCTCGACTGCTTCCACAAGGGCGCGCTGGTGCGGCCCGCGGGCGACGTGCTGGTGATCGCGCCGCCCTACATCGTCGAGAAGCAGCACATCGACACGCTGGTCAACACGCTGGCGGATTCGATCAGGAAGTTCGCCTGAGCACGCCCGCGCAGTAGTCCACCGGCGGCAGCGCCGGCGTGCGCCAGGTGGCGTCGTAGGCGTCGGTGTCGTCCTCGGCCGGGCCGCCGGCCTGCAGGTGGACCGTCTTCACCGACACGTCGGTCGGCAGGTGCTGCGGCACGCCCAGCACCTTGGTGACGTGGCCCGCGCCGGCGATCAGCACCACCGTCTTGCCCGGCTGCCGGGCCTTCACCAGCGCCTGCGCCATGGCGCGGTCGCGCCCGACCTGGATGCGGGTCATGGGGCCGATCTGCGATTCGGGCAGCAGCTTGCAGTGGCCCTCGCGCACGGCCTCCTGCTGCGCGGCGTAGGCCTCGCCGTTGAGCTGCACGTCGAGCGAGACGTCGGCCATCGCGTCCTTCATGCGCGCACGCGGCAGGTTGGCGCCGACCACCGGCACGCCGGCGCGCACCGCCGTCATCACCGTGGGGCCGTAGCGCGTCCAGGGCCAGGCCTTGTCGTTCCAGCCGAGGGCGGTCTGCACCTGCGCATCGGTCGCGGTGGCGGGCAGGCGGGCGCTGCTGCGGCCTTCCTCGGCCATCTCGAGCGCCAGCGCGGCGAGCTGGCCGCGCTCGGCCAGGGCCTGCACGGTCTCGCGTTCGAGGACGTGGTGTTCGGGGGCGTCGTGCTGCTCGCCGAGCAGCAGCGCATCGGCCGGCAGCAGGGCCGCCACGCGGCGCGCGACGGGCGCCTCGGCGGACAGCGCGGCGCAGCCGGCGAGCAGGGCGACGGCGACCAGGGGCGCGAGGAACCGGGAAGCACGGGAAGGACGAGGAGGCATCCCGCCATACTATGCCCGGCGCCCTGCACCGGGCTGTCGTCCTTTTCCGCTGCTTTCTCTGCCCGTGTCCTTTCGTTTTCCCCTTCGTGTGCTGGCCACGCTGCTGCTGGCGCTGGCCGCCGCACTCGCCTGTGTCGCCCTGCACACCCCGCTGCCCTGGATGATCGGCCCGCTGTTCGCGGTGTCGCTGGCCTCGATCGCGGGCCAGCCGACCGCGAGCCACACGCCGTTGCGCAACCTGGGGCAGTGGGTCATCGGCACCGCGCTGGGCCTGTATTTCACGCCGCAGGTGGTGACGCTGGTGGCTGGCGTGTGGTGGGCGATCCTGCTGGCCATCGGCTGGGCGCTGCTGCTGGGCTGGGCGTTCGGGCGCTGGCTGCACCGCGTGCATGCGGCGCGCATGCCGCATGTGCCGGCGAAATCCATGAGAGCCACGACTTACTTCGCAGGCGCCATCGGCGGCGCTTCGGAGATGACGCTGCTGGCCGAATCGACCGGTGCGCGCACCGACCTGGTGGCCGCCGCGCACAGCCTGCGGTTGATGGTGGTGACGGTGACGATCCCGTTCGCGATGCAGTGGAGCGGGCTGCACGGCCTGGAGATCAACCCGCCCGGCGTGCGCGAGGTGAACCCGGCCGGGCTGGCCTTGCTGGCGCTGGCCACCGGCGTGGGCGGGCTTGCGATGCGGGCGCTGGGCCGCACCAACCCGTGGTTCATGGGGCCGCTGCTGGTGGCGATGGGCTTCACGGTCGCGGGGCAGTCGCTGTCGGCGGTGCCGACCTGGCTGTCGAACACCGCGCAGCTGGTGATTGCCGTGAGCCTGGGCGTGCGCTTCAGCCGCGAGTTCCTGCACACGGCGCCGCGCTGGCTCGGCTCGGTGGCACTGGGCACGGTCGGCATGCTGGTGCTGTGCGCCGGCGCGGCCTGGCTGCTGGCGGGGGCGACCGGGCTGCACCCGGCCACGATGATCCTGGGCACCTCGCCCGGCGGCATCGCCGAGATGTCGATCACGGCCAAGGTGCTGCAGCTGGGCGTGCCGGTGGTCACGGCCTTCCAGGTGTGCCGGCTGGTGGCGGTGCTGCTGATCGTGGGGCCGATGTACCGCTGGACCGAGCGCTGACGGCGCAGTACACCGCCAAAGAAAAAGCGCCCCGCGGGGCGCTTTTTTCGTTCGGGCGGGGCAGGCCGCTCAGTGCACCAGCACCGGCGTGTGCGCCAGCTCGGCATAGCCTTCGAGCGTGTCCTCGACCTCTTCCTGCGTGGGCGTGTTGAGCTGCCAGGCGGCGATCTGCTGCTGGAACAGTTCGGCCCAGGAGCCGTCGAGGTACACCTCCTTGCCAGAGCGCTTGTCCACGATCTCGAAGCCGTGGCGTTCCAGCACGGGGCCGTTGGGCGTCGTGCTGGGCTCGTCGCCGTCGTTCGGCTGCACGTGCACGACGACGAAGGACTCGGAGTCGTAAAGCATGTTCATGGCGGGCCCTGTGAGGATGTCGATGGCGTTCATGGGGGTTAGATAGCAATCAACGCGCCAGTTTCAAGAACAGTTGTCCTCGCGCCGTTGATATGTGAGCCTTTTTGCCTCAATTGGCGGGCGCTTCGGGTAGGGGTTTGCGCAATTGGGCGTCAGCAAAGTCGCCGTTTGCCTCGGTCTGGCGGATGCGCACGGGCAGGTAGCCGTAGCGCGGCGCCAGCCAGAGTTCCAGTTTCCGGTCGAAATCCTTGCGCGGCGTGCGGGTGAGCTTGCGCGTGGTGAAGTCGCCGGCCGGCAGGCTCAGCTGCTCCTCGTCGCCGACTTCGAAGACCCAGACATCGCCGTCGCGCACGCCCACCGTCTGCACCGAGATCCGGGTGCCGGCCGGGTAGCGCCCCGGGCTGGCCGCCAGCAGGCCGCCCAACTGCATCATCACGCTCATGCGGTCCTGCGCGCCGGGCTGCAGGGGCACGGGGGGGGCGTTGTTGCTGAAGATGATCTGCCCCTGGTCGCGCGCGAAATGCGAGGCGACCTCGGCCTTGCGGCTTTCCGAATAGCGCTCGGGTTCCAGGCCCGAGGGGCCGATCTTGCCGGTGCTGTGCCAGTTCAGCAGGGTGAAGAACACCGCCTTGAGCGTGAGCCGCCCGTCGTAGCGGCTGCCGTCCTGCAGCCAGACCAGCTCGCCGAACACGCCGCGCTGCGGCGAGGCGCCTTTCTGGCCCGTGGCCTCGAAATCGAGCGTGACCGAGCCCGGAATCCGCAGCGCCTGGGTGCCGGCGATGGTGCCCGAGGCGCCGCTGCCGGCCGTGGTCGTGCCGCCCTGCGTGCCACCGGCCGTGTTGCCGGTGGCGGCGG
>NZ_BCUS01000072.1 GCF_001591345.1 Variovorax boronicumulans NBRC 103145 | reverse complement strand
ACGCCCTCGGCCTGCGCCCCGCGGCCGCAGGCCACTGCACCGCCGCCCTGGCCGGCTGGGTGCCCGAATGGCGCGATCTCTACAATTCGCGGCCCTCATGAACATTCCCGACACCGTGTCCAACGACCTCCCGCCCGGCGACGACCTGCCCGCATCCCCCGAAGACGACGCCACCGACGGCAAGCCGCATCCGCTGCACCGCCGCCTCAAGAGCTTCGTGAAGCGCGCCGGCCGCACCACCGACGGCCAGGCCCGCGCCTTCGCCGAGCTGGGCCCGCTGTTCCTCGTGCCCTACACGCCCGAGCGGCTCGACCTCACGGCGGCCTTCGGTGGCCGCGTGGGCCCGACGGTGCTGGAGATCGGCTTCGGCATGGGTGAGGCCACGGCCCACATCGCCACGGTGCTGCCCGAGACCAACTTCCTGTGCTGCGAGGTGCACGAGCCCGGCGTGGGCGCGCTGCTCAAGCGCATCGGCGAGCAGTCGATCTCGAACATCCGCATCTGCGCGCACGACGCGGTCGACGTGATCGACCACATGCTGCAGCCCGGCACGCTGGCCGGCGTGCACGTGTTCTTTCCCGACCCGTGGCACAAGAAGCGCCACAACAAGCGCCGCCTGATCCAGCCCGAGTTCGTGACCAAGCTGGCGCAGCACCTGCGCCCCGGCGGCTACATCCACTGCGCCACCGACTGGCAGCCCTACGCCGAGCAGATGCTCGAAGTGCTGGGCGCCGAGCCGCTGCTGCGCAACACCGCGCCGGACACCGGCTACGCGCCCAAGCCGGCGTACCGCCCGCTCACCAAGTTCGAGAACCGCGGCCTCAAGCTGGGCCACGGCGTGTGGGACCTGGTGTTCGAAAAACGCGCCTGAGCGCGCGTCACCTTCCCCCGCTCACTCGACGAGCTTGAAGCGGAACGGCAGCCGCATGCGGGCGCGCACCGCACGCCCGTCCGCGGTGCGCGCCGGGTCGAAGTGCCATCCCTTGAGCGAATCGGTCGCCGCCTGCGACAGCAGCGGGTGCGGCGAGCGTTCGACGCGGATGTCTTCGGGCTTGCCATCCACCCCGACGAAGAAGGCCGTGACCACCAGGCCCTCGATGCCCTCTTCCACCAGCGCGGACGGGTAGCTGGGATATCGGCGCTGGCGGATCACCGGCTCCGTCACGACAGCGTCCGCCGCAACGCGCGGATCGGCGCGCGGCGCCGCCATGAGGGTCGGCCCCGGCGGCAATGCCATCGGCGGCCCCGCCAGTGGCAGCGGTGGCGGCTCGATCGTCGATGGCGGCGGCAGGGGCGGCGGCTCGATCCTCGGTTGCGGCGGCTGCGGCGCAGCCACGGGCACAAAGACCTCCGGCGCGGGCAGCGCCTTTTCCACCACCTTCGATGGGGGCGGCACCACGCACCCGGCGAGCGCCGCGCACATCCCTCCCAGAACCCAGGACACAGTTGTTTTCATCAGGGCAATTCTGGAGCACCCGCGCCTTCCGCCCTGGCCTCGAAATTGCTACACTTTTTTACTATTGTTAGCAAAAGGTAGCCAATGAACGCGTCTCGCAGGACATGGCTGGGAAAAGCCTCCGCAATGCTGCTTCTGGGAAGCGGCCTCGGCATCACCCGTCCCTTGCTGGCACAGACGCCACGCCCGTCCGCCGCCGGGGCCCGCGTCGTCCTGCTCGGCCAGTCGGTGCCGCTCACCGGCAGCGCCAACGAGATCGGCAACGCCTTCGCGGCCGGCAGCCGGCTCGCCGTGAGCGACTTCAACACGCGCAACGCCGCCTCCGGCCTGCAGCTGAAGCTGCTGCAACTGGACGACGGCTACGACGCCGCGCGCGCCACCACCAACGCCCGCACGCTGCTGGGCGCGAACAAGGCCGACATGCTGTTCGGCTTTGTCGGCACCGCCAGCAGCGAGGCCGGCGCCAAGGTCGCCACGCAGCAGGGCAGCCTGCTGTTCGCGCCCTTTGCCGCGTCCGACACGCTGCGCGGCCCCGAGCATCCGAACGTGTTCCATGTGCGCCCCGGCATGATCGACGAGGCCCTCAAGATCGTGCGCCAGTGCGCCACCGTGGGGCAACAGCGCATTGCGCTGGTGGGCGACGACGACGCCATGGGCCGCGCCGGCCTGGCCGCCGTGCAGCAGGCCGTCACCGAACTCAAGCTGCCACCGCTGGTCGCCAGCGCGCTGGTGCCCGCGGGCGCCGACAAGCTCGACGCCGCGCTGAAGACCGTGCAGCAGCAGACGCCCCAGGCCATCGTGCTGGTGTCGCTCTCGGGCACCACGGCCGGTGCCATCCGCAAGCTGCGCAAGAGCGGCTACACGGGCAACTTCATGGCCTTCTCGATCGTCGGCATCGACCCGCTCTACGCCGAGCTGGGCAAGGACATCGGCGGCATCGTGATCTCGCAGGTGGTGCCCTCGCCGCGCCCCTCGGCCATTCCGATCGTCAAGGAGTACCTCGCGGCGGTCGACAACTCCGACCAGACCGCGTCGTACGAAGGGCTCGAGGGCTTCATCGCCGCCAAGGCCGCGGGCGAGGCCGTGCGCCGCGCGGGCCGCGGCTTCAACACCGCCACCCTGCAGCGCACGATGACGGCGATGACCGACTACGACGTGGGCGGCTTCCGCATCAACCTGCGCCCGGGCCTGCGCGACAACGTGCGCAGCATCGACCTCATCAGCATCTCGGCCGACGGCCGCGTCCTGCGCTGACGCGCGTCACACGGCGGCGTCGCGCAGCAGCTCGGTGAAGCGCTGCTGCACATACAGCGCCGTCGCGCCGAGCGGGCGCCCCTGCAGCCACAGCATGCGCACCGACAGCCGCGGCAAGGCCAGCGACGGGCAAGGCACTTCCTTCAGCGCCTTGCTGAAGCCCTCGTAGCGCGCGATGTTGATGGGCAGCACGGCCCAGCCCAGGTTGTCGGCCACCATCTCGGCCGTGCTGTAGAAGCTGTCGGAGCGCCACACGCGCGGGCTGTAGGCCACCTCGTGCACATCGTCCGCGTGCATCAGCAACTGGCGTTGCCGCGCCAGGTCCTGGCGCCGCACCGTGCGCCCGTCGGCCAGCGGATGGTCGCTGGCCACGAACACGCCCTGGCGCACGCTGCCGATGTGGCGCTGGTCGAAGCTCGCGCGCACCGGGCCGCGGTCGAAGTGAAAGGCCACACTGGCGCGCTCCTGCTCGACGTAGTCGGCCACCTCGGTCGCGGTGCCGTTGAGCAGCGTGAGCTCGAGGCTCGGAAACTTCACCGACAGCTCGCGCATCAGCGTGCCGATGGCGGTGTACGGCAGGGCCTCGTCCAGCGCCAGCGACAGCGCGGCCTCGTCGCCTTCGTGCAGCGAGCGGGCGCGCTGGTCGAGCTGCTCGGCCTGCCGCAGCAGTTCGCGCGCCTCCAGCAGCAGCACTCGGCCCGCGTCCGACAGCTGCGCGTTGCGGCGCGAGCGGTCGAACAGGGCCACGCCGAGGTCGACCTCGAGCAGCCCGATGGCGGTGCTCACGGCCGACTGGGCCTTGCCCAGGTGGCGCGCCGCGGCCGAGAACGAGCCGCACTCGGCGGTCGTCACGAACTGGCGCAATTGGTCGACGGTCCATTCCATTTCGGCCACCCACTCATCTATTTATCAGATGGATTTCATCTTTATTCATTCATTTTAATGGCGCAACATGGCGCCATGACGAATGCAAACAACAAGACGACACCGGCGTTCGAACTGAGCTGGTGCAGCGATCCTTCCCAGGCGCAGGCGTTGACCGCCCTGTTCCTGCAGCAACTTTCCCCTGCCTACATCTCCCACTCGGAACTGCAGGAGCAGCGCGCCGTGGCCCCCGGCGAATGGCGCGCCGACCTGCCCGCCGTCTTCATGACGCAAGTGCGCGAGACCCTGGCGCTGGACCCGGCCATCGCCACCGCGCGCGTGGCCGTCGCGCGAACCGATGGCGCACTGGCCGGCTTCGCGCTGGTGTCCATCGACGACAGCCGCAGCGCCGCGCGCAGCTTCGCAACGCTCGACGACCTGGTCGTCGACGCGCGCTTCCAGGGCATGGGCCTGGGCGGCCGGCTGTTCGACTGGGTCTGCGCCGAGCTGCAACGCCTCGGCATCCAGCGCCTCTTTCTCGAAAGCGGCATCGGCAACGCGCGTGCGCACGACTTCTTCCACGCACGCGGCTGCACGACGGTCTCGGTGACGATGCTCAAGGAACTGGACGGCACCATCGCACAGCCGCACGACCGGAGGGCCACGCCATGAACGGCTTGAACCCCACCGCCAAGAAATGGATCACGCTCGGCATCGTCTCGATGGCGCTGCTGCTGATCGTGGTCGACATGACCGTGCTCTACACGGCACTGCCCACGCTCACGCACGACCTGGCCGCCTCGGCCACCGAGAAGCTCTGGATCCTCAACGCCTACACCGTGGTCGTCTCCGGTTTCCTGCTGGGCATGGGCGCGCTGGGCGACCGCGTGGGCTACCGGCGCATGTTCGTCGCGGGCCTGGCCGTGTTCGGCATCGCCTCGCTGTGCGCGGCCTACGCGCCGAACCCGGCCGTACTGATCGCCGCGCGGGCGCTGCTGGGCGTGGGCGCGTCGATGATGATGCCGGCCACGCTGGCGATCCTGCGGCTGGTGTTCACCGACGAGCGCGAGCGCGCGGTGGCCATCGGCGTGTGGGCCTCGGTGGCCTCGGGCGGCGCGGCGCTCGGACCGGTCGTGGGCGGCGTGCTGCTCGAATACTTCTGGTGGGGTTCTGTGTTTCTCATCAACGTGCCCGTGGTGGTGCTCGCGCTGGTGCTGGCCCTGTGGCTGCTGCCGACGCAGAAGAACACCGGCACGCGCCCGTGGGACTTCATCGGCTCGGTGCAGGTGCTGGCGGGGCTGGTCTTCCTCGTGCTGACCATCAAGGAGCTCACGAAGTTCGCGCCCTCGGTCACGACAGCCGCCATCACCGGCGTGCTGGCCGCGGTGGCCATGACCCTCTTCGTGCGGCGCCAGCGGCGCAGCAGCGCGCCGCTGATCGACTTCCGCCTGTTCCGCAACGCCTACTTCTCGGGCGGCGTGATTGCGGCCATCGTGGCCTCGGTGGCGCTGATCGGTGTCGAGCTGGTGTTCAGCCAGCGCCTGCAGCTGGTGGTCGGACTCACCCCGCTGCAGGCGGGCCTCACCCTGCTGCCGCTGCCGCTGGCCGCCTTCGTGGCGGGGCCGCTCGCGGGCCTGCTGCTGGCGCGCATCGGCTCGCGCCCCGTCATCCTGGGCGGCCTCGTGACCACGGCGCTGGCGCTGTGCGCGCTGGCACTGGCGGTCGATGCCGGGGGCCTGCTCAAGCCGGCGATCCTGGTGCTGCTGGGGCTGGGCGTGGGCGCGACCATCACGGCGGCGTCGAACGCGGTCATGAACAACGCGCCCGTGGAACACGCCGGCATGGCGGCGTCGATCGAAGAGGTGTCGTACGAACTCGGTGGCGTGCTGGGCATCGCGCTGCTGGGCAGCGTGCTCTCGGCGAGCTACACCGCCGCGCTGGTCATTCCAGACAGCCTGGCCGTGCCGGCCTCGGCCGGCGACAGCATCGACGCCGCGCTGCTGGCCGCCGAGACGCTGCCCGCGCCCATCGCCTCGCAGCTCGTGGCGCTCGCACACACGGCCTTCGACCAAGCCTTCTTCTCGGTGATGGGCGTGGCCGTGGCGATCGTGGTCGCGGCGGCCTGCGCCGTGGCGCTCCTCGGCTGGCGGGCCCGCCCGACGGCTGCGCAGCGCGCCGGGCACCGCGCGTAGCCGGCCTCAGGCAGCGCTCGCGGCTTCGTCGATGAGCGCCGCCACGGCCTGCGGCTGCGAGGCCAGCGAGGCGTGGCTGGCCGCCAGCGTGATGACCTTCTTCGCGCCCAGGCGCGCCGACATGCGCTCCTGGTTCACGGGCGAGATCATGCGGTCCTCGCTCGAGATCTGGTACCACGACGGCTTCTTCTTCCAGGCCGGCGCCGTGATGGTGTCGCCGAAGGTGCTGGCCAGCGGCGCCTTCTGCGTCAGGCCCATCACCAGGCCTTCTTCGGCGCTCAGGTCCTGGCAGAAGCTCTCGTGGTATTTCTCGGGAATCACCCACAGGTAGCCGTCGCTGTCGGGTGCCAGGTTGGGCACGGCCACGGGCGGGTGCTCCTGCGTGATGCCGCCGGGGCTTTCGCCCGCGTCGGGTGCGAAGGCGGCGATGTAGACCAGCCCGACCACGTTGGGCAGGTCGCCGGCCTGCGTGATCACCGCGCCGCCGTACGAGTGGCCGACCAGCAAGACCGGCCCCTGCACCTGCGCCACCATCTTGCGCGTGCGCTCGGCATCGTCGGCCAGCGAGGTCAGCGGCAGCTCGACCGCGCGGATGGCCGTGTGGCCCTTGCGCAGCAGCTCCACGATGACGTTGTGCCAGTGCGCCGCACCACCCCAGAAACCATGGACCAGGACGACCGTCGGTTTGTTGTTGCTCATGATTCGCCACCTTCCGTTGAAAAACGTGGACAGAGAGAACGAGAAGCCGGGCCGCCCGAATGGCGGGCCGGGAAGGTCTTATACGCCTGCGCCCTGCCCGCGCTGTGACAAGACCCTCAGCCGGTGCGCACCAGCCCCTGCAGCGCCTCGAGCGACAGCAGCTCGATGCGCCCGTAGCCCAGCGACACCACGCCCTCGGTGGCCAGCGCGTTGAGCTCCTTGGACAGCGTCTGGCGCGTCACGCCGAGCATCATGGCCAGCGCCTCCTGCGACAGCATGAGTTCGTGCCGCAGGTGCACCGACTGCGTGGCGTCGCCGCGCGCCAGCACCAGCAGCCGGTGCGCCACGCGCGCGCGCAGGCTGCGCAAGGTGGCGTCTTCGGCCAGGCCGTAGAGCATGCGCACGCGCGCGGCCAGCATGGCGGCGATGGCGTTGGAAAACACCACGTCGCGCATCTGCCGCACGAAGGCCTCGGGCGGCACCACCAGCAGGTCGAGCGCTTCGAGCGCAGTGGCGTCGTGCGTGCGCGGCGAGCCGTCGATGAGCGTGATCTCGCCGAACCAGTTGCCCGGCTCCAGCACCGCCAGGATGGCCTCGCGCCCGTCCTGGCGCAACGACGAGATCTTGATCGTGCCCGCCACCAGCCCATAGAAGCCGCCGCCCGCCGCATGGATCGGATCGCCCTGGCGAAACACCATGGTGCCGCGCCGCACATGCAGCAGCTCGGCCGCGCCCAGCAGCGCATCGCGCTGCGCACGCGGCATGCTGGTGAACCAGGGGTTGCCGTCGAGCGCGGCGCGGTGCGCGGCCGACAGGCGCGGCTTGGTCGAGGTGGCCATGGAGGGGAAAAAGGCGCCTGAGGCGGGTTTACCAGAACCTCGCATTGTCAAATTCTTGACAGTTGAAGGTCAAGCGCAGGTCTACAGTGGCCGCCATCCCCCCAAGAACGGAGACCCCACACGATGAACGCACGGGCAAGTTTCAAGCGCATGCAGGACAGCACGCGCGAAGACTGGCAACTGATCGGCGGCGAGTTCATGCAGTTCGCGGGCGGCCTGCCCGCGCGCGTGATCAAGCACCTGCAGATCCTCGAAGGCGACTACGGCGGCTTTCCGGTCGATCGCTACACGCACTCGCTGCAGACCGCCACGCGCGCGCTGCGCGACGGCCGCGACGAGGAGTATGTGGTGTGCGCGCTGCTGCACGACATCGGCGACACGCTGGGCAGCTTCAACCACCCCGACATCGCCGCCGCCATCCTCAAGCCCTTCGTGAGCGAGGCCAACCACTGGATGGTGCAGAACCACGGCATCTTCCAGGGCCACTACTTCTTCCACCACATCGGGCTGGACCGCGACATGCGCGACAGCTTCAAGGACCACCCGCACTACGAGCGCACGGCCGAGTTCTGCGCGCTCTACGACAACCCGGCCTTCGACCCGAAGGCCGAGACCCTGCCCATCAGCGAGTTCGAGCCCATGCTGCGCCGCCTGATGGCGCAGCCCAAGCAGAGCGTCTACAAGACGGTGCTGCAAGAGCCGACCGCCGCTTGATCAAGACAAAGGACACACCCCCATGAACGCCACCTCCGCCTCCGAAATCCAGAAGCTCGTCTCCGCCGAAGAATGGCAGCTGCGCGTCGACCTCGCCGCCTGCTACCGCCTGGTGGCGCTGTACGGCTGGAGCGACCTCGTCTTCACGCACATCAGCGCGCGCGTGCCTGGCCCCGAGCACCACTTCCTGATCAACCCTTACGGCCTGATGTTCGACGAGATCACGGCCTCGAGCCTGGTCAAGGTCGACCAGCAGTGCAACAAGATCATCGACTCGCCCTACCCCGTGAACCCGGCCGGCTTCGTGATCCACAGCGCCGTGCATGCCGCGCGCGAGGACATCCAGTGCGTGCTGCACACCCACACCCGGGCCGGCATCGCCGTGAGCGCGCAGAAGAACGGCGTGCTGCCCATCAGCCAGCAGTCGACCTTCGTGCTGGCCTCGCTGGCCTACCACGACTACGAAGGCGTGGCCTTCCGCGACGACGAGAAGCCGCGCCTGCAGGCCGACATGGGTAGTGCCAACTTCCTCATGCTGCGCAACCACGGCCTGCTGACCTGCGGCAAGACCATTGCCGACGCCTTCCTTTCGATGTACACCTTCGAGAACACCTGCCAGATCCAGATCGCCGCGCAGGCCGGCGGCGGTGAACTCACGCACGTGGACCCGAGGATCATCGACGGCGTGGGCCAGGCCATGAAGGTGCAAAGCGGCGGCCTGGGCGGCATGTTCGTCTGGCCTTCGCTGATCCGCAAACTCGACCGCATCGACGACAGCTACAAACAATAAGACGCGTCGATCCCGGTTTTGTACGGCTGCCAGCGCCCGCGCGACGGGTGCCGGCAGCCATTTTTTTAAGCAGAAGAACCCAAGAGGAGACACCACCGCATGGACACCACGCTCATCGTGACCCGGTTCCTGTTCGGCGCGCTCGCGCTCGTGATGTTCGGGCTGGGGCTGTCGCTCTCGCTCGAGGATTTCCGGCGCCTGTTCAAGCACCCGAAGGCCGTGACCATCGCGCTCGTGCTGCAGGTCATCGGCCTGCCGCTGGCCTGCTACGCGATCATCGTGGGCTTCGGCCTGTCGCCGGTGTTCGCCATCGGGCTCATGCTGCTGGCGGCCTCGCCGGGCGGCATCTCGGCCAACCTGTTCTCGCACCTGTTCGGCGGCAACGTGGCGATGAACATCTCGCTCACGGCCGTGAACACGCTGCTGTCGATCGTCACGCTGCCGCTCATCGCCAACTGGGCCATCGGCCATTTCGCGCAAAGCGGCCAGGTGGTGCCGCTGCAGACGCGCAAGCTGGTCGAGGTGATCGCCATCGTGCTGGTGCCGGTGGCCATCGGCATGGTCGTCGCGTCGCGAAAGCCCGGCTTCGCGGCGCGCATGGAAAAGCCGACCAAGATTTTCAGCGCCGTGGTGCTCGCGGTGGTCACGGTGCTCGCCATTGCCAACGAGTGGAAGAACATCACCACCACCTTCGCCGAGATCGGCGTGCCGGTGCTGCTGTTCAACCTCGTGAGCCTGCTGGCGGGCTACTACCTGAGCCGCGCCGCCGGCCTGGACAAGCCGCTGGCCACCGCCATCAGCTACGAGATCGGCATCCACAACTCGACGCTCGCCATCTTCATCGCGGTGAGCGTGCTCGGGAGCTTTCCGCTCGCGCTGCCGGCTGCCATCTACTCGGTCGTGATGTACATCACCGCCCCACTGTTCGGATGGCTGTTGCTGCGGCGCGGTCAACCCACCCCGGTGCCTGCGCCATGATGCGCGCATGGAACTGAGACAACTGCGCTACTTCGTCAAGGTCTGCGAGCTGCGCAGCATGGGCCGCGCGGCGGTGGAGCTGGGGGTGGTCACCTCGGCGCTGAGCCAGCAGATCAGCCGGCTCGAAAGCGAACTCTCGACCCGCCTGCTGCGCCGCCATTCGACCGGTGTCATGCCCACCGACGCCGGCCTGGCCTTCCTGCACCAGGCGCAGCTCACCCTGCGCCACGCCGACGACGCCGTGCGCGCGGCGCAGCAGGCGCGGCTCTCAGGCCATGTGAGCGTGGGCCTGGCGCCCACCACCGCCACCGTGCTGGGCGTGCCGCTGATGCAGGCCATGCAGGCGCGCTACCCCGAGGTGCGGCTGCACATGGTCGAGGCACTGTCGGGCCACCTCACGACCATGCTGCACGCGCGCCAGCTCGACCTGGCCGTGCTGTTCCAGACCGACACGCCACGGCGCTGGAGCGTGTCGCCGCTGCTGGCTGAAAAGCTCTTCGTGATCGCCTCGCCCACCCTCACGCCGCGCCCCACCGGCAAGAAGGTGCGCCTGTCGCAGCTGGCCGAAGTGCCACTGATCCTGCCCAGCGGCAGCCACGGCCTGCGCGCCACGCTGATGGCCGCCTTTGCACGGGCGCGCGTGGCGCCGCGCATCGTGGCCGAGGTCGACGGCCTGGCGCTGCTGATGGACGCGGTGCGCGCCGGCCACGGCGCCACCATCCAGCCCGGCGCCGCCACCGCGCGGCACGACGGCGACGACCTCGCGCTCACGCAGATTGCCGATGCCCACGTGGGGCGCCGCAACCTGCTCGTGAGCCTGTCGGACGACGAGCTCTCGCCCGCCGCGCTGGCCGCGCGCGTGGTGGTCGCCGAAACGGCGCGCACACTGGTCAGCGAAGGCCGCTGGGCGGGTGCAAGTCTTCTCGAAAGCTGAACACCTGTTGCCTCTTTCGGCCTTTCGCGTGAAGGCCGTGCTCCCTAAAGTCTCCTGCATTCCAAGGAGACCCACGAGTGATAGACGTACTGGTTGTCGGTGGCGGCAATGCCGCGCTGTGCGCCGCGCTGATGGCGCGCGAGGCCGGCGCTTCGGTGCTGCTGCTGGAAGCCTCGCCCAAGGCATGGCGCGGCGGCAATTCGCAGCACACCCGCAACCTGCGCTGCATGCACGACGCGCCGCAGGACGTGCTGGTCGAGGCCTACCCTGAAGAGGAGTACTGGCAAGACCTGCTGAAGGTGACCGGCGGCCTCACCGACGAGCACCTCGCCCGCCTCGTGATCCGCGCCTCGTCGAACTGCCGCGACTGGATGCGCCGCCACGGCGTGCGCTTCCAGCCGCCGCTGTCGGGTGCGCTGCATGTGGCGCGCACCAATGCCTTCTTCATGGGCGGCGGCAAGGCGCTCGTCAACGCCTACTACCGCAGCGCCGAAGCGATCGGCGTGCAGATCCGCTACGACACGCCCGTGGCCTCGGTCGAACTCGACGGCGAGCGCTTCGTGGCCGTGCGCACCGAGGCCGGCGAGCGCATCGCGGCCAGGAGCTGCGTGCTCGCCTCGGGCGGCTTCGAATCGAACCGCGAATGGCTGCGCGAAGCCTGGGGGCAAAACGAACGCGGCGAATGGCCGGCCGACAACTTCCTGATCCGCGGCACGCGCTTCAACCAGGGCGTGCTGCTCAGGCACATGATCGCCGCGGGCGCCGACAGCATCGGCGATCCGTCGCAGGGCCACATGGTGGCCATCGACGCGCGCGCGCCGCTGTACAACGGCGGCATCTGCACGCGCATCGATTGCGTCTCGCTCGGCGTGGTGGTCAACCGCGACGCGCAGCGCTTCTACGACGAGGGCGAAGACTTCTGGCCCAAGCGCTATGCGATCTGGGGCCGGCTCGTGGCGCAGCAGCCGGGGCAGATCGCCTGGTCGGTCATCGACCAGCAGGCGGTCGGGCGCTTCATGCCGCCGGTGTTTCCCGGCACGCAGGCCAACACGCTCGGCGAACTCGCGCAGAAGATCGGCCTGGACGAAGCCACCTTCGTGCGCACCGTGCAGGACTACAACGCCGCCTGCCGCGTCGGCCGCTTCGATCACACGGCGCTGGACGACTGCCACACCGAAGGCCTCGCGCCCGCCAAGACGCACTGGGCGCGCCCCATCGACACGGCGCCCTTCCATGCGTATCCGCTGCGCCCCGGCATCACCTTCACGTACCTGGGTTTGAAGGTGGACGAGACCGCCGCCGTGCGCTTCGGCGGCCGACCCAGCCCCAACCTCTTCGTGGCCGGCGAAATGATGGCCGGCAACGTGCTGGGCCAGGGCTACACGGCCGGCGTGGGCATGAGCATCGGCACGGCCTTCGGGCGCATCGCCGGCACTCAGGCAGCGAAGGCCGCCAAGAACATTTCGAAGAATTCCCCGGAGACCGCCCTTGCAGCAGCTCACTGACCTCGTCGCACGCGCCCGTGCGAACGCCGATGGCATCGGCAGCAACCCGTCGCCATCGCAGCGCGTCATCCCGATCCAGCCCGCCCTGCCGCTGACTGCTTCCGAGGGCGAGGTCGCGCGCATCCTGCAGATCTGCAACGCCTGCCGCTACTGCGAAGGCTTCTGCGCCGTGTTCCCCGCCATGACGCGCCGGCTCGAGTTCGGCAAGGCCGACACGCACTACCTCGCCAACCTGTGCCACAACTGCGGCGCCTGCCTGCATGCCTGCCAGTACGCACCGCCGCACGAGTTCGCCGTGAACGTGCCACAGGCGATGGCGCAGGTGCGCTTGCAGACCTACCACGACTACGCCTGGCCGCCCGCGATGGGTGCGCTCTACAAGCGGGCCGGGCTCACCGTCGCATTGGCACTGGCGGGTGGGCTCGCGCTGTTCCTTGTGCTGGCCGTGGCGATGTCGGGTTCGCTCGTGCACGCGCCGCTCGCGGGCAACTTCTACGCGATCTTTCCGCACAACTTCCTCGCGCTGGTGTTCGGCGCGGTGTTCCTGTTCGTGATGTTCGCGCTGGCGATGGGCACGCGCCGCTTCTGGCGCGAGGTTTCCCCCGCGAACGACCCGGGCAACGCGCCCGACCTGCCGGGCGTGCGCCGCGCAGCCAGCGCCGAAGCCGCGCACGACGCGCTGCGCCTGAAGTATCTCGATGGCGGCCATGGCGAAGGCTGCAACAACGAAGACGACCGCTTCACGCTCTGGCGCCGACGCTTCCATCACTTCACCTTCTACGGCTTCATGCTGTGCTTCGCCTCCACCTGCGTGGCGACGCTGTACCACTACCTGTTCGACCTGCATGCGCCCTATGCGCTCACGAGCCTGCCGGTGCTGCTGGGCACCACGGGCGGCATCGGCCTCGTGATCGGCCCTGTCGGCCTGCTGTGGCTCAACCTGCGGCGCCATGCGGCGCACGGCGACGTCGCACAGCGGCCGATGGACCGCGGCTTCATCGCGCTGCTGTTGCTCACCAGCCTCACCGGACTGGCCCTGCTGGCCTGGCGCGACACCCGCTTCATGGCACTGCTGCTGGCGGTGCACCTGGGCGTGGTGATGGCGCTCTTTCTCACGCTGCCCTACGGCAAGTTCGCGCACGGCATCTTCCGCTGCGCGGCGCTGTGGAAGTTCGCGATCGAGAAGCGACTGCCCAGCCGGTTGCGGCTGGGCGCGGACTGACCGACATGGCCTGAAGCGGCCGGGGTCGGACAAGGCCCTACGCCCAGGGCGGAAACCCGCTGGCCGGGGCGGGCGGGCGTTGTCTGCAGAATAGGCGGCCATGCATGTTCGAAAAGCCGCCGTTCTCGCCCTCGTCCTGTCCGCCCTCTCCCTCCCCGCCATCGCGGCGTCCGTTCCGAAAGACCTCCAGCCCTCCGACGCGACCGAAGCCCGCATCGAATCGCTGATCGCGCGCATGACGCTGCAGGAAAAGGCCGGCCAGCTCAGCCTCTACGGCCCGGCCGACATCAACATCCCGAACAACCCGCAGGCCGGCTGGCGCAACGGGCAGCAGGAGACCGAGGACGTGCGCAACGGGCGCCTCACGGGCCTGTTCAACAACGCCGGCCTCGAAGGCAAGCGGCGGCTGCAGCAGGTGGCGGTGCGCGAGTCGCGGCTGGGCATTCCGCTGATCTTCGGCGCCGACGTGATCCACGGCTTTCGCACCATCTTCCCGATGCCGCTGGCCGAGGCCTCGAGCTGGGAGCCCGCGCTGGCCGAGCGCACCGCGCGCGCGGCGGCGGTCGAGGCCACGGCCGACGGCTTTCGCTGGACCTTCGCGCCCATGGTCGACATCGCGCGCGACGCGCGCTGGGGCCGCGGCCTCGAAGGCGTGGGCGAAGACCCGTACCTGGCGCGCCAGTTCGCGGCGGCGCGCGTGCGCGGCTTCCAGGGCAGCAGCCTCGCGAACGCCGACTCGATGCTGGCCACGCCCAAGCACTTCGCGGCCTACGGTGCGGCCGAGGGCGGGCTCGACTACAACACGAGCGAAATTTCCGAGCGCACGCTGCGCGAGGTCTACCTGCCGCCGTTTCGTGCGGCGCTCGATGCGGGCGCGCTGTCGGTCATGAGCGCCTTCAACGAGATCGGCGGCGTGCCCTCGACCGCCAACCCCGCGCTGCTCACCGGCGTGCTGCGCGACGAATGGAAGTTCAAGGGCTTCGTGGTGTCCGACTACACGGCCGACGAGGAGCTCATCGAGCACGGCCACGCCGCCAACAGCCGCGAGGCCGCCAAGCTGGCCTTCATGGCGGGCACCGACGTGAGCATGCAAAGCGGCCTGTACATCCGCCACCTGCCCGACCTCGTGGCCTCGGGCGAGGTGCCGATGGCGCGGCTCGACGAGGCCGTGCGGCGCGTGCTGCGGGTCAAGCTCAAGCTCGGCCTCTTCGACGACCCGATGCGCGGCCTCGACGGCCAGCCGGCCGCACAGCGCGTGGAGAACCCCGAGTTCATCGCACTGGCCCGCGAGAGCGCGCGCCGCTCCATCGTGATGCTGAAGAACGAGGGCCAGCTGCTGCCGCTCGCGAAAACCGGCCCGCAGAAGATCGCGCTGATCGGCCCCTTCGCCGAAGGCACGAAGGACCTGATGGGCTCCTGGAGCCTGTTCCCGGGCCAGTCCGCGCCCGTGGGCATCGACGAAGGCCTGCATGCCGCGCTGGGCACCGAGGCCTCGCGGCTGACCGTCACGCGCGGTGCGAACGTCGAGTCGCCGCTGCCCGGCGGCATCGAGGCCGCCGTGGCCGCCGCACGCGACGCCGACGTGGTGGTGCTGGCCATCGGCGAGAGCCAGAAGATGTCGGGCGAGTCGCGCTCGCGCAGCGACATCGGCCTGCCGCAGGCCCAGCAGGACCTCGCCGAAGCCGTGGCCGCCACGGGCAAGCCGATGGTCGTGCTGCTGAGCAATGGCCGCGCGATGGCGCTCAAGGGGGCGGTGCGCAACGCGCGCGCCATTCTCGTGACCTGGTTCCTCGGCGTGCAGACCGGCCACGCGATCGCCGACGTGGTGTTCGGCGACGCCAACCCCTCGGGCCGCCTGCCCGTGAGCTTTCCACAGACTGCTGGCCAGGTGCCCTACTACTACGCCCACAAGCGCACCGGCCGCCCCTCGCCCGAAAGTGCGCCGGGCACGGCCTTCAAGACCCGCTACCTGGACGCGACGAACGAGGCGCTGTACCCCTTCGGTTTCGGCATCGGCTATGCGCCGGTGCGTTACGACCAGGTCGAGCTGAGCACGGACCGCCTCGCCATGGGCAAGACCTTGCGCGTGCGCGCCACCGTCACGAACACGGGGACGCGCGAGGCGGAAGAAGTGGTGCAGCTGTACCTGGCGCAGCGCGCCGCGAGCGTGACGCGGCCGGTGCGCGAGTTGAAGAATTTCCGCAAGGTGCGGATTGCGCCGGGGGCGTCGGAGGTGGTCGAGTTCGCTGTCGGCAATGACGACCTGCAGTTTCTGGGGCGGGACATGAAGCCTGTTGTCGAACCGGGTGAGTTCGACTTGTGGGTTGCGCCTTCGGCCGCGGATGGGATTCAGAAGCGCTTCGTGCTGACGCGCGAGTGAGCTGACGCGCGAGCCGACTCCTTCAGCCCCTCAGTCGTCGCACCGCACCGGTCACAGCACACGCTGCGACAGCGCCGACGAAAAAAGCTGCGCCCCTTCGCTGCGCAGCAAGGTCACGAGGCGCCGTGCCGCCGGCGACAGGTAGCCCTCCTTGCGGTACGTGACGCCCAGGTGGCGACGCAGCGTGGTTTCCTTGAGCGGCACTTCGCGCAGCGTGCCTTCGCGCCCGGCCGCGCCAAGCGTGTGGCGCGACAAGAAGCTCAGCAGGTCGGTGCGCGAGATGAGGCGCGGCAGCAGCGGGATCGAGTTCGCGTTGACCTGCACCGCAGGCAGCGGCAGCCCGCGCGACTGAAACGCCGCGTCGAGCCACTGGCGGCTGGGAATGGGGTCGGCGGGCAGCACCCAGCGCCATTGCAGGAGCGACTTCATCGTGATCTTCGGCAGCTCGAACACGGGGTGCTGCGGACTGGCGGCGACCACCACCACATCCTCGACGATGGAATGCGTGACGAAGGCCGGATCGTGCTCGGGCATGAGGCCGATCAAGAGGTCGATGGCGCCTTCGCGCAGCCGCTCGCGCAGCGCCATGCTGGGCGCGACGGTGATGTCGATGCGCGTGTCGCCGGCCTCGGCCAGCAGCAGATTGCACACCTCGGGCAGCACATGGTCGGCCGCAATGGGCCCGCTGCCGATGCGCACATGGCCCGCGTTGCCCTTGGCGAAATCGCTCACTTCGCGCAGCGCCTCCTCGGTGGCGCCGCGCAGCAGCCGGGCACGCGCCAGCAGCACCTCGCCCACCGCCGTGAGCTGGATGCCCCGGCCCTTGCGCTCGAACAGCGCACTGCCGAAGGCCTCCTCGAGCCGCTGCACCGCCTTGGTCAGCGCGGGCTGCGTGCGCCCGAGCTTGTCGGCGGCCTGGCCCAGGTGGCCGGTGTCGGCGACCACCTCGAAATACTTCAGGTCGCGCAGCTGGATGTCCATTCATAGCTCCGAGGAATCGTTAGATGAACATTATCGATTGGACGGAATGAATGGCGATTTCCACAATCCAGCCCATACCGATCCTCGAACGACCCTCTCTCTCCATGAACCCCACTGTCCTGGTCACTGCGCCACGGCTTGCCAAGGCCGGCGCCGACCTGCTCGCCGAAGCCGGCGCCCGCGTCATCTACCTTGCGAACGCAGACAGCGTCGAAGAAGTCGAGCAGTTGATGGCGAGCGAACCCATCGACGCCGTCATCTCGCGCACCGTGCAACTGTCGGCCCGCGCCATCGCCGCGTGTCCGACGCTGAAAGTGATTTCAAAGCATGGCGTGGGCGTGAGCAACATCGACGTCGAGGCGGCCACCGCGCGCGGCATTCCGGTCTACGTCACGCCCGGCGCCAACGCGCAGTCGGTCGCAGAGATGACGCTCGGCCTGATGCTCGCCGCCGCACGCCGCATCGGCTGGATGGACCGCGAGCTGCACGATGGCCGCTGGTCGCGCGCACAAGACGGCGTGGAGCTGCACGGCAAGACGCTGGGCCTGGTCGGCTTCGGCCAGATCGGCCAGCGCGTGGCCCGGGTCGGCCTCGCGCTCGGCATGCAGGTGGCCGCGTTCGACCCGGCCCTCGGCGAAGGCCCGAGCCCAGTGGCCGGCGTGCGCCTGCTGCCTTCGTTCGATGCGCTGCTGCCGCTGAGCGATGTGCTCAGCCTGCACGTGCCGCTCAACCGCCACACGCGCCAGATGCTCGGCGCCGCGCAGCTTGCGGCGCTGCCGCGCGGCGCGATCGTCGTCAACACGGCGCGCGGCGAGGTGATCGACGAGCCCGCGCTCATCGCGGCGCTGCAATGCGGCCAGCTGTACGCGGCCGGCCTCGACACCATGGCCGACGAACCCCTGCCCGCCGGCAGCCCGCTGGCCGCCCTGCCCAACGTGGTGCTCACGCCGCATGTCGGCGGCTCCACGCCCGCGGCGCTCGCGGGCATGGCCAGCGGCGCCGCACGCAACGTGCTGGGCTGGCTGCAAGGCTGTCCGGTCGATCCTTCGGCTTGCGTGAACCCGCAGGTCCTGTCTTCCCCCCTTCTGCACGGAATCACCGCATGACCGCCCCGCTCTCCTGGCCGCCCGGCTACCGCATCAACCCGCGCGCGTCCGGCCCAGACGCCGCCCTCGTCGACGCTTTCCGCACGCTGCCCGTGGCCGCCATCGGCGATGCGATGAGCCGCAATGTCGGCACCGTCGGGCTGCGCCAGTACCACGCGCGGCTCGACACCGTGCTGTGCGGCCCCGCCGTCACCGTGCGCGTGCGGCCCGGCGACAACTTGATGATCCACAAGGCGCTGATGATGGTCGCGCCGGGCGACGTGCTCGTGATCGACGGCGGCGGCGACGTCACGCAGGCGCTGGTCGGCGGCCTGATGCGCACCACCTGCATCGCGCGCCAGCTGGCGGGCCTCGTCATCGACGGCGCGGTGCGCGACCTGTGCGAATGGGCCGAAGACGGCATGCCGATCTTCGCGCGAGGCCACACGCACCGCGGGCCGAGCAAGGACGGCCCCGGTGAGGTGAACGTGCCCGTCTCGTGCGCGGGCCTGGTCGTGATGCCGGGCGACCTCGTGGTGGGCGACGCCGACGGCGTCATCGCGGTGCCGGCCGCCGAAGCGGCCGACGTGCTCGAGAAGACGCGGGCCCACCTGGCGCGCGAAGCAAAGATCCGCGAGACCAACCGCACCGGCACCGCCGACCCCGAGCGCTTCGACGCCGTGCTGCGCGCCAAGGGCCTGCCGGTCTGAACGGCAGCCACGAGATCACAAGACCCCCCAGGAGACAAGACATGAACCGAAGAGACTTTCTGCAGACCACCGCCTTCGCATCCATCGCTCAAACGGCGGGCATGGCCTACGCGCAAGGCGATTGGCCGCAACGCCCCGTGAAGCTGGTGGTGCCCTTCACGCCCGGCGGCGGCACCGACGCGACCTCGCGCCTGATTGCCGAACGCCTCACCTCGCTCGAGCGCTGGGCCGTCGTCGTCGACAACAAGCCCGGCGCGGCCGGCAACATCGGCCTCGACGCCGTGGCCAAGGCCACGCCCGACGGCTACACGATCGGCATGGGGCAAACGTCGAACCTCACGATCAACCCCTGGCTCTATTCGAAGATGCCCTTCGAGGCGCTGAAAGACTTTTCGCCCATCGCCGAAGTGGCCTCGCAACCCGTCGTGCTCGCCGTGCGCGCGGACTCGCCGCTGCGCACGCTGGCCGACTTCATCAAGGCCGCGAAGGCGAAGCCGGGCGAGTTCAGCATCGCGCAGGCCGGCAACGGCACCGTGGGGCACCTGGCCGGCGAAATGCTGGCGCGCCGCGCGGGCATCAAGGTCATGCAGGTGCCCTACAAGGGCGCAGGCCCGGCCATGAACGACCTGATCAGCGGGCAGATCGCGCTGTACTTCGGCAGCAGCGTTTCGGTGATGTCGCAGCTGTCGAACGGCCGCGCCCGCGCGCTGGCCGTCACCTCGGCCAAGCGCCTGCCCGCACTGCCGAACGTGCCCACCGTGGCCGAACAGGGTTTCGCGGGCTTCGAGGCCACGACCTGGGTCGGCCTCGTCGGACCGGCAGGGCTGCCCGCCGACGTGGTCAACCGCATCAACGCGGCCGTGGTGAAGACGGTGGCGCGCAAGGACGTGCAGGACAAGCTCGCACAGGAAGGCAGCGTGCCCGCCAGCGGCACGCCGCAGCAGTTCGACGCCTACATCCGCGCCGAGCACGCCAAGTGGGGCGCGCTGATCCGCGAAGCCGACATCAAGCTGGACTGAGCCGCATGGACCGGATCGACTGCGTCGTGATCGGCGCCGGCGTGGTGGGTCTGTCCATCGCGCGATCGCTCGCCATGGCCGGGCGCGAGGTGGTGATCCTCGAGGCCGAGCACGCCATCGGCACGCACACCAGCGCGCGCAATTCGGAGGTGATCCATGCGGGCATCTCGTATGCGCCCGGCTCGCTCAAGGGCCGGCTGTGCGTGGCGGGCAAGGCCGCGCTGTACGCCTACTGCGCCGAACGCGGCATCGGCCACCAGCGCATCGGCAAGCTGATCGTGGCGGTGCAGGACTCGGAGCTGCCCGAGCTCGACAAATACGTCGCGCTCGGCGCGGCCCACGGCGTGACCGACCTGCGCATCCTCGACGCCGCCGAGGCACGCGGCATGGAGCCCGAGGTGGCCTGCGTCGGCGCCCTGCACTCGCCCTCGACGGGCATCGTCGACAGCCACGCGCTGATGCTGTCGTACCTGGGCGACGCGGAACGTGCGGGTGCCTCGCTTGCTTTGCAGAGCCGTGTGCTGGCCGCGCGGCCCACGCCAGACGGCCTGGTGGTCGAGGTAGGCGACGCGGAAGCAACGAGCGTGCTGTGCAACACGGTGGTGAACGCGGCGGGGTTGGGTGCGCAGCAGGTGGCATCGCGGATCGACGGCATGCCGGCCGGCCTGGTGCCACCGCTGTACTACGCGATCGGCCACTACTTCTCGCTGGCGCGCAAATCGCCCTTCCGCCATCTCGTGTACCCGACCGGGCGTGAAGACGCCTTGCGCGCCCACGTGACGCTCGACCTCGGTGGGCAATGCAAGTTCGGGCCGGACCTGAGCTGGCTCGACGGCATCGACTACAGCTTCGACGCCTCGCGCGAAGCGGCCTTCTACCAGTCGGTGCGCCGCTATTACCCCGCCTTGGAGGACGGTGAGTTGCAGCCGGGCTATACCGGCATCCGCCCGCGATTGGCGGGCCCGGGTTCGTCGATGCACAACACGGCGACGGATTTCGTGATCCAGACGCCGCACGCACACGGCATCGCGGGGCTGGTCAACCTGTTCGGCATCGAATCGCCGGGGCTGACGGCATCGCTCGCGCTGGGCGAGCACGTCGCGGACCTCGTGGCAAAGATGCGGGCATGAAAAAACGGGCCCGAGGACCCGTTCTTCTTTGTCAGCCCCCGAAGGAGCTGCAGTCAACCAATTACAGGCCAGCCTGGCGCGTGAACGACACGCTGGGCTTCTTGTAAGCGGCCGGCACTTCGTCGCGATAGAACGCGCGGCGGTCGAGGCTGGCGAGCGGGTCGTGGGCCTTGGCGACGGCTTCAGCGCGGATCGTCGAGCGGTCGGCGGTCGAGGTGAAGGTCTGTGCGCCGGCGGTGGCGCCGTCGCTGTACTCGTTGCCGGCACGGGCGGCGGCCACGGCTTGCGACGCGACTTCCGAACGCGAGAGGGTCGAGTTCACGGTGTGCACGCCGTCATAGGTTTCAGCGTGGGCACCGGCAACAGCCAGGAGCGAGAGCGCAACGGCGGCGAGGGTCTTCGAGGCATTCATTTCAATCTCCTTCAGGTGGTGTGTCGATGGGATGAAGTTTGAACCTGAAGCGCCCCAAAAAACGGCAGCAAAAGGAATCGCGGCGTTCACGGGATTGAAACAATCGCGCGCCACCCGCGCATGCGATGCGGCGACCGGAACCCTCTCCTCCAGAGGGAACGCACGAGAAAGCTCTCGCTGCCGGCATTTCTTGCATGCGTCTGGCGCATGCAAAGAATGCACGCCGGCCCCTCAGTGGGAGATCATCCAGGGCCGCCGCGACGGGGCCGATTTCGCACCGTTCGGCGCGGTCTGCGTGGCACTGCGCCGCGACGATCCCGAGCAGCAACCGCAGCCCGAGGGATGCCGCAGCCGCGCATAGTCGCGCGAGCTCGAAGGCTCATGGCGTGCGCGTTCGTTGGTGGCCATCGCGTGCCGCGTATCGGCGGCCATCAGCGCCAGGCGCGGCGCGGCCGTGAACACGCGCGGCGAAGCCGTGCCGCAATCGGGGCAGGCGGCGGGCTCGTCGCGCTGGCCCGAAGGCCGCAGCGATTCGAAGCCGCCGCATTGCCCGCAGGCGTAGTCGTAGGTCGGCATGGCTTCAGCGCAGGTCGTGCGACAGCGGCATGTCGATGCTGCCGTCGATGAACTTCACAGGCCCCGAGGCGTTCGGGTTGATGTCGAAGTCGAAGATGCCCGTGGGCAGCCACAGCGTGGCGCACGAATTGGGCACGTCGACCACGCCGCTGATGTGGCCCTGCACCGGTGCTGTGCCCAGGATCGAATAGGCCTGCGCGCCCGAGTAGCCGAACTTCTTCAGGTACTCGATGGCATTGAGGCAGGCCTGGCGGTAGGCCACGTTCACGTCGAGGTAGTGCTGCTTGCCGCTCTCGTCGACCGAGATGCCTTCGAAGATCAGATAGTCGTTGTACTGCGGCGTGATGGGGCTGGGCTTGAAGATCGGGTTCTTGATGCCGTACTTGGCCATGCCGCCCTTGATGAGCGTGACCTTCATGTGCACCCAGCCGGCCATCTCGATGGCGCCGCAGAAGGTGATCTCGCCGTCGCCCTGGCTGAAGTGCAGGTCGCCCACGCTCAGGCCCGCGCCGTCGACGTACACGGGGAAAAACACCTTCGAGCCGCGCGACAGATCCTTGATGTCGCAGTTGCCGCCGTGCTCGCGCGGCGGCACGGTGCGCGCGCCCTCCGCTGCCGCCTTCGCCCTCGCCTCGCCGGTCATCTTGCCCATGTGGGCGGTGCCGGCGAACGGCGGGTTCGCGAGGCCGGGCACACGGTCCGGGTCGGTGGCGATGAGCTTGCCTTCGCGTTCGTTCCACATGTCGAGCATGGGCTTGTCGGGCAGGCAGCCGATGAGGCCCGGATGGATCAGGCCCGCGAAATTCACGCCCGGGATGTGGCGCGAGCTGGTGAACATGCCCTTGAAGTCCCAGATCGATTTCTGCGCCTCGGGGAAATGGTCGGTGAGGAAACCGCCGCCGTTCTTCTTCGAGAAGAAGCCGTTGAAGCCCCAGAGGCTGTCCTGCTTGGCACCGATGTCCAGCAGGTCGACCACCAGCAGGTCGCCGGGCTCGGCGCCCTTCACGCCCACCGGGCCCGAGAGGTAGTGCACCGTGCTCAGGTCGATGTCGCGCACGTCATCGGCGCTGTCGTTGTTCTTGATGAAGCCGCCGGTCCAGTCGAAAGTCTCGAGGATGAAGTCGTCGCCCGGATTGACCCAGCAGGCCATCGGAATGTCCGGGTGCCAGCGGTTGTGGATGTTCTCGTTCTCCGTGGGCGACTTGGTCAGGTCGACCTTGATCAGCGTGTCCGTCATGTGCAGTGGCTCCTGGGGTTGTGGTTAGACAGAGAGATAGGCCTTGATGTGTTCCACATCGGTCTTGTCGCGCGCGGTCTCGTGCACGAGCCGGCCGCCTTCGATGACGAACAGCCGGTCGGCCACGTCCATCGCGAAACTCAGCACCTGCTCGGACACGACGATGGTGATGCCGCGCAGCTTGCGGATCTCGTTGAGCGCCTTGGCGATGTCCTTGATGATCGAAGGCTGGATGCCCTCGGTGGGCTCGTCGAGCAGCAGCACCTTGGGGTCGGTGACGAGCGCGCGCGCAATGGCGAGCTGCTGCTGCTGGCCGCCGGAGAGGTTGCCGCCCTTGCGGCTCTTCATGTCCCATAGCACGGGGAACAGCGCGTAGATTTCTTCGGGGATGCGGCGGGTCTTCGAGTTCTCCAGGCCGGTCTGGATGTTCTCTTCCACCGTCAGCGTCGGGAAGATCATGCGACCCTGCGGCACGTAGGCGATGCCCTTGGCCACGCGGCGAAAGCTCTCGTCGCGCGACACGTCCTGCCCCGCCACTTCGATGCGCCCGCTCTTGATCGGCAGCACGCCCATGAGGCTCTTGAACAGCGTGGTCTTGCCCATGCCATTGCGACCCATGATGGCGATGGTTTCGTTGGCATGGCCCACGAACGAGATGCCGTGCAGCGCCTCGCTCTGGCCGTAGGCGGTGTGCAGGTCGTCGACCTTCAGCATGATGGTGCTCATGGTTCAGTGGCCCAGATAAACGTCGATGACCTTCGGGTCGGCCTGCACCTTCTCCATCGGCCCTTCGGCCAGGATCTTTCCCTGGTGCATCACGGTGACCTTGTGCGCGATCTGCTTGACGAAGGCCATGTCGTGTTCGATGACGATCACGGCGCGGTTGCGGCAGATGCGCTGCAGCAGGTCGGCCGTGAGCTCGCGTTCGCGCGCGCTCATGCCGGCGATGGGCTCGTCGAGCATCAGCAGCTCGGGCTCCTGCATCAGCAGCATGCCGATCTCCAGCCACTGCTTCTGGCCGTGGCTCAGGAGGCCGGCTTCTGTGCCGAGCTTGTCGGCCAGGCCGATCTCCGTGGCGATGGCCTGCACCTTGCCCTTGACCTCGTCGTCGCACTGGAAGGCCAGCGCGCCGAACACCGAGCGCCCTTTCGGAAAGGACACTTCCAGGTTCTGGAACACGCTGAGGTTTTCGTAGATCGACGGCGTCTGGAACTTGCGGCCGATGCCCAGCCGCACGCGCTTGTGCTCGGCCATCTTCGTGAGCTCGGTGTTCTTGAACTTGATGCTGCCGGCGCTGGCGCGTGTCTTGCCGCAGATCAGGTCCAGCAGCGTGGTCTTGCCGGCGCCGTTGGGGCCGATGATCACGCGCAGCTCGTTCTTGTCGATGTACAGCGTCAGGTCGTCGATGGCCTTGAAGCCGTCGAAGGAGACGCTGAGGTCTTCCACGGCGAGGGCGAAGTCGGTGTTGCTCATGGGATGGGACTCCGGGTTCGGTCAAGCGCGCTGGCGGCCGATGCCTTCGGGCAGCGCGGGCTCGGCCTGCGGCGCGGCGACGGGTGAAGGGGCCGACACGGCGGCGGGCGGCGGCTTCGTCGCGGCGTCGCGCAGGGCCTGGCGGCGCGAGGCCCACCACGGCTTGATCGTGTCTTCCCACAGGCCCGCCAGGCCCATCGGAAAGGCCATGGTCACGCCGATGAAGAGCGCGGCCATCAGGAAGAGCCACAGGTCGGGAAAGCTCTCGGAGAACAGCGTCTTGCCCGCGTTCACCAGCAGCGCGCCGTACACCGCGCCCACCAGGCTCATGCGGCCGCCGACGGCGCAGAAGATCACCATCTCGATCGAGGGCACGATGCCCACGAAGCTCGGCGACATGAAGCCCACCTGCAGCGCGAACATCGCGCCGCCGATGCCCGAGAGCCCGGCCGCCAGGCAGAAGGTGAAGACCTTGAAGTTCGACACGTCGTAGCCCGAGAAGCGCACGCGGTCTTCCTTGTCGCGCATGGCCAGCAGCAGCGTTCCCAGCTTGCTGGTCTGCACCCAGCGGCACAGCACGATGCTGGCCACCAGCAGGCCCACGCAGACGTAGTAGAGGATGTACTTGGCGCCGTCGGTGCGGGTGTCCCAGCCCAGCAGCGTCTTCAGGTCGGTCATGCCGTTCACGCCGCCCGTGTAGCCCTGCTGGCCGATGATGAGCACGGTGCAGATCAGCGCCACCGCCTGCGTGATGATCGCGAAGTACACGCCGCCCACGCGGCGCTTGAACATCGCGAAGCTGATGAGCCAGGCCAGCGCCATCGGCGCCAGCACCACCAGCGCCAGGCTCAGCGGCAGGCTCTTGAACGGCAGCCACAGCGCGGGCAGCTCGGTGATCTGGTTCCAGTCCATGAAGTCCGGGATGCCGGGCGTCGACTGGATCTTGGTGGTGACGGGGTCGGAGGCTTCGAGCTTGAGGAACATCGCCATCGCATAGCCGCCGATGCCGAAGAACACGCCCTGCCCCAGGCTCAGCACGCCGCCGTAGCCCCACACCATGACGAGGCCCACGGCCACGAAGGCGTAGCTGAGGTACTTGCCCACGAGGTTGAGGCGGAAGATGTCGAGCGACAGCGGCAGCACCACCGCGAGCAGCAGCACCAGAAGCAGCAGGCTGCCGAGCTGGTAGCGCCGGATCGAGGCCTTGAGGAAATTCATCGGGAGGTTCTCCGGGAAGGAATCGGGTTCAGCGACGCACCTTGATGGCAAAGAGCCCCTGCGGTCGCATCATGAGAATCAGCACGATCAGCGACAGCGTCAGCACCTTGGCCATCGAGCCGGTCATGAAGAACTCCGAGATCGACTGGGTCTGTGCGATGCCGAAGGCCGAGACCACGGTGCCCAGCAGGCTGGCCGCACCGCCGAAGGTGACGACCAGGAAGGCGTCGACGATGTAGAGCGACCCCGAGGTCGGCCCGGTCGAGCCGATGGTGGTGAAGGCCGCGCCCGCCACGCCGGCAATGCCGCAGCCGATGGCGAAGGTGAGGCGGTCGGTCTTCTTGGTGTCGATGCCGGTGGCGTTGGCCATGGTGCGGTTGGCCACGGTGGCGCGCACCCGCAGGCCCCAGCGGCTCTTGTGCAAGGCAATGAGCACGCCGCCCGTGACCAGCGCCGTGAGCGCCAGCACAAAGAGGCCGTTGATCGGAATGTCCAGGCCTTCATGCGGCGTCCACGAGCCCATGAGCCACTCGGGCAGCGTGGGGCTCACTTCCTTCGGGCCGATGAAGGTGCGAAAAATCTGCTGCAGCCCCAGGCTCACGCCCCAGGTGGCGAGCAGCGTGTCGAGCGGCCGCTTGTACAGGTGGCGGATCAGCGCCCACTCCACGAGCCAGCCGGCGATGAAGGCGAACACGAAAGCCAGCCCGATCGCGATCGGAAAGTAGTACGGCATGAGCGAGGGCGCCATGCGCTCGGTCACCTGCGCGGCCAGGAAGATCGAGTAGGCGCCGATGGTCATGAACTCGCCATGCGCCATGTTGATCACGCCCATCTGCCCGAAGATGATCGCGAGCCCGAGGCCCATGAGCAGCAGCACCGCGAAGAGGCTCAGCCCCGCGAAGCCCTGCATCAGGCCGATGTTCATCATGTCCGAGAGGCTCATTGCGCAATATCCGGTAAGGGTCAGGGAACAAGTCGTGAGACACCGCGGAACCGGCTTTGCCGGGCCGCTGGTGTCGCCCCCTTGAGGGGGAGGCGGCTACACGAAGTGAGCCGCTTCGGGGGAGTTACTGATACCCCTTGGGGAACGGATCGGGCTTGATCAGTTCGCCCGATTCCGCAACCACCTTGAAGCTGCCATCCAGCTGCCCCTGCCCGATGCGCGCCTTGCTCCACAGGTGATGGTTCGCATCCAGCTTCACGTAGCCTTCCGGCGCGGTCTTCAGCTCGATGCCCGGCGACGCCGCCACCACCTTGTCGATGTCGAAGCTGCCCGCCTTCTCCACCGCCGCCTTCCACAGCCACGGGCCCAGGTAACCGGCCTGCGTCACGTCGCCGATTACCGCGTCCTTGCCGTACTTGGCCTTGAAGGCGGCCACGAACTTCTTGTTGTTCTCGTTGTCCAGCGTCTGGAAGTACTTCATCGACGAATAGAAGCCCGCGAAGTTTTCGCCGCCCACGCCGGTCATCTCGTCCTCGGTCACGGCCAGCGTCAGCAGGAACTGCTTGTCGCCGGTGATGCCCGCGGCCTTGAGCTGCTTGTAGAAGGCCACGTTCGAGCCGCCCACCACGGCCGCGAAGATGCAGTCGGGCTTGGCCACCTTGATCTTGTTGATCAGCGAGTTGAAGTTGGTGTGGCCCAGCGGGTAGTACTCCTCGCCCTTGACCGAACCCTTCTGGAAGTTCTCGATGTGCTTGCGCGCGATCTTCATCGAGGTGCGCGGCCAGATGTAGTCGGAGCCGACGAGGAAGAAGGTCTTGGCCTTCTTCTCCTTCGCGCCCCAATCGAGGCCCCAGATGATCTGCTGCGTGGCCTCCTGCCCCGTGTAGATCACGTTCTTGCTCTGCTCCAGGCCTTCGTAGAAGGTCGGGTAGTACAAGAGGCCGTTCTCTTTCTCGAACACCGGCAGCACGGCCTTGCGCGAGGCGCTGGTCCAGCAGCCGAACACGGCCGCGACCTTGTCGTTGACCAGGAGCTTCTTCGACTTCTCGGCGAAGGTGGGCCAGTCGGAGGCGCCGTCTTCCTTGATGACCTTGATCTTGCGACCCAGGATGCCGCCCATCGCGTTGATCTGGTCGATGGCGAGTTGCTCGGCCTGGATGGAACCGGTCTCCGAGATGGCCATCGTGCCGGTGGACGAATGCAGCTGGCCCACCGTGACTTCGGTGTCGGTCACCGCGAGCTTGGTGGTGTTGACCTTGGCCGTGGGGAACTGACCCTGGCCGAAGCTCAGGCCGCTCAGGCCCATCACGGGCAGCGCGGCGGCGCCCTGCAGCAGGCGGCGGCGGCGCAGGGCCATGGCATCGAGGGAAGAAGGATCGGAATCACGCGACATCAGGAACTCCAGGCAGGTTGAAAGAAGAGTGAGCCGCGCACCATCGCAGTGCATCGGACGGTGCTGCGAGCACCATGGCTGGTACTTTAGAAATCACTTGCGTACTCGCGAATACGTCATTCAACGTAGCGATGCGCCCCTGCCCGGGCCGCAGACTCGCGAGCAGACAAGGCACGGGACAGCAGGGAGCGCTTCTTGCTGTACCTGCCGCATGCCACCGTTGCCGCCGCCGCGAGAACCCGCCATGACATCCGTCTCCGGACAGAAGATCTTTCGCATCCGCCGCGACTACAACGCCTGGGTCGCGAACGAAACGCTGGAGGACTACGCGCTGCGCTACACGCCGCGCAGCTTTCGCAAGTGGTCGGAGTTCCGCGTGGCCAATGCGGCCTTCGGCGCCACCTCGTTCCTGGCGCTGGAGGCCATCGGCGGCGCCATCGCACTGAGCTACGGTTTCTCGAACGCGCTGTGGGCGATCCTGGTGGTGGGGCTCATCACCTTCCTCACGGGCCTGCCGATCTCGTACTACGCGGCGCGCCACGGCGTCGACATGGACCTGCTCACGCGCGGCGCCGGCTTCGGCTACCTGGGCTCCACGCTCACCTCGCTGATCTACGCGAGCTTCACTTTCATCTTCTTCGCGCTCGAAGCGGCCATCCTCGCGCTGGCGCTGCAGATGTACCTCGATTGGCCGCTGTGGCTGCTGTACCTGGTGTCGTCGATCGTGATCATTCCGCTGGTGGCGCGCGGCATCACGCTCATCTCGGGGCTGCAGCTGTGGACGCAGCCGATCTGGATCGTGCTGTTCGTCTGCCCCTTCATCGCGGTGATGGTGAAGAAGCCCGAGCTGTACGCCGACTTCACCGGGCTCGTGGGCCGCACCTCGGACAGCAGCGGCTTCGATCCGCTGATGTTCGGCGCGGCCGCCACGGTGGCCTTCTCGCTCGTGGTGCAGATCGGCGAGCAGGTCGACTACCTGCGCTTCCTGCCCGAGAAGACCGCCGCCAACCGTGGCCGTTGGTGGACGGCAGTGCTGGTCGCGGGGCCGGGCTGGATCGTGCCCGGCATGCTGAAGATGATGGGCGGCGCGTTCCTGGCCTTCCTGGCGCTGCAGCACGAGATTCCGGCCAACCACGCGATCGAGCCCACGCAGATGTACCTCACGGGCTTCTCGTACGTGCTGCGCGACCCGGCCTGGGTGCTGGGCATCACGGTGCTGTTCGTCGTCGTGTCGCAGATGAAGATCAACCTGACCAACGCCTATGCGGGGTCGCTCGCGTGGTCGAACTTCTTCGCGCGGCTCACGCACAGCCACCCGGGGCGCGTGGTGTGGCTGGTGTTCAACGTGGCCATCGCCATCCTGCTGATGGCGCTGGGCGTGTTCGCCGCGCTGGAGCACGTGCTGGGCTTCTACAGCAACATCGCCATTGCCTGGGTCGGCGCGCTGGTGGCCGACCTGGTCATCAACAAGCCGCTGGGCTGGAGCCCCAAGACCATCGAGTTCAAGCGCGCGCACCTGTACGACATCAACCCCGTGGGCCTGGTCGCGATGCTGGTGGCGGCGGCGCTGGCGATGCTGGCCTACTCGGGCGCGCTGGGCCAGTGGGCGCGGGCCTTCTCGCCCTTCATCGCGCTGGCCACCGCCATGGCCGTGTCGCCGCTGCTCGCGTGGAGGACGCGCGGGCGCTACTACCTGGCGCGCACCGACATCGACCGCTGGACGCCGGGCCAGAGCGTGAAGTGCTCGGTGTGCGACAACAGCTTCGAGTCGGAAGACATGGCGCATTGCCCGGCCTACAGCGCACCGATCTGCTCGCTGTGCTGCACCTTGGAGTCACGCTGCCACGACCGCTGCAAGACCGACTCGCGCGCCGCCGAGCAGATGAGCGGCTGGCTGCAGGCGCTGCTGCCGCCCGCGCTGTCGGCGCGGCTGAACTTCCGCGTCGCGCACTACCTGCTGGTCGCCACCTCGCTCATCGCGCTGCTGGCCACGGTGGTGGGCGTGGTCTACGCGCAGGAGGCCATCGCGGGCACCATCGATTCAGCGATGGCGACGGCCTTTTTGAAAGTGTTCGCGCTGCTCTCGGTGATCGCCGCCGTGGCCGCGTGGTGGGTGGTGCTGGGCAGCGAGAGTCGGCAGATGGCGCAGGAAGAGTCGAACCGCCACAACAACCTGCTTGCGCTCGAGATCGAAGCGCACCGCCGCACCGACGCCGCGCTGCAGACCGCCAAGGAAGCCGCCGAAGCTGCCAACCAGGCCAAGACGCGCTACGTGGCGGGCATGACGCACGAGCTGCGCACGCCGCTCAACAGCATCCTGGGCTACTCGCAGATTTTGCTCAAGGGCGGCGACGCGGCCCTGCCGCCGCGCGAGGCGGTGCAGACCATCCACCGCAGCGGCGAGCACATGCTGGGCCTCATCGACGGGCTGCTCGACCTGGCGCGCATCGAGGCCGGCCGGCTGCAGCTGGAGCCCTCGCCGCTGGCGCTGCCGGCCTTTCTCGACCAGGTGGTGCAGATGGTGCGCCCGCAGGCCGAGGCCAAGGGCCTGGCGTTCGTCTACACGCATGCGGGCCAACTGCCGCCGTGGGTGCATGCCGACGTGAAGTGGCTGCGGCAGATTCTCATCAACCTGCTGACCAACGCCGTGCGCTTCACCGACAGCGGCACGGTCACGCTGCACGTGGACGCGCGGCGCGAGGTGCTGCGCTTCGACGTGGTCGACACCGGCATCGGCGTGGCGCCGCAGGACCGCCAGCGCATCTTCCTGCCCTTCGAGCGCGGCGCCGCGGGGCGCCGGCGCGGCGAGCCGGGCACGGGGCTGGGCCTGACCATCACCGGGCTGCTCACTTCGCTCATGGGCGGCGAGCTGAAGCTGGCGTCGACCTCCTCGGCGGGCAGCACCTTCAGCGTGCGCGTGTACCTGCGTGAGGTGGCTGACCCCGGCCCGCAGGCGGGCTCGCGCGAGCCGGTGTCGGGCTACCTGGGCGAGCGCCGCACGCTGCTGGTGGTGGACGACCAGCCGGTGCAGCGCCAGATGCTCGCCGGCATGCTCGCGCCGCTGGGCTTCACGGTGCGCGAGGCGGCCAGCGGCACCGAGTGCCTGGACAGCCTGCGCGAAGAGCTGCCGTCGGCCATCCTGCTGGACCTGACGATGGACGACATGGACGGCTGGCAGACCGCGCGCTCGGTGCGGGCCTCGGGCTTCGCCGAGCTGCCGATCATCATTGTCTCGGCCAACATGTTCGAGAACCAGTCCGACCGGTTGCGCGCCGCGGGCTGCCAGGCCTTCGTGGGCAAGCCGGTGATCGAGTCGGAACTCATCGCCACGCTGGAGCGGCACCTGGGCCTCGAATGGCTGGCGACCGGCGATGCGATGCCGCCGCCCGCCGACGCCGACCTGGCGCCGCCGCGCCCGCCCCTGCTCGCGCTCGGCGAAGACGACCGCGCCGACCTCATGCGCCTGGTGCAGATGGGCCATGTGCGCGGCCTGCACACCGCGCTCGAC
>NZ_BCUS01000071.1 GCF_001591345.1 Variovorax boronicumulans NBRC 103145 | reverse complement strand
GAGTGGCCCGCGCTGCTGGCGCAGGACGGCACGCCCGCCAGCGTGCGCCGCTGCGTCGAGGCGCGCCTCGCGGGCGGCGTGGCCCTCGCCAGCCTCGCGGCCTGAAGAAGCCCGGATGCGCCATCGGGCCTGTCTTCGCACCGGCCACGGCGTCGCATACGATGGCGCCGGTTTTAACTTGTTGCAGATTGAAAAGGAAAATTGGCCATGCGTTCCTTCGCCCGCCGTACCGCGCTCCCCGCCGTTGCCTCGGCCGCGCTGCTGCTGACCGCCCTGACCGGTTGCGGCAGCGGCATCAGCCTCGACGAGCCGATCGAAGGGCCGGTGTGGCGCCTGGTGCAGTTGGGCGACGAGCCCATCGCGCCCGGCGGCGATGCGCAGCTGCAGTTCGACCGCAACAGCGGACGGGTGAGTGGTTCAGGCGGCTGCAACCGCGTCACGGGATCGTTCACGCGCGCGGGCGTGTCGCTCAAGCTCGGCCAGATGGCCGCGACGCGCATGGCCTGCGCCGACCCGGTGCGCGGCGCCAACGAGGCGCAGTTCCTGTCGGCGCTGCAGAACACGGCCAGCTACCGGCTGGCGCCGGGGCGGCTCGCGCTGCTCGATGCGAGCGGCCGCACCGTGGCGCTGCTCAGCAACGGCACGACACGCTAAAAACGAAAAGCCGGATCAGCCGTGGGTGAGGCGGTCCAGCGCCTCACGGTACTTGGCGGCCGTCTTCTCGATGACTTCGGCCGGCAGGCGCGGCGCCGGGGGCGTCTTGTCCCAGGGCTTGCCGTTGATCTTGGTGGCCTCGAGCCAGTCGCGCACGAACTGCTTGTCGTAGCTCGGCGGGTTGGTGCCGGCGGCCAGCGCGGCCTCGTAGCCCTCGACCGGCCAGTAGCGCGAGCTGTCGGGCGTGAGCACCTCGTCCATCAGCACCAGCGTGTCGTTCTCGTCCAGGCCGAACTCGAACTTGGTGTCGGCAATGATCATCCCCTTGGCGAGCGCGATCTGGGCCGCCGCCTCGTAGATGGCGATGCTGACCTCGCGGATCTGCTGGGCCAGCTTGGGGCCGACGACCTCGACCACGCGCTCGTAGCTGATGTTCTCGTCGTGCTCGCCGGCCGCGGCCTTGGCGGCGGGCGTGAAGATCGGGCGCGGCAGCTTGCTCGCGTTGGTCAGGCCCTCGGGCAGCGGCACGCCGCAGACCGCGCGATTGTCCTGGTATTCCTTCCAGCCGCTGCCGGCCAGGTAGCCGCGCACCACGGCCTCGACCGGGATCGGACGCAGGCGCTTGACCAGCATCGAGCGGCCCGTGACCTGCGCCACCTCGTCGGGCTGCACCACGCTCTCGGGCGCCTCGCCCGTCAGGTGGTTGGGGCACAGCGCGCCCAGGCGGTCGAACCACCACAGCGCCATCTTGGTGAGGATCTCGCCCTTGCCCGGGATAGGCTCGCCCATGATCACGTCGAAGGCGCTGAGCCGGTCGCTC
The DNA here is from genome assembly GCF_001591345.1 of Variovorax boronicumulans NBRC 103145. GTDB lineage: Bacteria > Pseudomonadota > Gammaproteobacteria > Burkholderiales > Burkholderiaceae_C > Variovorax > Variovorax boronicumulans. The sequence continues at coordinate 30,629 of NZ_BCUS01000071.1, read as the reverse complement.
GCGACCATCAGGATGCGGTCTTCGCCGACGGCGTAGTTGTCGCGCACCTTGCCGCGCGCAAGCAGGGGCAGGCTCTGGATGGAAGAGGTGTGAACGGTGGTCATGGACGGATGCTCGGCTGGGAAACGGTGACGGGAAAAGCGGATTGTGCGCGCAGAAAAAAGCCACCGCGAGCGGTGGCCTGCGGCGCGCAGTCTGTCTTCGTTAGATGACTTGCTGCGCCAAGTCGCCCTTGGCGTACTTGGCAGCGACGACCTGCAGCGTGTCGCCCTTGATCTTGGCGCCCTGGCCTTCGCAGCCGAACTCGATGTAGCGCTGCTTGCAGATCTGCTTGGCGGCTTCGCGCGCGGGCTTGAGCCACTCGCGGGCGTCGAACTTCTCGGGGTTCTCGGCCAGGAACTTGCGCACGGCGCCGGTCATCGCCAGGCGGATGTCGGTGTCGATGTTGATCTTGCGCACGCCGTACTTGATGGCTTCCTGGATTTCCTCGACGGGCACGCCGTAGGTTTCCTTCATGTTGCCGCCGTATTTACGGATGATTTCCAGCAGGTCTTGGGGCACCGACGACGAGCCGTGCATCACCAGGTGGGTGTTGGGCAGGCGGGCGTGGATTTCCTTCACGCGCTGGATCGACAGGATGTCGCCCGTGGGCTTGCGCGTGAACTTGTAGGCGCCGTGGCTGGTGCCGATGGCGATGGCCAGTGCGTCCAGCTGCGTGGCCTTCACGAACTGGGCGGCTTCTTCGGGGTCGGTGAGCAGCGACGCGTGGTCGAGCACGCCTTCGGCGCCGATGCCGTCTTCTTCACCGGCCATGCCGGTTTCGAGCGAGCCCAGGCAGCCCAGCTCGCCTTCGACCGTGACGCCGACCTTGTGGGCCAGTTCGACCACCTTGCGGGTCACGTCGACGTTGTAGTCGAACGAGGCGGGCGTCTTGCCGTCTTCGTGCAGCGAGCCGTCCATCATCACGGACGAGAAGCCCAGGTCGATGGCGCCCTGGCAGATGGCCGGGCTCTGGCCGTGGTCCTGGTGCATCACCAGCGGGATGTTCGGGTACTGCTCGATGGCGGCCTGGATCAGGTGCTTGATGAAGGCTTCACCCGCGTATTTGCGGGCGCCGGCGCTGGCCTGCAGGATGACGGGCGCGCCGGTTTCCTTGGCGGCCTCCATGACGGCCTGGACCTGTTCGAGGTTGTTGACGTTGAAGGCCGGAATGCCGTAGCCGTTGGCGGCGGCGTGGTCCAGCAGTTCGCGCATCGAGACGAGTGCCATGGGAAATACCTCGTGGGAATAGAAAAAGACGGGGAAAAGAGAAGGCGGAAAGTCGGGAGAAAACTACCCCGATTCTACCGAGCCCCCTTGTGGGACAGGGCCGACGCCACCCCGGGCGCCACGGGTACTGGCGCGCAGCTCTTTTTCAACTTTTTCAGATCGGCAACTGGGTGGTCGACAGCACTTGCTTGAGCACCACGAAAGTCCGGATCTGCCGCACGCCCGGCAGGTACAGCAGCTGCTCGGCATGCAGGCGGTTGAAGCTGTCGTTGTCGCGGGTGCGCACGAGCATGAAGTAGTCGAATTCGCCCGTGACGACGTGGCATTCGAGGCAGCCCGACACCTTCTGCGCCGCCTTCTCGAAATCGGCAAAAGAGTCGGGCGTGGAGCGGTCGAGCACCACGCCGATCATCACGAGCATGCCGACCTCGAGCGCGTCGGGGTCCAGCAGGGCGACCACGCCCTTGATGAAGCCCGCGGCCCGCAGCCGCTCGACCCGCCGCAGGCAGGCCGGCGCACTGAGGTTCACCTTGGCGGCCAGCGCCACGTTCGACACAGAGGCGTCGCGCTGCAGGGCGCGCAGGATGGCGCGGTCGGTGCGGTCGAGCTCCGTCGGGGTGCGCAACTTTGTTGTGCTCATGGCTTCCTTTCCGGATGAAAAGCCTTATGTATGGCCATCCTGCCTTCTTTTTAGCGACGAATCCAGCCAACTTCGCAAGCACATTGCAAAGCCTTCTTCCTACGATCGACAGCTTCAACCCCTCACCGCTTTTGGAGCTGCGTCGATGAACCTGAAGAAATTCCCCCGCCACGCCCTGACCTTCGGCCCCACGCCGATCCAGCCGCTGAAGCGCCTGAGCGCCCACCTGGGCGGCAAGGTCGATCTCTACGCCAAGCGCGAGGACTGCAACAGCGGCCTGGCCTTCGGCGGCAACAAGACGCGCAAGCTGGAGTACCTGATTCCCGAGGCGCTCGAAGGCGGCTACGACACGCTGGTGTCGATCGGCGGCATCCAGTCGAACCAGACGCGGCAGGTGGCCGCCGTGGCCGCGCACCTGGGCCTGAAGTGCGTGCTGGTGCAGGAGAACTGGGTCAATTACTCCGACGCGGTGTACGACCGGGTCGGCAACATCGAGATGTCGCGCATCCTCGGCGCCGACGTGCGGCTGGACGCGGCGGGCTTCGACATCGGCATCCGCCAGAGCTGGGAGCAGGCCATGGCCGACGTGCGCGCGGCCGGCGGCAAGCCCTTCCCGATCCCGGCGGGCTGCTCGGAGCACCCGCGCGGCGGCCTGGGCTTCGTGGGCTTTGCCGAGGAGGTGCGCCAGCAGGAGGCCGAGCTCGGGTTCAAGTTCGACTACATCGTGGTCTGCTCGGTCACGGGCAGCACGCAGGCCGGCATGGTGGTGGGCTTCGCGGCCGACGGGCGCGCCGACCGCGTGATCGGCATCGACGCCTCGGCCAAGCCGCAGCAGACCTACGAGCAGATCCTGCGCATCGCGAAGAACACGGCCGAGCTGGTCGAGCTGGGCCGCGACATCACCGAGAAGGACGTGGTGCTCGACCGCCGCTTCGGCGGGCCCGAATACGGGCTGCCGAACGAAGGCACGCTGGAGGCGATCCGTTTGAGCGCGCGCTTCGAGGGCATGCTGACCGACCCGGTGTACGAGGGCAAGTCGATGCACGGGATGATCGAGAAGGTGCGGCTGGGCGAATTCCCGGCCGGCTCGAAGGTGCTGTATGCGCACCTGGGCGGCGTGCCGGCGCTCAACGCCTACAGCTTCCTGTTCCGCAACGGCTGAACCAGACGGCGCCATGAAAAAGGCCGGCATGTGCCGGCCTTTGCTTTGCTGCGAATGAACGAACTCAGCTCGCTCTGCAGATCTTCAGCATGTTGGTGCCGCCGGGCGCGCCCATCGGCTCGCCGCAGGTGATGGCGTACACGTCGCCGCTTTGCACGATGCCGCGCTTCTTCAGATGGCTCTCGGCCTGGCGCAGCGCGGTGTCGCGGTCGCTTTCCGAATCCATGAGCAGCGGGCGCACGTTGCGGTACAGCGCCAGCTTGCGCTGCGTGGCCAGGCGCGAGGTCAGGGCGTACATGGGAATGTGCGCGCGGTGGCGGCTCATCCACAGGATGGTCGAGCCCGACTCGGTCAGCGCCACGATGGCCTTGGCGCCCAGGTGGTGCGCCGTGAACAGCGCGCCCATCGCGATCGACTGGTCGATGCGGCTGTAGGTCTTGCCGCTGAAGTCGGCGTCGAGCGTCTTGTCTTCGGCGGCCTCGGCGGCTTCGCAGATGCGGCTCATTTCCTGGACGGTCTCGAGCGGGTAGCGGCCCGAGGCGGTTTCAGCGGAGAGCATCACGGCGTCGGTGCCGTCGAGCACGGCGTTGGCCACGTCGCTCACCTCGGCGCGGGTGGGCACGGGGTTGGTGATCATCGACTCCATCATCTGGGTCGCGGTGATGACCACCTTGTCCATGTCGCGCGCCATGCGGATCATCTTCTTCTGCAGCGCCGGCACGGCGGCGTTGCCCACTTCCACGGCCAGGTCGCCGCGGGCGACCATGATGCCGTCGCTGGCGCGCAGGATTTCTTCCAGCTTCGGAATGGCCTCGGCGCGCTCGATCTTGGCGATCATGCCGGGCTTGTGGCCGTACTCGGCGGCCGCCACGTTGCACAGCTGGCGCGCCATTTCCATGTCGGTGGCGTTCTTGGGGAAGCTCACGGCCACGTAGTCGGCCTGGAAGCTCATCGCGGTCTTGATGTCTTCCATGTCCTTGGCCGTCAGCGCGGGCGCCGTGAGGCCGCCGCCCTGCTTGTTGATGCCCTTGTTGTTCGACAGCTCGCCGCCCAGCTTGACGGTGGTGTGCACCGCTTCGCCCTTGACGCCGTCGACCGTGAGCACGATCAGGCCGTCGTTCAGCAGCAGCTTGTCGCCGGGCTTCACGTCGCGCGGCAGGTCCTTGTAGTCCAGGCCGACGGCATCGACGTCGCCCAGTTCGGTGCGCGAGGCGTCGAGCACGAACTTGGCGCCCGGCTCCAGCCAGATCTTGCCCTGCGCGAACTTGCCGACGCGGATCTTCGGACCCTGCAGGTCGGCCATGATGGCCACTTCGCGGCCGGCCTTGCGGGCCGCCTCACGCACCATGGTGGCGCGGTCGATGTGGTCCTGCGCCGTGCCGTGGCTGAAGTTCAGCCGCACCACGCTGACCTTGGCCAGGATCATCTGTTCCAGCAATTCCGGCGTGCTGGAGGCGGGGCCGAGGGTGGCGACGATCTTGGTGGCGTGGCGGGGGATGCGGTCCGAGCTCATGAAGGGGGTCTCCGTTTTGTATTCGCTACTGTATACACTTTGTGTGTCGAACGGAAGTCAGTCGCCACGGGGGATTTCCCTCCCGTGGCCGGACCGCCGCCGGAATCAGCCGGCCGCGCGCTTGGCCAGGATCTCGAAGGCCGGCAGGGTCTTGCCCTCCAGCACCTCGAGGAAGGCACCGCCGCCGGTCGAGATGTAACCGACCTGCTTTTCGATGCCGTACTTGGCGATGGCCGCCAAGGTGTCGCCGCCGCCGGCGATCGAGAAGGCGCTGCTCTCGGCAATGGCTTGCGCGATGGCCTTCGTGCCGCCCGCGAAGGCGTCGAACTCGAACACGCCGACCGGGCCGTTCCAGACGATGGTGCCGGCTTCGCGCAGCTGCGCGGCCAGGATGGCGGCCGTCTTCGGGCCGATGTCCAGGATCAGGTCGTCGTCGGCCACGTCGGTGGCGGCCTTGACGGTGGCGGGCGCGTCGGCCGCGAAGGTCTTGGCCGTGACCACATCGACCGGGATCGGCACGTCGGCGCCGCGCGCGCGCATGGCGTCGATCACGGCCTTGGCCTGATCGAGCAAGTCGGGCTCGGCCAGCGACTTGCCGATCTTCAGGCCCGCGGCCAGCATGAAGGTGTTGGCGATGCCGCCACCGACGATCAGCTGATCGACGTTGGCCGACAGGCTCTTGAGGATGGTGAGCTTGGTGCTGACCTTCGAGCCCGCCACGATGGCGACCAGCGGGCGCTTGGGCTGGGCCAGCGCCTTGGTGATGGCGTCGATCTCGGCCGCCAGCAGCGGGCCGGCCGCGGCCACCTTGGCGAACTGGGCGATGCCGTAGGTGGTGGCTTCGGCGCGGTGGGCGGTGCCGAAGGCGTCGTTCACGTAGATGTCGGTGAGCGCGGCCAGCTTGCGGGCCAGCGCTTCGTCGTTCTTCTTCTCGCCCTTGTTGACGCGGCAGTTCTCCAGCAGCACGACCTGGCCGGGTTTGACGTCGACGCCGTCGACCCAATTGGCCACCAGCGGCACTTCACGGCCGAGCAGCTCGCCCAGGCGCTGGGCGACGGGGGCCAGCGAGTCTTCGGGCTTGAACTCGCCTTCGGTCGGGCGGCCCAGGTGCGAGGTGACCATCACGGCCGCGCCGGCGTCGAGCGCCAGCTGGATGCAGGGCACCGAGGCGCGGATGCGCGTGTCTTCGGTGATGCGGCCGGCATCGTCTTGCGGCACGTTGAGGTCGGCACGGATGAAGACGCGCTGGCCGGCGGCCTTGCCTTGCGCACAGAGGTCGGTGAATCGAATGACGTTCATGGGTCTGAGGATGGTGAAAGACGGGACTGCCCGCATTGTAGTTTTCGCCCTCTGGCGCCCCTGCGCGTCTCTTGCGGGGCGGTGATGCTTTTTCAGGCCTTCGGCTGCGCGGTCGCGAACTGCTCCAGGATGCCGACGAAGCTCGCCGCCGCGGGCGACAGCGAGCGCCGCGCCGCGCTGTACACGCACACCTCGCGGTGGAAGTCGGGCGACTCGAGCCGCACCATCTGCAGCCCGTGCGCGCGCACCAGCGACGCCGAGTAGGTCGGGCACACGGTCAGCCCCAGCCCCGAGGCCACCATGCCCAGCGCGGTGGTCATGTACGACACCTCCTGCGTGCCCGGCCGCATCAGGAAGGCGCGCTCCTCGGCCCCCAGCTCGGGCAGCACGCGCTGGCGGAAGTCGCGCGTGGGCGCGATGAAGGTGTAGGGCCCCAGCTCGTGCCAGCGCACCTTGCGGCGCTTGGCAAAGGCGTGGCCGGGCGGGCAGATCAGCCAGTGGCGGTCGCGGAACAGCGTGCGGCGCTCGATGGCGGCGGCGTCCACCGCCACGTCCTGGCCCACGGCCAGCTCGACGTCGCCGGCCGCCACGCCCAGCAGCAGGTGCTCGGGCAGCGTGTCGGCCAGGCGCACGTCCACGTCGGGGTACGCCTCGCGGTAGGCGGCGATCACGCGCGGCATCAGCGTGCAGGCCATGAGCTGCGGCGCTGCGAGCCGCAACAGCCCTTTCTTCTTGTCACGCAAATCGGTCACGCCCGCGACCGCGCTCGTGAGGTCGCCGAGCAGCCGGTGCACCGACGGCAGGAACTCGCGCCCCGCCTCCGACAGCTGCACGCGCCGCGTGTTGCGGTCGAGCAGCTGCACGCCCATCTCGCGCTCGAGCTCGCGCACCAGCACGCTGAGCGCCGACTGCGTGAGGTGCAGCTGCCCGGCGGCGGTGGTGAAGCTGCCGGTTTCGGCCACGGCGGCGAAGGCGCGCAGCTGGCGCAGGGTGAGGTTCATATATACGGTTATTTCATCAATCGATGAATTAATTTCGATTGCATCATAAGACGCGGCATTGCCCAATCGCGCCCTCAACGGAGACACGACATGCCGACGACCGCCACCCCCACGGCGCCCCCACCCATTCGCGGGCTGCACCACTTCGCCTGGCGCTGCCGCGACAGCGAGGAAACCCGCCACTTCTACGAAGACCTGCTGGGCCTGCCGCTGGCCCACGTCATCAAGAACGACCGCGTGCCGAGCACGGGCGAGTACTGCCCCTACGTGCACATCTTTTTCCAGATGCGCGACGGCGCGTACATCGCCTTCTTCGACCTGGGCGACGACACCGCTGCGCTGCCCTCGCCCAACACGCCTTCGTGGGTGAACCACATCGCGCTGCGCGTCGACTCGGTGGCCGACCTGCTGGCCGCCAAGGCGCGGCTCGAAGGCGCGGGCATCGAGGTGCTGGGCGTGACCGACCACCACATCATCGAGTCGATCTACTTCTTCGACCCCAACGGCATCCGCGTGGAACTCACCACGCCGACCGTGCCGCAAACCGAGATGGACGCACACGCGCGCCATGCCCACGCCGACCTCGACGCGTGGACCGCGCGCAAGGCGGCGCTTCGCGCAGCGAAAGGCGCGTCGCATGTCTGAGCTGCAACTTGCCGTCATCGACGTGAAGCCCGGCGCGGCCATGGACAGCCAGTCGGGCCTGCAGCTGCTACGCCCGCGCATCTACGGCGCCTTCCGCGCGCCGCCGGGGCCGAAAAAGATCGCGGCCATCGTGATGCACCCAACCAGCAACTTCATGGGCCACTACCTCATCGGCCCGCTGGCCGAGCGCGGCATCTGCTGCATGGGCCTGAACTCGCGCTTCGTCGGCAACGACACGGTGCTGCTGATGGAGCGTGCGATTCAAGACCTGGGCGCCGGCGTGCAGTACCTGCGCGCGGCCGGCTACGAGAAGGTGTTCCTGGTCGGCAACTCGGGCGGCGCCGCGCTCTCGGCCTTCTACCAGGCGCAGGCCGAACAGCTCACGGCCACGCACCTGCCCGACGGCGACCCGACGCACCTGCACGCCAGCGACCTGCCCCCAGTGGACGGCCTCGCGCTGTGCGCCGCGCACCTGGGCCGCACGCGGCTCATGCGCGACTGGATCGATCCCTCGGTCACCGACGAGCACGACCCGCTGTCGGTCGACCCCGCGCTCGACATGTACGACCCGCGCCACCGCGTGCCCTACGAGGCCGAGTTTCTCGCGCGCTTCAGCGCGGCGCAGAAGGCGCGGATGGACCGCATCGAGCAGTGGTGCCTCGACCGCCTCGCGCTGTTGCGCGGCACCCCCGGCGCGCCGCGCGACCAGACCTTCGTCGTCTACCGCACGCACGCCGATCCGCGCTGCGTCGACCTGTCGCTCGATGCGAACGCGCGCCTGCCCGGCAGCGTCTGGGGCGATGCGCGGCAGGTGAACTATGCGGCCAACGCGATGGGCCGCACCACCTCGCTCACCGCGTTCCTCTCGCAGTGGTCGTCGCGCTCGCAGGCCGACGGGCCCACCAACCTCGCGCGCACCACGGTGCCCAAGCTGCTGCTGACCTACACCGGCGACCAGTCGACCTTCCCGAGCACGCGCGATGCGTGGATGGCCGCGGGCGGCGCGCGCATCCGCAACGTCGACATCGTCGGCGGCAACCACTACCTGGCGGGCCAACCCGAGCTGATCCCGCAAGCGGCGGACGCCATCGCCGAGTTCGCACACGCGCTGTAGAAGAGCCATGGAAAACTTTGCATTCGCACCGGCCTACGAGTTGCCGGTCTGGCCCTTCACGCCACCGCCCGAGCTGAACGGCACGGCCGTCGTGCGCCATCCGATCGTGATCGTCGGCGCCGGCCCCTCGGGCCTCACGCTGGCCTGCGACCTCGCGCAACGCGGCGTGCGCGCTGTGCTGCTCGACGAGGACGACACCGTGGGCGTGCGCGGCGCCTCGTCGCGCGGCATCTGCTATGCGCAAAAGAGCCTGGAGATCTTCGAGCGCCTGGGCATCTACGAACGCATCGCGGCCAAGGGCATCACCTGGTCGTTCGGGCGCACCTTCTCGGGCGACCAGGAGGTCTACAACTTCAACCTGCAGGCCACGAGCGTCTCGAAGCAGCCGCCCTTCGTGAACCTGCAGCAGTTCTACATCGAGTGGTTCCTGGTCGATCGCATTCTCGAACTCGACGTGACCGACCTGCGCTGGAAGAACCGCGTGACGCGCGTCGAGCCGCTGGCCGACGGCGTGCGCATCGACATCGAGACGCCCGCCGGCAGCTACACGATCGAGGCCGACCACCTGATCGACGCCACGGGCGCGAACAGCCCGATCCGCACGCAGCTCGGCGTGGCATCGCATGCCTCGCGCAGCACCGACCGCTGGTGCATCAGCGACGTGCGCTTCGAGAAGCCGTTGCCCACCGAGCGCTGGACCTGGGTCGACGCGCCCTTCAACGAAGGCCGCGGCGTGTGGCAGCACCTGATGGCCGACGGCGTGTGGCGCATCGACTACCAGATGCCCGAAGACTGCGACCCGGCCGAGATCAGCCGCCCCGAAGTGGCCGGCGCGCGGCTGCGCGAACAGCTCGGGCCCGACGTGGCTTTCGAGTTCGTGTGGATCGGCCCGTACGGCTACCGCGACCACCTGCTGGAGCGCTTCCGCCACGGCCGCGTGTGCTTCATCGGCGATGCCGCGCACGTGGTGAGCCCCTTCGGCGCGCGCGGCGGCAACACCGGCATCCAGGACGCGGCCAACCTCGGCTGGAAGCTCGCGTTGGTCGCGCAAGGGAAGGCCGGCGATGCGCTGCTCGACAGCTACGACGCCGAGCGCCGCCCGGCCGCGCAGGAGAACCTGACGGTCACGAGCCGCTCGGCGCGCTTTCTCGCGCCGCGCTCGCCGGCCGAGCACACGCTGCGCCGCGCCGTGGTGGCGCTGGCCAAGCGCCACACCTTCGCGCGGGCGCTGGTCAACACGGGCCGCATGTCGGTCGCCAACGACTACCCCGCCGCGCCGCTGCTGCCCGAAGGCGCGCGCACGGTGCAGAACCTGCCGCTGTATTGGGCCGACGGGCGCGAGACCACGCTGATGCAGCTGCTGGCCGAGGGCACGCAGTGCCTGGGCCTTTGGTTCGCGCCGACGCGCGCGCAGGCGCAGGCCGCATGCGATGCGACGGCCGCACTGCCGCTGCGCCTGCTGGCCGTGGGCGGCGACAGCGGCCTGCCGACCTTGCAGGCCGACGAGACGCTGGCGCGCCACCTCGGCATCGACCCCAGCGTGGGCGGCTTCGTGCTCGTGCGCCCCGATGCCTACCGCGCTGCCGTGCTTGTGCAGGCGGCACCCGACACGGTCACCGCCGCCGTCCGCACGGCGCTCGCACTCACCGCTTCGTCCCCATGATCACCGAGCCCCGCATCCCCGACCCCGACGGCTTCTACGCCGCCCTGCTGGCCGCGCACGAAGGCCGCACCGAGGCGCAGAGCGCCGACCTCAACGCCCGCCTCGTGCTGCTGCTGGCCAACCAGTGCGCCGACCAGGCCGTGCTGCTCGCGTGCATCCGCGCGGCGGCCGAGGCCGGCGACGACATCCCCACGACCACGACAACACCGCCATGACCGCCACCGTCTCTTTCGCTTCCGCCTCCGACACCCGTGAGCAGAAGCCCCGTCTGCAGGAACTCGCCCCGGGCGCCTACGGCTACATCAGCGACTTCGATCCCAACTGCGGCTTCGTCGTCGGCGAAGAGCAGGTGGTGCTGATCGACACCCGCCCCACCCCGCGCATGGCGCGCGACTTTCTCGCGGCGATCCGCAGCGTGACCGACAAGCCGATCCGCACCATCGTGCTCACGCACTACCACGCGGTGCGCGTGATGGGCGCGAGCGCCTTCGACGAGGTGCAGGAGATCGTCGCCAGCAACGGCACGCTCGACTGGATCCGCACGCGCGGCCAGGCCGACTTCGAATCGGAAGTCGGCCGCTTTCCTCGCCTGTTCGCGGGCGTGGAAGAGATTCCGGGCCTGACCTTCCCGACCACGGTCTTCGAGCGCGAGATGACGCTGCCGCTGGGCGGCGGCCGCGAGCTGCAGTTGATGGCACTGGGCCGCGGCCACTCGGGCGGCGACACCGTGGCCTGGCTGCCCGACAGCGGCGTGCTGTTTGCGGGCGACGTGGTCGAGAACCACTGCGGCGTGTACGCGGGCGACGCCTACATCGGCGACTGGGCCGGCACGCTCGACGCGGTGCGCGCGCTGCAACCGCGCGTGCTGGTGCCCGGGCGCGGCGCGGTGCTGCAAGGCGAAGCCGCCTGCGCCGAGGCGATCGGGCTCACGAAAGACTTTCTCTCGACGCTGCTCGACAGCGTGCGCGCGGGCATCGCCGCGGGCGAGACGCTCAAGGGCTGCTTCGCGCGCGCCGAGGCGGCCATGACGCCGCGCTTCGACGGCTGGCCGGTGTTCCAGCACGTGCTGCCTTTCGACGTCTCGCGCGCGTACGACGAGCTGCGCGGCATCGAGCACCCGGTCGTGTGGACCGCCGAGCGCGACCGCGAGCTCTGGCAGATCCTGCGCGGCACCTGAGCCGCCCTCTTTTTCAACAAAGCAACGGAGACAACAAACGATGAAACGCTTCCTTCCCCTGCTGGCCGCGACCCTCGCGCTCGCCGCCGCACCCTTCGCGTCGGCGCAACCGGCGGCCTACCCGAGTCAGCCCGTGAAATGGATCGTGCCCTACGTGGCCGGCGGCGGCACCGACAACCTCGCGCGCTCGCTGGCCGAGGCCATGCAGCCCTCGCTCGGCCAGCCGCTGATCATCGACAACCGCCCCGGCGCGTCGACCAACATCGGCGTGTCGGTGATGATGCAGGCCAAGCCCGACGGCTACACGATCATGCAGGCCGAGAACGCGGCGCTGCTGTTCAACGAGCACATGTTCGCCAAGCTGCCCTACAAGCCGGCGACCGACTTCACCTACATCGGCACCATCGGGCGCTTCCCGGTGGCGCTGGTCGTGCACCCCGACTTTCCCGCGAAGAACGTGGCGGAGTTCGTGCGCTACGTGAAGGCCAACCCCGACAAGGTGAGCTACGCCTCGCCCGGCAACGGTTCGCCGCACCACATGGCGATGGAGCTGTTCAAGCAGAAGGCGGGCCTGACGATCACGCACGTGCCGTACAAGGGCGCCGCACCCGCCATGACCGACGTGATGGGCGGCCAGGTGCCGACGATGATGCTCGACCTGGCCTCGGGCCTGCCGATCATCAAGTCGGGCAAGGTGCGCGTGCTGGCCATCGCGCTGCCGCAGCGCGCCAGTGCGTTGCCCGAGGTGCCGACCTTCGTCGAGGCCGGCTTCAGCGACGTCAACGCCTACGCCTTCCACGGCCTGATCGGCCCGGCCGGCATGCCGCCCGAGGCCGTGGCGCGCATCAACACCGAGCTGCACAAGGCGATGAAGGCACCGAAGGTGGTGAAGCTGTTTGCGGAGTTCGGCTTCGAGGCGCTGCCAGGCACGCCGCAGGACTTCTACAAGCTCTCGCGCGCGGAGAGCGAGCGCTGGGGCAACATCATCAAGACCGCCGGCGTGAAGCTCGACTAGTCTGAGCCGATCACCAGCCCAGGCCGAGGTGCAGGGGCAGGTAGACGGCCATGCCGGCCAGCATCGTGCCGAGCACGCCGCGCCGCCAGAAGTAGTAGGCGCCGCCGACGACCGCCGCGTAGAGGCGGGCGTCGTGCAGCGTGGTGATCAGGTGGCCCTGCGTCATCACGATCTCGGGCGCGATCACGCCGGCCAGCGCGGCGGCCGGCGCGTAGTGCAGCGCGCGGTGCGCCCACTCGGGCAGGCCCCAGGGCCGGTCGAGGATGAAGAAGAAGCAGCGCGTGAGCACGGTGACGCCGGCGAGGCCGGCGATCACGGCCAAAGACCACCAGTCGGTGCCGCCGCTCATTTGTCGTCCTCCGCGTCGGGGTCGAGCCCGAACTGCTTTTCGAGCCAGAAGCACAGCAGCACGGCCACGCCGATCGCGACCACGATGTTGAGCTTGAGCGGCAGCGCATAGGCCGCGACCGCCGTGGCGCCCGCGATGAGCGCGGCCAGCACGCGCAGCCGCGTCGTCGCCATCGAGCAGACGATGGCCACCAGGCTCAGCACGCCGGCAAAGCCCAGGCCCCAGGTCTGCGGAATGAGGTTGGCCAGCGCGATGCCCAGCAGGCTCATGCCCATCCACGCGCACCAGGTCACGAAGTAGTTGCCGGTGAGGTAGGCCTCTTGCGCCAGCCGCTCGGCGGGCGTGGTCGGCGGGGCCGTGTACTGCTTCGTGAAGAGCGCGTAGCTCAGGTCGGCCGTCAGGTAGCCGTGCAGCAGGCGGCGCCAGCGCGGCATGTGCATGAGGTAGGGCCGCAGGTGCAGGCTGAACACCACGAAGCGCAGGTTGACGCAGAAGCCCGTCGCCAAAATCACCCAGGCCGGCGCGCCCGCGGCCAGCAGCGGGATGGCGGCCAGCTGCGAGCTGCCGGCGTAGACGAACAGGGTCATCGCCACGGCCTCGAGCACGCTCATGTCCGACTTGACCATGGCGACGCCGGTCATCAGGCCCCAGGCGCCGATGCCGAGCGCGGCCGAGGCCATGTCGCGCATGCCGGCGCGGAACTCGGGCTGGCGGCGCAGCGTGGGCGAGAGGAACATCAGCCGAAGACCTGTCGGGCCTTCAGGTCGAAGCCGCGCAGGAAATCGGCCGCAGGCAGGCGCTTGCCGCCCGGGCGTTGCAGTTCGGTGAGCACCACGGTCGCATCGGCGGCCGCCACGGCGACACCGGTGGCGTCGGCCGAGACGATGGTGCCGGGCGCGGCACCTGCAGGGCCGGCCGCCACGTGCGCGGCCCAGAGCTTGACGGTCTCGCCGCCGAGCGGGCTGTTTGCGCCGGGGAACGGATCGAAGGCCAGCACGCGGCGCACGATGGCGGCGGCCGGCTGCGTCCAGTCGATCAGCGCTTCGTGCTTCTCGACCTTGTGGGCGTAGGTGATGCCTTCGGTGGGCTGCGGCGTGCGGGTGAGTTGCCCGATCTGCGCCAGCGCCTCGACCACCATGCGGCCGCCGAGCGCGGCCAGCCGGTCGTGCAGGCGGGCGGTGTTCTCGCCGGGGGCGATGTCGAGCGCCTCGCGCAGCAGCATGTCGCCGGTGTCCAGGCCCGCGTCCATCTGCATGATCGTGATGCCGGTCTGTGCGTCGCCGGCCTCGATGGCGCGGTGGATCGGCGCCGCGCCGCGCCAGCGCGGCAGCAGGCTGGCGTGGATGTTGAGGCAGCCGTGCGCCGGCAGGTCGAGCACCCACTGCGGCAGGATCAGCCCGTAGGCCGCGACCACCATCACGTCGGGCTGCCACGCGAGCAGCGTGTCGCGCGCGGCGGTGGCCTCGTCGGGGTACTTGCCGTCGAGCCGCAGGCTGCGCGGCTGGGCGACGGGCCAGTTGTGGGCCACGGCGCACTGCTTGACGGGTGACGCCTGCAACTTCATGCCGCGGCCGGCGGGCCGGTCGGGCTGGCTCATCACGCCGACGATGTCATGGCCGGCGGCGGCAATGGCCTCCAGGGCGACGCGCGCGAACTCGGGCGTGCCCGCAAAAACGACTTTCAACGCGCTCAATCCCGGATCCGTTCGAATTCGAGGTCATCCCCCGTGTGATACCGGCGCACCACGCCGGTGGGGTCGATGTAGATATAGAGCATGCGGCGCTCGTTGATGGCCTTGTAGCGCCAGGTCCAGACGGTACCGTCGAAGGAACTGACGCGGCTGATTTCGTAGGGCTTGCCGTAGAAGGCCAGCACCTCGTTCTGGCGCCAGCGGTCGACCTGGATGTCGTGGCCGAAGCGCGCCTCGGTGAGCACCTGGGTCACCGAGACGACCTTGCCGGACGCGTCGAGGTCGATGTCGACCACCTCGAAGCCGGCCGGCATGCGCGAGTACTGCAGGCGCTCGCCGCCGCCGTTGAGCGGGTAGCGGCCGGTGGGCGCGCCCAGGCGCTGCAGGGTCTCGGCGGCGGAGGTGCCGGGCTGGATGCGCGTGGGTTCGCTGACGCAACCCGCCAGGAACAACAGTCCGGCGGCGGCCAGCGAGGACCACGCAGCCCGGTGGCTCATGCCCGCGCTTCTTTCATGCCCTCGCGCTGCTGCTTGAGGAGCTTGCTCTTGATGCGGTTGCGCTTGAGCGGCGACAGGTATTTGACGAACACCTTGCCCATGAGGTGGTCGAGCTCGTGCTGGATGCACACGGCCAGCAGGCCGTCGGCCTCGATGGTGTGGGTGTTGCCGTCGGCGTCGAGCGCCTGGACCTTCACCGAGGTGGAACGCATCACGCCGTCGTAGATGCCGGGCACCGAGAGGCAGCCCTCTTCATTCAGCACCTTTTCGTCGCTGGCCCAGGTGATTTCGGGGTTGATGAGCACGATCGGCTCGTTGCGCTCTTCAGAGACGTCGATCACGACCACGCGCTCGTGCACGTCGATCTGGGTCGCGGCCAGGCCGATGCCGCTCGCGTCGTACATGGTTTCCAGCATGTCGGCGACCAGCGTCTTGATGCGCGCGTCCACGCCCTGCACCGGCTTGGCCACCGTGTGCAGGCGCTTGTCGGGGTAACTCAGAATGATTCGTTTGGCCATGAAATCGGGGGGAAGTTGTGGCTATTTTCGCCAATTCCGCGACGCGTCGCGGCGCATTGACGCGAAAACGTTGCCCTTGCAAGGGCTTCGGGCGCAGAATTCGTAGCAAATTGTGAGATTCGTATGCGCCACGATACTTCGTGCGCTCACCCATCCAGACATGACACAGCCCAGCTCCACCGAACACCAGCGCCCGACCTTCTTTGCCTTCTGGACGGCCGCCCTGGCGGTGGCCGGCAGTTGCGGCGCCACGGCGGCCTGGGCGCAGACAACCTACCCCGTCACGCCCCAGCAGCGCGCCACCGCCCAGCAGACCGCCCAGGCCGGCGTGCCGCTGAGCGAGCTGTCGCCGAAGGCGCCCGACGAGTACACCGTCAAGCCCGGCGACACGCTCTGGGCCATCTCGCGCCTGTACCTGCTGCGCCCCTGGCGCTGGCCGGAGCTATGGGGCATGAACATCAACGAGATCCAGGACCCGCACCGCATCTACCCGGGCCAGGTGCTGTACCTGGACAAGAGCGGCGGCCGCGCCCGCCTGACCACGCGCCGCGGCGTCTCTGGCGGCGATGGCGGCACCATCAAGCTGTCGCCGCGCACGCGCTTCGACTCGCTCGCCGGCATGGCCCTGCCCACGCTCAACCCGAGCCTGATCGAGCCCTTCCTCAGCGAACCCATCGTGGTCGATGCCAACACGCTCGACGCCGCACCGCGCATCGTGGCCGGCAACGACAGCCGCGTGCTGCTGTCGCGCGGCGACCGCGCCTATGCGCGCGGCAACGCCGAGTCGCCGCTGGTCGAGAAGCCGGGCCCGGTGCAGCACTACCGCATCTTCCGCAACGCCACGCCGCTGAAAGACCCTGGCACCGGCGAAATCCTCGGTTACGAGGCGCAGTACCTGGGCAAGGCCCAGCTGCAGCGCGGCGAATCGACCACCATCGAGACGACCGGCGACAAGGACGTCATCACCGTCGTGCCGGCCAGCATCGACATCATTGCGTCGCGCGAGGAAATGCGCGCCGGCGACCGCCTGCTGCCCGAGCCCCCGCGCCAGCTGCTGAGCTACGCACCGCGCGCGCCCTCCACCCAGGTGGACGGCCGCATCGTGTCGGTCTACGGCAACGCGGTGCAGTACGCCGCGCAGAACCAGGTCGTGGCCATCAACAAGGGCACGCGCGACGGCGTCGACAACGGCCACGTGCTGGCCATCTTGAAGAACGGCGAGACCATCCTCGACCGCACCGGCGCACGCAAGGAAACCATCAAGCTGCCGAACGAACGCATCGGACTGCTGATGGTGTTCCGCACCTTCGAGAAGGTCTCGTACGCACTCGTGCTCGAAATCAACGACACTCCCCGCGCCGGCGACTTCCTCGTCAATCCCTGACACGCGCCTGAGGCTTCTTTCTCGCACACTCGTTTGGAACGCGCAGAACTCGCAGGCTGGCTGCGACTTTCACTGACCCCAGGCGTCGGCGACGGCGCCGCACGCCGCCTGCTGGCGGCCTTCGGGCTGCCTGACGCGATCTTCGCGCAGCCCGAGGCAACGCTGTGCGAAGTCGTCAGCACCGCCCAGGCCGCCGCGCTCAAGCAGCCGCCCTCCGGCCTGCAAGCGCAGGTCGACCAGACCTGGCAATGGCTGCACCCCGCGGACGACCCCACCGGCGGCGCCATCACGCGCCGCGTCGTGACGCTCGGCGACGCCGGCTACCCGGGTTCGCTGCTCGAGATGGTCGACCCGCCGCTGATGCTCTACGTGCTCGGCGCCGCCGCCTTCGACCTCACGCAACTCGGCCGCAGCCTTGCCGTGGTCGGCAGCCGCAACCCGACGCCGCAGGGCGCCAGCCATGCGCGCGCCTTCGCACGGGCGCTGGGCGAAGCGGGCTTGCCCGTGGTCTCGGGCCTGGCACTCGGCATCGACGGCGCGGCGCATCTGGGCGCGCTCGACGCGGCCGGCGACGCCCCGGTGCTCGCCACGGTGGCCGTGGTCGGCACCGGCCTGGACCGCGTGTACCCCGCACGGCACCGCGACCTGGCGCACCGCATCACGCTGCAGGGGCTGATCGTGAGCGAGCTGCCGCTGGGCACGCCGCCGCTCACGCAGAACTTTCCCAAGCGCAACCGCCTCATCGCGGGCCTGGCGCGCGGCACGCTGGTGGTCGAGGCGGCGCTGGCGTCGGGCTCGCTCATCACCGCGCGGCTCACGTCGGAGCAGGGCAAGGAAGTGTTCGCGATCCCGGGCTCGATCCACTCGCCGCAATCGCGTGGCTGCCATGCGCTGATCCGGCAGGGTGCGAAGCTGGTCGAGTCGGTGAACGACATCCTCGAAGAGCTGCCGCCGCTCGCGCCGGCCGCTCGCACGGTCGCCAGCGACACACCGTCGTCGGCCCCGGAGCATCCGCTGCTCGATGCCCTCGGCTACGACCCGGTGAGCCTCGACGCATTGAGCGCGCGCACCGGCTGGAGCGCGGCCCAGCTGCAGGCGAAGATGCTCGAGCTTGAACTCGACGGGCATGTCTCGCGGTTGCCCGGCGGCCTGTTTCAAAGAGCAGCCGTCGGCTGACGCACGAAGTGCACGAAAGCCTGGGGACACACGACAGATTCCTCGGCTATATTGGGCCCATGTTCGAAGTGCTCGTGTTTGTGTATGAAAACTACTGGCGCGGCGATGCCTGCCCCGAACCCGAACAGCTGGGCCGCAAGCTCAGTGCGCACGGCTTCGAGGCGGAAGAAATTCGCGACGCCCTGCAGTGGCTCGACGGCCTGAGCCTTGCCACGCAAGGCCTGCAGTTTGAACACCAGGCCAGTGAAGGCGATGACGACAACGCCATCACCACTGCCCGCGTCACGCTGGGCGGCGCGCCCGATGCGGCGCTGCCCCAGTCGAGCCAGTCGATGCGCGTGTACTCGCCGTCGGAGCAGGAACACCTCGGCGCCGAGTGCCTCGGCTTCATCCGTTTTCTCGAACTTTCGAACGTGCTGCCCTGCGGCCTGCGCGAGATCGTCGTCGAGCGCGCGATGGCCGCCCCGGGCGACCCGGTGGCGCTGGACGAACTCAAGATCATCGTGCTGATGGTGCACTGGAGCACCGGCATCGAGCCCGATGCCCTCGTGCTCGACGAACTCTGCGAGAGCCGCGAAGGCCGTACGGCACACTGAGCTCGCCTCCGAGCTGCGCGCACTTCCCCACAGACGAGAGCAGCCGCGCGGCTGACTAGTTCAGCAGCCGCTCGGGATTCGCATCGAGCTTCGCCAGCGCTTCGCGCGTCGCACGTGCCGTGAGCGTTTCTTCCTCGGCCGGCACCAGCAAGCCGGCCTGCAGGTACATCGCCAGCCGTCCGGCCTGGATGAGGAAGCTGCGGCCGTCGGCCGAGGCGAACAGGTGCAGCTGCTTGCGGTCGCTGCGCCAGACGAACTGGACCTGGGTCACGCGGTCGTTGTGGTCCAGCATGAACCAGTTGCCGACCTGCAGCTCGTGGGTCCACGCGAGCATGTCTTCGGCCACCTTGACGCCGGCGGTGTCGGAAATGACCTCGATCGCGGTCGCGTCCACGCCGAGCAGCAGCTCGATGCTCTGGGCGTCCAGCGGCAGGCTGGAGGCGCTGCCGTCGTCGGTCACGAAGTCTTCCAGGTGGGCCAGCCGCTCGGCCATGGCCTCGATCTTGGCCTGGGGAATGGCCTCGGTCTTCGACATGAAGGCGTCGGTGAGCGTGGCGCCGATGGTCTTGATGTGGCCTTCCTGCGGCTCGCCGACGATGCCCAGCAGGTCCATGCCCTGACGCAGGCGCTGCAGCAGCTGCGGCAGGTCTTGGATCACGCGGGCGCGGTCGGCGCGGTTGGGCTTGGCGCTCGCGGCCCAGACCAGCTCGGAGGCCACGCGCTTGAGCATCACGGTGTGCTCGCCCTGTGCGCCGTAGCGCAGCGCGGCGATGGCCAGCACCTCGGCCCAGACCTTGAACAGGAACTCGCGGATCTCGTCGCGCACCGGCATGTCGTTGAGCATCTTGCGCAACTCGATGGTGTACTGGATCGCCATCGTCTCCTTCTGCTCGACCTGCTGCGCCACGCTCATGACGCGCTGCGTGGCGTCGCTCTGCGTGAGGTAGCGGCTGAGGAAGGCGACGAACTCGTCGAACACCAGCTTGAACACGCGCTGGCCGGTCTCGGGGTACTGCTCGATCACCTGCACCACGCGCTTGATCTCGTTCTCGAGCGCGCTGCCGGTGATGGCCGCGGCGTCGAAGCCCATCACGCAGGAGCCCATGCGGTCGATCAGCATGCGCGCGGGGTGCTGCAGGGTGCCGAAGAATTCGGGCTCGGCGATGGCCACGCGCAGCACGGGCATCTGCAACCGCGCGAACCAGACGCGCGCGGAGAACGGAATGCGCTCTTCCGCGAGGATGGCCTGGAACATCAGCGCCACGATCTCGACCGTGGCCTTGTCGGCCGTGGTGGGCGCGCGCTTCTTGAGCTCGGCGGTGCGCCGGCGCAGGTCGACGGCGGTCTGCTGGATCAGCGTGGCCTGCTCGCCGCCGCCGTCGATGTACTGCGTGGCCGCCATGCGGTAGGCGACCTCGGCATCGGCGATGGCGCCGGCGAAGGTGCGTGAAAACACGCGGGGCGCGGCCACGCCGCCACCGGTGCCGGTCGTGCCACCGCCCGGTTGCGAGGCGCCGGCCTCGCCGCCGATGCGCGCGGCGACAAAGCGCTTGAGGCTCAGCAGCGCGGTCTGCGCGCGCTGCCGCGCGAAGGCGAGCGGCGAGCTGCCCATCATCGAGCTGGAGGCCGGCCCCGACGACGGCACGGACGCCGCATGCGAGGCCTGGAAAGCGAAGCCCGGACGCTGCGGCTGCGATGGCTGCTGGCCGTGCGGCACGGCCGCACCTGCCGGCGAGCCCTGCCCCATCGGCATGCTCGACGACACCGGCATGCCCATGGACGACGGGCCGCCGCCCGAATCGCCCGTGCGGCGCACGAAGCTCTTGAGGTCGATTTCGGGCATCACGCCCTGCGCGATCAGGAAGGCGTTGGCGCTTTCGTAGGCCTTCACGACCACATCCGCCAGGGCCTGCTGCGCCGTGCCCTGCACGCGGCCCCAGGCCTCGCGGCTCAGGCCGGCGGCCAGCCACTGTTCCACCAGCAGCTTGGCCAGGGTCTCGGGTTTCAGCACGTCCCGGGCGTCGAGCTCGTTCGTGCCTTCGAGGTGCTGGATGCGCAGGCGCAGGTCGCTGAGTTCGAAGCTGGCCTTGTCGTGGATGGTCTGTGCGAGGCGCGAGGCGAGGATGTTGCTCTCGACCACCTCGTCGCCGATGAGCTCCAGCCGCAGCGCCGCGGGGGCCGACGAAGTGCCGCCCGCCGGGCCCGTGCCCAACGCCTTGCGCCAGCCGGTCTGCGCCAGCGACACCCACTGCGAGGCATGCCCCTGGAACGCCACGAGGTCGTCGCGGCTTTCCTGCATGGTGCGCGCGCTGCCGACATCGGAGGCCACCGCGGTCAGCCGGTCGCGGATGGCCTGGGCCAGCGGAGCGATCGCGCCTTCCGTGGCCGCCACGAAACGCTCACGCGCCTCGCGTGCGAGCTGCAGGGAAGAAGCGGACCGCGCAGTGCTCATTGATGGATCGGAAAGGCCGGAGAGAACGGTTCATCGGCGACAGCCCCGAGCTTGCATCGGGATGCGCCACCGCACAAGTGCGGGTGACGCGAAGCTGGCGCCGAAGTATCCCTCAGACGACGGCGCCGGCGTTCGGGTCGTCGCCGCCGGAGTCGCCGTCGCGCTTGACCGGCGGACCCTTGATCAGGTCCTCGCGCTTCACGCCCAGCCACATCGCGATCGCGGCGGCCACGAAGCACGACGAGTAGATGCCGAAGCAGATGCCGATGGTCAGCGCCAGCGCAAAGTAATGCAGCGTGGGGCCGCCGAAGAAGAACATCGACAGCACCACGAGCTGCGTGGAGCCGTGGGTGATGATCGTGCGGCTGATGGTCGAGGTGATCGCGTTGTCGATGACTTCGGTGGTCGTCATCTTGCGGTAACGACGGAAGTTCTCGCGCACGCGGTCGAAGATCACGACCGACTCGTTCACCGAGTAGCCCAGCACCGCCAGCACCGCCGCCAGCACCGCCAGCGAGAACTCCCACTGGAAGAAGGCGAAGAAGCCCAGGATGATCACCACGTCGTGCAGGTTGGCCAGCACGGTGGACAGCGCGAACTTCCACTCGAAGCGGAACGCCAGGTAGATCATGATGCCGATCACCACCATGGCCAGCGCCTTGATGCCGTTGGAGGTCAGCTCGTCGCCGACCTGCGGCCCGACGACCTCGATGCCGCGCTGCGTGGCCGACGGGTCGACCGACTTCAGCGCCTGCATGACCTGCGCGCTCTGCTGGTCGGAGCTCATGCCCTTCTGGGTGGGCAGGCGGATCTGCACGTCACGCGAGGTGCCGTAGTTCTGCACCTGCACTTCGGGATAGCCGAGCTTGGTGACGGCCTCGCGCACCTTGCCGATGTCGGCCGATTGCTCGTAGGCCACTTCCATCACCGTGCCGCCGGTGAACTCCACCGACAGGTGCAGTCCGCGGTGGAACAGGAAGAACAGCGCCAGCGCAAAGGTTGCGAAGGAAATGATGTTCAGCACCAGGGCATGGCGCATGAACGGGATGGTCTTGTGGATGCGGAAGAATTCCATGGCGATGGTCCTCGGCCGTTACTTGGTGTCGACCACGGCCGTGCCGTCGGTCTTGGGCCGCCAGACGGTGCCGATCGACACAGACTTGAGCTTCTTCTTCTGGCCGTACCAGAAGTTCACGAGGCCACGCGAGAAGAACACGGCGGAGAACATCGAGGTGACGATGCCGATGCAGTGCACCACCGCGAAGCCGCGCACCGGACCCGAACCGAAGGCCAGCAACGCAATACCGGCAATCAGCGTGGTCACGTTCGAATCGAGAATCGTGCCCCAGGCGCGGTCGTAGCCCGCGTGGATGGCGGCCTGCGGCGAGGCGCCGTTGCGCAGCTCTTCGCGCACGCGCTCGTTGATCAGCACGTTGGAGTCGATGGCCACGCCGATGGCCAGCGCCATGGCCGCGATGCCGGGCAGCGTGAGCGTGGCCTGCAGCATCGAGAGAATGGCGACCAGCAGCATCAGGTTCACGGCCAGCGCGATCGACGAGAACAGGCCGAACAGCGCGTAGTAGGCACACATGAAGACCATGATGGCCAGGAAGCCGTACATCACGCTCTTGAAGCCTTTTTCGATGTTGTCGGCGCCGAGCGTCGGGCCGATCGTGCGCTCCTGGATGATCTCCATGGGCGCGGCCAGCGAGCCGGCGCGCAGCAGCAGGGCCAGGTCGCTGGCTTCGGCCACCGTCATCGAACCCGAGACCTGGAAGCGGTTGCCCAGTTCGCCGTTGATCGACGGGGCCGTGAGCACTTCGCCCTTGCCCTTCTCGAAGATCAGCATGGCCATGCGCTTCTTGTAGTTCTCGCGGCTGACGTCGCGCATGATGCGACCGCCCTTGGCGTCCATGGTCAGGTCGACCTTGGGCTGGTTGCTCTGCTGGTCGAAGCCGGGCTGGGCGTCAGTGAGGTTCTCGCCGGTGACGAGCACCTGCTTCTTCACGATCACCGGGCGGCCACCGCGGTCGAGGAATTTCTCGGAGCCGAAGGGCACGGGCGCGCCGCTCAGCTCGGCCGCGCGGCCTTCGGCGCTTTCGTCGACCATGCGCATTTCGAGCGTGGCGGTGCGGCCCAGGATTTCCTTGGCCTTGGCCGTGTCCTGCACGCCGGGCAGCTGCACGACGATGCGGTCCAGGCCCTGCTGCTGGATCACCGGCTCGGCCACGCCGAGTTCGTTGATCCGGTTGTGCAGGGTCGTGATGTTCTGCTTGAGCGCGGCGTCCTGCAGGCGGCGGGCCGCCTCGGGCTTGATGGTGGCGGTCAGGCGCCAGTTGGTGCCGTCTTGCGTGTCGGTGGTGCTGAGGTCGGGGAACTGGTCCACGATCAGGCGCTTGGCGGTCTCCAGCGAGGCCGCGTCGCGGAAGGTCACCTCGACGGTCTGGCCGTTGCGGCTGACCTGGGTGCCGCGGATGCTCTTGTCGCGGAAGGTGGTGCGCAGGTCGCTCGCGAACGATTCGGCCTTCTTGTCGATGGCGCCCTTCATGTCGACCTGCAGCAGGAAGTCGACGCCGCCGCGCAGGTCCAGGCCCAGGTACATCGGGAACGCATGCAGCGACGTGAGCCACTTGGGCGAACGCGACAGCAGGTTCAGCGCCACCGTGTAGGGCGGATCGCTGGCGTCGGGCACCAGGGCGCGCTGCACGACGTCGCGCGCCTTGAGCTGGTCGTCGGTGGTGGTGAAGCGGGCGCGCAGCGAGCCGGCGTCCAGCGTCACCAGGTCGGGCGTCAGGCCGGCCGCCTTCAGCGCCTCCTCGACCCGGGTCTGGGTGGCGGCATCGACCTTGACGGTCGTCTTGGCCGCGGACACCTGCACCGCGGGTGCCTCGCCGAAGAAATTGGGCAGGGCGTAGATGAGCCCCACGAGCAGCACGATCACGATGATCGTGTACTTCCAGACCGGGTAACGGTTCATGAGAAGGCGCTTTTCACAAGCGTTTCAGAAATGGAACACGGCGTGACTTGGGGCCCTGCGCCCTGAAGCGCAAGGTTCAGCTCACGCTTTTATTGCTTGACGGCGCCCTTGGGCAGCACCTGGACCACCGCGCTGCGCTGGATCTTGATCTCGACGCCGTTGGCGATTTCCAGGCCGAGGTACTGGTCGTTCAGCGAGGTGATCTTGCCGAGCACGCCGCCTGCCGTGGCGACTTCGTCACCCTTGGCCAGGGCTTCGATCATGGCGCGGGCCTCTTTCTGGCGCTTCATTTGCGGGCGGATCATGACGAAATACAGCACCACGAACATCAGCACCAGCGGCAGCATGCTGCCCAGCGAAGACAACATGTCGCCACCACCGGCGGCTGCGGGCGCGGTTTGAGCGAAAGCAGAGGAAATGAACAAGAGAGTCTCCAGCAGAGGGAAGAGAGAAGAAAAAGACTTCAGATGCGCGGGCCGGGCCCGCGGTTCCGCGCCCACGAGGGATGCGGGCCGCAAGTCAAAGGCTCGGCGGGGGAGGCCGCGCGCAGTCGGGCATTGTATTCGGCGCGGATGGCCGTTTCGCGCCCTTATCCGGCGCACCCCCGAGGGCTTTCAGCTATCGTTTAAATAGCAAAGAGCGCCGCAGGGGCGCTCTTTGTCAGGGGAAACGGGCCTGGCGGATCAGGCTGCCGCGCGCTGCGCCTGGGGGTTGCGCCACTTGCCCATCAGCTCGGTCCAGCGGGTGCGGGCCGCCGCCAGGTTGCGCTCCTTGACGTGGCCGTAGCCGCGGATCTGCTCGGGCAGGCTCGCGATCTCCAGCGCCAGCGCGTGGTTGTCGGCGCGCAGGCCCTTGAGCACTTCCTCGATGCTGGCGCGGTACTCGCCGATGAGGGCGCGCTCGGTCTTGCGTTCCTCGGTGCGGCCGAAGACATCGAGCGCCGTGCCGCGCAGGCCCTTGAGCTTCGCCAGGAAGCGGAAGCCCGTGAGCATCCAGGGGCCGAACTTCTGCTTCTGCAGCTGGCCCTTGGTGTTCTTCTTTGCAAGCAGCGGCGGCGCCAGGTGGTAGTTGAGCTTGTAGTCGCCCTCGAACATGCCCTCGACGCGGTCCAGGAACGTGCGGTCGGTGTGCAGGCGGGCGACTTCGTACTCGTCCTTGTAGGCCATGAGCTTGAACAGGTAGCGCGCCACCGTTTCGGCCAGTCCCGTGCTCTTGCCGACGGCCGACTCGACCTGCTGCACGCGGCCGACGAAGGCCTTGTATTCCTCGGCGTAGGCGGCGTTCTGGTAGCCGGTCAGGAACTCGGCGCGGCGCGCCACCAGGGCCTCGACCGTCTCGCGCTTCTTGAACTCGATGATCTGGCCCGGGCGCACGCGCTTTTGCAGCTCGTCCGGACGCACGGCGGCCTGGCGGCCCCACTCGAAGGCGGTCTTGTTGTTCTCGATGGCCACGGCGTTCAGCTCGATGGCGCGCATCAGCGACTCGTGCGCCAGCGGCACCCAGCCCTTTTGCCAGGCGTAGCCCAGGATCATCGGGTTGACGTAGATGGTGTCGCCCATCAGCGCGGTGGCGGCGGCATCGGCGTCGAAGGCGCCCAGGCCGTCGATGCCCACGGCGCGCGCAATTTCAGCGGCGCAGGCGTCTTCGGGGTTCTGCCAGTTGGCGTTGCGCACGAAGGCGGCCGTGGGCGCGCTGTGGCTGTTGAGCGCCACGTGCGTGCGCCCTTCGCGCATGCGCGCCATGGTCTCGGCGTTGATCGTCACCAGCGGGTCGCAGGCCAGGATCAGGTCGGCCGCCGCGGTGCCCACGCGGGTGGTGCGGATGTCGTCCTGCGTGTCGCCGATGAGCACGTGGCTCCAGGTGGCACCGCCCTTTTGCGCCAGGCCCGCCGCGTCCTGCGTGACGATGCCCTTGGCCTCGATGTGCGCGGCCATGCCCAGCAGCTGGCCGATGGTGATCACGCCGGTGCCGCCGACGCCGGCCACCACCACGCCCCAGACCTTGCCGCCCGCGAGCGACGGAATGGCGGGCTCGGCCAGCAGGCCGAACTCGGCCGGCGTGGCCGCCTTGTTCTTGCCCTTCTTCTTGAGCTGGCCGCCTTCGACGGTGACGAAGCTCGGGCAGAAGCCCTTCAGGCAGCTCATGTCCTTGTTGCAGCTGCTCTGGTTGATGGTGCGCTTGCGGCCGAATTCGGTTTCCAGCGGCTCCACCGAGAGGCAATTGCTCTGCACGCTGCAGTCGCCGCAGCCTTCGCAGACCAGCTCGTTGATGACCACGCGCTTGGCCGGATCGACGGCCGTGCCGCGCTTGCGGCGGCGGCGCTTCTCGGTGGCGCAGGTCTGGTCGTAGATGATGGCCGTGGTGCCGGCCATGGCGCGGAACTCGCGCTGGATGTCGTCCAGCAGGTCGCGGTGCTTCACCTGCACGTGGTCGCCCGGAATGCTCACGCCCTCGTACTTCTCGGGCTCGTCGGTGACGATGACGACCTTCTTGGCACCTTCGGCGTGCAGGCTCTCGGCAATCTGCAGCACCGAGTGGCCCTCGGGGCGCTCGCCCACGGTCTGGCCGCCGGTCATGGCGACCGCGTCGTTGTAGAGGATCTTGTAGGTGATGTTCACGCCCGCCGCGATGCTCTGGCGAATGGCGAGCAGGCCGCTGTGGAAGTACGTGCCGTCGCCCAGGTTGGCGAAGATGTGCTGATCGGTCGTGAAGGGCTGCTGGCCGACCCATGGCACGCCCTCGCCGCCCATCTGCGTGAAGCCGATGGTGGAGCGGTCCATCCAGGTCGCCATGAAGTGGCAGCCGATGCCGCCCATCGCGCGCGAGCCTTCGGGCACGACGGTGCTGGTGTTGTGCGGGCAGCCCGAGCAGAACCAGGGCTGGCGCGTGGCGTCGGCCACGCTGGTGGACGCCTGCTGCACCACCATCGCGCGTTCCTTGGCCTCCAGGATGGCCAGCTGCGCGTCGATGCGCGCGGCCATGTCGGCGCCGGCAGCGGCCAGCAGGCCCGTCTTCTTCAGGCGCCCGGCGATGGCCTTGGCGATGAGGGCCGGGTTCAGGTCGGCGTTGGCACGCAGCAGCGTGTGCGAGGTCGGATTGGGCATCGACCATTCGCCGCCCGAGTAGCCGTCGTCCGTGGAGCTGGCGCCTTCGTCGAACTTGCCGACCACGTTGGGGCGCACGTCGGAGCGCCAGTTGTAGAGCTCTTCCTTGAGCTGGTATTCGATGACCTGGCGCTTTTCCTCGACCACCAGGATTTCCTGCAGGCCGGTGGCGAATTCGCGCGTGAGCTGCGCCTCCAGCGGCCACACCACGCCCACCTTGTGCAGGCGAATGCCCAGCTGGCGGCAGGCCGCGTCGTCCAGGCCCAGGTCGATGAGCGCCTGGCGCGTGTCGTTGTAGGCCTTGCCGCTGGCCATGATGCCGAAGCGGTCGTTCGGGCCTTCGATCACGTTGTGGTTCAGGCGGTTGGCGCGGATGTAGGCCAGCGCGGCGTACCACTTGTAGTGCATGAGCCGGGCTTCCTGCTCCAGCGCATGGTCGGGCCAGCGGATGTGCAGGCCGCCGGGCGGCATCTCGAAGTCGGTGGGAATGACGATGTCGACGCGCTCGGGGTCGATCATGGCCGTGGCGCTGGACTCGACGATCTCCTGGATCGTCTTCATGCCCGACCACACGCCCGAGAAGCGGCTCAGTGCGAAGGCGTGGATGCCCAGGTCCAGGATTTCCTGCACGTTGGCCGGGAAGAACACCGGCGTGCCGCAGGCCTTGAAGATGTGGTCGCTCTGGTGCGCGGCCGTGCTGCTCTTGGAGATGTGGTCGTCGCCGGCCACCGCGATCACGCCGCCCCAGGCGGTGGTGCCGGCCATGTTGGCGTGCTTGAAGACGTCGGAGCAGCGGTCCACGCCCGGGCCCTTGCCGTACCAGATGCCGAAGACGCCGTCGAACTTGTTGGTGCCCTGCGGCGAGAAGCCCAGCTGCTGCGTGCCCCACAGCGCCGTGGCCGCGAGCTCTTCGTTCACGCCGGGCTGGAAGACGATGTTCTGTTCCTTGAGGAACTTGCTGGCCTTCCACAGCGCCTGGTCGTAGCCGCCGAGCGGGGAGCCGCGGTAGCCGCTGATGAAGCCGGCGGTGTTCTTGCCGACCTGCTTGTCGCGCAGGCGCTGCAGCATCGGCAGCTTGACCAGGGCCTGGACCCCGCTCATGAAGGCGCGCCCGTAGTCGAGGCTGTATTTGTCGTCGAGCGTGACGGTTTCTAGCGCGCGGCGAATGTGCTCGGGCAGCGGGGCGTTCATGTTCTCTGTCTCCGTATTGGCAGGGCTTTGTGGGCCTGGCTGAGGGGTGTGGGTCTGTGCCCGGTAGGGCGCAAGCCCATGGTGACGCAAAGTGTATGCCGGGGTCTGCGACAGGTGTTTGCGTTTTTTGCCTCGGAAAAACGACTTTCAGAAAGAATCTTGCTTAACATCCACCCCTATGGAAAGCATTGACAAGTTCGACCTCGCTATCCTGCAAGAACTGCAGACCGATGGCCGCCTCACGAACGCCGAATTGGCGCAGCGCGTGGGCCTGTCGGCGGCGCCCTGCTGGCGCCGCGTGCGGGCGCTGGAAGACGCCGGCTTCATCAAGGGCTACCGCGCCGAGATCGACCGCCACAAGATCGGGCTGGGCGTGCTGGCCTTCGTGCGCGTGGACACCGAGCGCGTCACCCACGAGGCCACGCGCAAGCTCGAGGACGCGATCCGCAAGATGCCCGAGGTGGTGGCCTGCCACTACATCAGCGGCACCGGCACCTTCGAGCTGCAGGTGGTGGCGCAGGACCTGAACGGTTTCTCGGCCTTCGCGCGGCAGAACCTCATGAACCTGCCGAACGTGAAGGACCTGCACACCAGCTTCTCGCTGGGCGAGGTGAAGGCCAACAGCGCGCTGCCGCTGGGGCACCTGGCGAAGTAGCCGCCTTTTAAAAAAAAGAAAAGGGCCGCCTCCCGCGAAGGAGCCGGCCCGACGGCGATGCGCCTTGGCGGACTGATTAGAAGGTGATGTCCTTCTCGACGTCCTGCAGCTTGCGGCGCGCCAGCGCCAGGTTCGACTTCGCCTTGTCGAGCACGAAGTAGATGAACACGCCTTCCTTCTGCGCCATCGGGCGCAGCAGGTGGTACTGCTTGCCCAGCGTGATCAGGATGTCTTCGATGGTGTCGCTCAGGCCCAGCGCGCGCATCGTCTTGAGCTTGGCACGCATCACTTCGGTGTTGCCGGCGGCGGCCACTTCAAGGTCCACGCCGGAGCCGGCGGCGCCCAGCATCATGCCGCTGGCGGAGTCGACCACGGCAGCGCACAGGGCGCCGTCGGCGGTCAGGAGGGTGTCGAGGCTGGTCTGGATCGAGGCCATGTCAGTAAGTCCTGTGAGTGAAATTCATGCGAATGAAAAAAGAGGGTGGAGACGTCGCATGCCAATCCGTCCCCGCCCGTGAATTCGTGGGTGAGGCCTAGGGCTGCGGCGCCTCGAGCGCCCGCACGCAGGCCGCCGTGCGGTACATCGCCTGCGCGAGCACCGCGTCGGCGTCGGCGATGACGTTCACCACCAGCGAGGTCTCGCCGCTGTGCACCGGGCTGACGAGCGCAAAGCCGTTGTCGGTCGCGACCGTGATGCAGGTGCAGCGGCCCAGGCGCGCCTCCTGCGACACCACGGCGCCGATGGCGGCGATCGAGCTGGCCATGGCGGCGATGCGCGCGGGCTCGATGTCGCGCCGGGCGACGCTGGCGATCTCGAAGCCGTCGGGCGTGGCGACCACCACCGAAGCGATGCCCGTGACCTCGTCGAGCACGCGGCGGGCCTCGACCGCGGCGCGCAGCTTCAGGGCGTGGGGGATCTTCATGGCGCGGCCTCCTCGTCGAGCACTTCGATCTGCATCAGCAGCGTCTCGATCAGCGCGACCACGTCGTCCTTGCGGCGCGGATCGACCGCCAGCAGCGGCAGCACCAGCCCGCGCGCCGCCAGCGCCTGCGCGTAGTCGTCGAGCGTGGGTGCGGGATGCGAGGGCAGGCGGCTCACGCCCACGGCGCAGGGCATGCGCTCGAGCGCGCCGGCGAAGCCGTCCAGGTACTGGGCCAGGTCGGCCATCGGATCGGGGCGGCTGTTGTCCAGCAGGATCGCCAGGCCCAGCGCGTCGCGCACCAGGATCTTCCACATGAAGTCGAAGCGGCTCTGGCCCGGCGTGCCGTACAGGCGCAGCCGGTCGCCGTTGTCCAGCGTCACCTGGCCGAAGTCGAGCCCCACCGTGGTGGTGGCCTTGGCGACCGAGGTGTCGGCGTTGGCGACCTCGGTGGCGATCGGCGCGGTCTCGCTGATGGCCGCGATGGCCGTGGTCTTGCCCACGCCCATCGGACCCGTGAAGACGAGCTTGAAGTCCCTCATGCCGGCGCCCTGCTCAGGCCAGCCCGAGGCGTCGGCGGATGCGCGAGAGCAGGCCCCGCTTGTGCTGCGCGGCCTCGCCG